>CAYLLU010000001.1:0-106641 GCA_964384845.1 uncultured Dehalococcoidia bacterium
TCACACTCCCAGAATAGGGGCTTCACTACTCTTCACATCTCATTTCTCGATACGATAAGGGGGCACATGTATGTCACCGATCCCCTCGGTGTGCTTCGATGAGCTTGAAATCAAATTCATCAGATCCTAGGATCACAGGGCTGGCTCTCAAGTTACAGGTACACCCCCTGGCGACACCGAGCTTCATCCTATGTATTGTACGCAGCACCACTCGATTATAATGCAGTGGATTTGAAATGGTACAAGGCCCCTGATTCAAGTACGAAAATGCCCCCTCTGGATTGAGGGGGCATCTCGCCGGCCATCGCCGTCTGGAATCTGGCTAGATGACGTAGTTCCCTCGCTTTTTATCCAGATTGACAAAGGTTTCGGTACGTCTTACACCAAGTACCGTGCCAACCTTCGTTCTGAGGAATATCCCTAGAGCCTCCGCAGACTGGAGCGTTACCCAGGCGAATATATCGTAAGTGCCTGTCGTCACGGCAACCCAGGCGACCTCCGAAAAATCCTTCAGTGTATCGGCGACCACATCGACCTTGTCCGGATCCACCTGCACACCGATCAAAGCCTGGGACATGTTCCCCATTTTGGCCGCGTCCGAGAGTGCCACCACATGAATGTACTGCTTCTCAACAAGGTTTTTGAGCCGACGTCTAACAGTCCCTTCGCTAACCCCCACCTTTCGTGAGATTCTCGCGTTCGACGTGCGGCCGTCCTCGCTCAAAATCGCAATTATATCCCTATCTAGCCGATCCGGATCATCCATTCGATTTCTCCCACTTAGTCAACTCTCGCATCACATCATACAAGTTTGCGAGTTCTATCAACAATACGGAGCTTTCAGTTAATGTTCGTAGTAAACCCGAAAGGGCAACAGGCCAGAATCAAATACGCGTCTGAACATACTACCTAACCCGCGTGATTGCCAGATATGTCCCGGCCCCAATACCCAACAGACCGAAGGGGTCGGACCACCCCCCCAGCAGGGATAAAAATACCCCCGATGCGACGACCATGCCGACCACCGTAGCAACGATCAGGGACATGCCACGTTTATAGTTTGTGGCACGCGTGACTGCCTCTCCCATAAGATATCCGAAGCCCGCCATGGCTATTCCGCCGTAGAAGCCCCCAAGGACAGGAACGATGAAGGCGAGCACGACGCCCCCGATCGCGCCGACTACTATGGCCAAACTAAGGCCTAGAATCATGTGACCGATTGAAACCTGGTAGGTCGGTAATTTCTGGCCCTTACCGTGTTCTCGACACCGTATCCCCACCGGCGCCTGGACCATGCACTTAGGGCAGACCAGCTTCTCGCAGCGGCTGCACCGCAGGCTTGTCAAGGTGCCCTCGTGCTCTGCACAGTATGTCGTTGTGTCAATCAATGACCAGTTTTCCTCGAATTGATTACTAGGGATAGTGTGACGATCGCCCCTCTACACACGGTTCACCTATGGCACGGGCCGTCGCATTGTCCAGTTCTCCTTGATCGAGTCGTCTCGATCCCACAATATTCGGTTCGCAAATACCCGCACTCGTCCAATTCGGTCAGATTGCGGGGGCTCCCAGTTCGCCATCGCACGCTTAACCACGATGATCATTACTGCCACAGAGAGCATCCAGACGATCTCTGTGGGTTGCCCTCGTGTGGCAGATATGAACGGGAGGATCACTGAGCCTACCAACACCCACAAAGCGGTGTCCCGCCTGGCGAACCATCCAAAGGTAATGAAGGCGACCCAAACTGGTAGCTCCCACAGTAGGCCCAGACCGAGAAGCACACCCAACGATGTCGCGATCCCCCTGCCACCCATCAGGCGCAGATACGCAGACCAGTTGTGTCCTACAATTGCAGCCAACCCCATCCAGACCTGCACAAGAAGATCTAGGCCTAGAAAACGCGCGAAGACTATAGTGAGGGTGCCCTTCCCAATTGCGTCGAATATCCCGACAGTCAAGCCAATTCGCCATCCCACATGCTCTACTATGTTGGATGCACCGACGTTTCCGGAGCCGTATCTTCGGATGTCAATACCCTTTCGGTACCGCGCTACTAGGTATGCCGACGGGATTGCACCCCAGAGGTAGGCTGCAATTACTAGGAGAATTAGAACACCCATCTCGTCGAGCTAAGTTCCTTCTCGCAACATAATCCGCTCCTTCACCTCTCGCAACTCAACTATGACTTCCTGGGGAGGACCCACCATTCCGGGTTCTATCTCGTCGGGGTTCCCGGAAGCATGGTAATCACTACCTCCACACTGTATAAGACCCAGATCACGGGCCACTGAGGATAGCATGTCGATCTGGTATGGCGTGTAATCACCATAGTGCACCTCCATACCCGCCAAGCCCGCATGCTGCAGATTTACCAGCATCTCCGTCAGTCTTACCACTTCCTTAGGACCCTCTCCAGCCATGTAGTAGGTCGGGTGGGCCATAACCGGGACCGCCCCGTTCCGTACCAAAGCCACCACCTCCTCCATTGGTGTCAGCTTCCCCCTACCAACATAGGCCGGCCTGTTACGGCCTAGATACTGGTCGAACGCCTCCTTCGGATAATGCATATATCCCTTCTCCACCATCGCCTGGGCAATATGTGGTCTACCGACGACACCACCGTCCGAGATCTCCAGAACACGCTCCCACGACACGTGGACGTCCAATTCAGCCAGCCGCTCCACGATCCTCCGCCCCCGAGTCGTCCGACCCTTTCGAAAATTGGCGAGAATACTTCTCAGTTCGGGGGCATCAGCATCGACAAAGTAGCCTAGCAGGTGAACCTCACTGCCCTGAGAGTCCGCACCGAGTTCAACACCTGCGATGATTTCAATGCCAAGGTCCTCCGCAGCAACATCAGCCTCGGGCAGTCCATCTAGTGAATCATGATCAGTGATGGCAATCTGGCGGAGTCCTCGCTGTGCACACAGCCTCACCAGATCGGTGGGAGATAGGCGACCGTCGGACGCAGTCGTGTGTAGGTGCAGATCGACCGTGGCTTTCAAAAATCCCTCCATCTATTGGTCCATAATAATAAACATCCAAAGATAGAACTCAAGATGGCAGTTTTGCAGGCGTTATCCGTCATTTGCACCTAGCGTCGTCACAAAGTGTATGGAGCACCCTGATATGACCAGGCAATAAACAAAACCGCTCCCCGAATTAGAATTCGGGGAGCGGTTTTTCATGATTCCGTCGAATTGAAAATCATTCCCAAATTACGCAACATCTATCTAGCATATTCGACCGCGCGCGATTCTCGAATCACAATTACCTTTATCTGACCAGGATACGTCAGGGTCTTCTCAATCTTCTTCGAGACATCCCTCGCAAGTTGGTTAGCGGCAATATCATCTATCCTCTGAGGCTTCACCATTATACGAATCTCGCGACCCGCTTGAATAGCGAAGCACTTCTCCACACCCTCGAAGGCCCGGCCGACCTCTTCGAGGGCCTCTAGGCGTTGGATATAGTGCTCCACGGTGTCCCTGCGGGATCCGGGCCTTGCAGCGCTGATCGCGTCCGCCGCAGCGACCAAGAAGGATTCTGGGCTACTGTGATCATCGTCATGATGCTCGCGAATCGTCACGCATACGTTGTCAGGTGCCTTGTTCCTCGCCGCAACGTCAGCACCAATCTCTGCGTGCGGACCATCGACCTCGTGGGTCAGGGCTTTGCCGATATCATGAAGTAGACCTCCAGCCGTGGCCACCTTGACGTTAGCCCCGATCTCCCCTGCCATCATACCAGCCAACCTAGCAACCTCTATGCTGTGCTGAAGAACATTCTCGCCATAACTGAAACGGTACTTGAGCCGACCCAGCAATTTCACGAGTTCCGGGTTAATGCCGCGAACATCTACATCTAAGATCGTCTGCTCGCCCATTTTACGAATAGTCTGATCCAGTTCCTTCTCGGTCTTTGAGACTATCTCCTCAATGCGGGCTGGATGTATACGTCCATCCGCCACTAACTTGGTAATCGCCAGACGAGCCACTTCCCTGCGAATAGGATCGAAGCACGACAGGGTCACCGCCTCAGGGGTGTCGTCGACAATCAGATCCACTCCGGTCGCCTTCTCAATCGCTCTAATATTCCGTCCTTCACGGCCAATTATGCGACCCTTCATCTCATCTGTGGGTAGGGGTACGTTAGTGAGTGTCACCTCGGCCACGACATCGGACGCAAGTCGCTGAATTGCCAGGGAGATTATATCCCTGGCTTTATCGTCTGCTTCGTCTCGAGCGCGTTCCTCTTCGTTACGATAAATGATCGCCAACTCGTGGCGAGCCTCTTCCTCAGTACGCGTCATGAGCTCATCGCGGGCCTCGCTCATGGAGAGTTGGGCAAGTTCCTCTAGACGGAGGACCTCTCTCTCATTGGTCTTCTCCAACTCCATTCTAAGTTCTTCGACGACTTGCTCTTTCTCGGTCAGTCCCTTTTCTCGCCGTTCCAAATTGTTAGCACGGCGATCAACATTTTCCTCTCGATTCGCGAGGCGTTGCTCGGTTCGCTGTATCTCGGTCCGTCGCGCCTTTACCTCACCATCGTGCTCCGACCGAACCTTGAAAGCCTCCTCCTTTGCGTCCAGGAGTATCCGTCTCTCTGCCTCCCTGGCCTCGTTCACTACCTGCGTGGCCTCGAACTGTGCCTCATTACGTCTTTTACTCGTAATCCCTCGCAGGCTCAATATTCCAACGATGGCCCCTAATCCAAGGCCGACCAGGACGGCGAGTATTGCGATAATCGTAGCATCCATCGCTACTCACCCCCGTTTTCAATTGTTAAGACAGCCCGCTCCAAGCAAGTTGCCCTTGGCTCAATGGTACGTGGCTGCTAAAATCGTGTCAAGCTAACACCTATGGAAGAGACAGCGATTTTTGGGTCATAAATCGGGGTCTGTGGACCGAGAGATGAATACTAATCGAGGCCCATTAGGTCCCGGTGTCAGATGCGGACTCGGTACAATGGCAACTACCTCCCAGAGGTGTAACTCCTTGTCCCTCAACACGTCAATGGGGGCAACAGAGTCAACACGTGCGTAGCACTGCCAAATCGTACAATTCCGATTGGATCACTATAATTTCTCCTCTTCAATGCCTCAACCCCTGCGCATCACCATATGCTGCACGCCTTTAGTAATCCTAGCCATTGATTCATATGGTTAGTAACCCCTAGCCTCTTATTCATCTCAATGGATCCAAATGACCGTATTGGAATGGCTCGTCCTCCATCAAATGGACTCACCGTGACCAGTGGCATTTTAGGCTTCTTCCGCGGGGCACCCGTGCTTGTACTAGGTCTCTCCAGGGACTGCTGTTATACAAGGACACGTAGAATGGTCGTCTGAAGAGACTAGAAAGGGGAGGCCCTGGATCTCGTCAATGTGGCCATTGGCGCCAGACCGGTCGGTAATCTGATTGAGGAGTCCGTTGTCGCCCGACTGGGGCCCGACCTCGCCCTGGGCATCAATGCCAGACCTCCCCCGTATGATGTATATTGCCCCCCTAAATGAGACGAGACTTGATAGTGTGCGCCGGGTCAATGCGCCTCTATGAAAACCAGGATCTCCTCTGACTGGGTATGTGTTACTGTCTCTCAAACATCCGGCATGCGCAGCAACGATCTTATTGTGGGAGCTCTCTACTTGAGAACCCGAAGAGCAGTTATCCCCAAGACATTACGGGCATTTCATAGTCGCGACTATCGGATTCTGTGGCCAGCTAACTTCGTCGCTTACGCAAGTTTCTGGATGCAGATGACACTCCTGGCATGGTTCGTGCTGGAACTCACAGACTCCGCCTGGCTCGTGGCCTTGGTGGGATTCTTCAGCATGGCGCCAATGTTCCTTTTGGGGATTCTGGGAGGAGCACTAGCGGACAGGGTAGACCGGCATCGGCTCCTCATGATTACACAGGCAGCAAGCCTGGCCTCCATCCTAGTCATGGCTACGCTGCTTCAGATCGATCTCGCGAGCTACTGGCACGCCTATCCATCGGTCCTGATCGTCGGCACAGCATGGGCTCTCGACATGCCATCCCGACGCTCACTGATCCACGACATGCTCGGGAGGTCCGGGGTCACTAACGCAATAGCACTCGACTCGGCAGGCATGAGCTCCAGTCTAATGCTAGGACCGTTATTAGGTGGTATTACAATCAATCTGCTCGGGGTCGCCGACGGATACATAGTGATCGCTGCTCTATACTTCGTCTCGCTTACACTCCTCTCACATCTGCATGTGGCGCCACTTGATAGAGACGGAATGGTCCGTATCCGCCTGTTCCGAGATTTGTCGACAGGTCTGCGCTATGTCGCCGGTCACCCGTTTCTGAGGGCGATGGTCCTGATAACAATCGTCATGAATCTGTTCCTGTTCTCATACGCCAATATCGTGCCAGTCGTGGCCAGAGATGCCCTAGGAGTGGGGCCGGGGCTCATGGGCATGCTGCTCGCAGCCCCGGGATTAGGATCGGTAGTCGGGGCCATATTAATCGCCTCTACCCCCACAATTGCACCCCATGGACAGATCTTCATCGCAGGTTCGATCATCTCGTTCATCTCACTCATGCTCTTCGCAGTCTCGGATTGGTATATGGCATCACTTGTCATCCTGGTCTTATTGGGCCTAGGAACGGCTGGATTCGGCACCATGCAGGCATCAATGGCGATGCTCGTTGCCCGCAAGGAGATGCGCGGGAAAGCCCTCGGCATCATCAGTCTGGCCATCGGCGCCGGCCCCTTTGGAGCACTGTTGATTGGGGCGACAGCCAGTCTAATGGGTGGCGGTCTTGCCCTAATCATCAACGCGGGGATCGGTACTATCTGCGTCATAGTGATCGGTCTGATGCTGCCGTCGCTCACTCGACCGATAGACGAGACCACTGGCAGTTAAGTATGATTGCGGAACCGATCGCAGCGAAAATTGAGTATCCTAGCATTGACCCTCCAATTGGCGTCGAGATATAATGCTCGTGCTAAGACACATGTACTTAGCCATGCTTTGCTTCGAGGCGGCAGACCCTAGTAGTCGGGGGCAGCAGTGTCGGTTCAAGGTGATCGTGTCCACGACGAGTGTGGCGTCGTCGGCGTCTATTCCAAGGACGAAGACGTGGCCCGCATCGCATTCTTCGGTCTCTTTGCACTACAGCATCGGGGACAGGAGAGCGCAGGCATCGCCACAGGCGACGGCGAGATAATTAGACTCCGTACCGCAATGGGGCTGGTGACGCAGAGTTTCCAAGAGGATCACTTAGAGCGCCTGACGGGCTATTTGGCCATCGGCCATACCCGATATTCGACTACTGGCAGCAGCCACGTAAAGAACGCCCAGCCCATCATCTCCAATGGACCTGATGTCAAGCTTGCCCTTGGGCACAATGGTAACGTGGTAAACGCCCAGGAATTGAGGGACGAGTTACTTGGCTGGGGCTGCACCTTCAACTCATCCAACGACTCTGAGATTGTCGCCAACTTAATCTCCAACGCCCCTGCGAACACCTGGGAAGACCGGATCGCCTACGCAATGCGCCGACTTCGAGGAGCCTACTCCCTCGTCATCATGACCAAGGATACACTGTTAGGCGTCCGCGACCCTCTCGGTGTCCGTCCCCTATGCATAGGTAAACTCAATGATGGCTGGGTTATCACGTCAGAGACATGCGCCCTTGATCACATAGGCGCGACATTCGTCCGAGAGGTTGAGCCGGGAGAGGCCGTAATGGTAGATGCGGACGGACTCAGGTCCATCTATCAGAAAGAGCCCCGCCAGAACAGAGCTTCGTGTGTGTTCGAGCACATCTACTTTGCCCGGCCAGACAGCATACTGGACGGACGGCTCGTCTACAGCAACCGGATGGCCATGGGATCCGAGCTGGCACGAGAGCACCCAGTTGTGGCCGACATGGTGATTGGCGTGCCCGACTCGGCCCTCGCCGCCGCCGTAGGGTACTCCCAAGAGTCAGGTATCCCCTATGGTGAGGGGCTCGTCAAGAATCGCTACGTGGGCCGTACCTTTATCTCCCCAGACCAGCGACTCCGGGATCTCGGCGTCCGAACCAAACTTAATCCTTTACCACATCTCATTAAGGACAAGAGGCTGGTGGTCGTCGATGATAGTATCGTGCGAGGGACAACCACGCCCCACGTTGTCAGACTGTTAAAGCAAGGTGGAGCGAAAGAGGTCCATCTGAGGATATGCGCCCCCCCGATCAAATATCCCTGCCACCTCGGCATCGACATGGCTACCCGGAAAGAATTATTAGCTGCCAATAACAGCATAGAGGAGATTCGTAACCTTGTTCAGGCCGACTCCTTGGGATACTTGAGCCATGAAGGCCTGATCCGAGCCGTCGGGATCCAACGAAATCGTATTTGCATGGCGTGCTTCACTGGCAACCACCCTATCCCCGTACAGTTAGAGATGGACAAGTTAGCCCTAGAAGTATGACTGTGGGACCTATGGTTCGCAGCACGGACACATCTCGTGCCCAAAAGCCCCTTACGATTGAATAGGAATGTAGTGATTGTGACGAACGATGAGAATGGCAGCGGTGAACCCAACGCCGTGACATCCCATTTCCGGTTCCTGGCTACGCCGCCAGGAACCGGACTACCCGCCCAGAGCTTCATCCTGACGCGAAAAGATGTCTAGGCACCATTGTATGATCAAGTTCACGCCGTGTTTACCTACATATCGCTGGGCAAATTGGCACTATCTGATGAGTGATTAATAAAACCATGGCAGAATACAAATACAAGGACGCCGGCGTCAATCGAGACTCCGCCGCAGAAGCCAGACGTCGGATTGCTCCGCTTGCCGCGACGACTCACGGCCCACAAGTCTTGGGCGGTATTGGAGGCTTCGGGGCTATGTACCAGCTATCCGGTTACGAGGATCCTGTCCTGGTGTCCAGCACTGACGGAGTAGGGACCAAGCTCAAGATTGCCATTGCCCTGGAATCCTACGATACCCTAGGCGAAGACCTTGTGAACGCATGTGTGAACGATATTGTTGTATGCGGCGCAGTCCCTCTATTCTTTCTAGACTATATCGCCGTTGGAGCACTGCGCCCTAACGTAGTAGAGATCCTAGTCGGCGGCATGGCAAGGGCATGCAAGCTGGCATCGTGCGCTCTGATAGGCGGCGAGACCGCAGAGATGCCCGGCATGTATCAAGATGACGATTTCGACCTGGCCGGCTTTGCAGTTGGAGCCGCAGAGCGTTCAGATATCACCGACCTTTCGTCTGTGGCGGAGGGCGACTTGCTGGTAGGAATCCCTTCCAATGGGCTGCATACTAACGGCTACTCCCTCGTCCGTGATTCTCTAAGACTCGACGACGATCCAGGACCACTGCGTGAATACCACTCCGAATTGGGGCAAACCCTGGGCGAGGCACTATTGAAACCACACCTCTCGTATGTCGATACGATGAAGGCGGTACGAGGAATGATCAAGGCCGCGGCGCACATCACCGGTGGCGGGCTTATTGAAAACGTGCCCAGAGCACTACCCTATGGTCTCGGCGCAAATTTCGACACTACAACCTGGATACTCCCTCCAATTTTCTCTATCCTGCTGGAACACAGTAACGTGTCGCGTGACGAGATGTACCGCGTTTTCAACATGGGACTTGGCCTCGTGCTAGTATGCGACCAAAAGCAAGCTATGGAAATAGTTTCTCTTGTACAAGGCGCACGGGTCGTCGGCGAGGTGTCTCCAGCAATTAATGAGCAACGGGTTGTACTGTGATACCCTGATGACGGGATCGGTGCAATGAAAGCGATCATCAGTACATATGATAAGACGGGTGTCGCAGCACTCGCCACTACCCTGGTAAATGCCGGATTCGAGCTGATAAGCACCGGTGGCACCGGGGTAGTCCTCCGTGAAAAAGGGCTGGCGGTCACTCGGGTGGCAGACCTGACTGGCTCTCCGGAAATACTCAACGGCCGGGTCAAGACGCTTCATCCGAAAATCGCCGGTGGCATACTGGCCCGCCGCAACCTAGTCTCTCACACCGCAGAGTTGGCCGAGCACGGCATCGATACCATCGCCCTTGTGGTCGTGAACCTCTACCCATTCGTAGAGACGGTATCCTCTCCAGACTCCACCCTTGAGGACGCACTGGAGAACATTGACATCGGCGGTCCGACCATGATCAGGGCTGCAGCCAAGAACTTCCCATCAGTCATCGTGCTCGTCGACCCTGCCGACTACGGCTGGGTTTCGGAGCGTCTCATCCTTGGACGAAACGTCGCCGAGTCCATTACCCATGAAGAACGCCGTTTCCTGGCCCGTAAGGCATTCCAGCACGTCGCCCTGTACGATACAGTTGTGTCTCAATATCTGATGGACGGTGACAACACCCTTACAGATGAGGTTACCTTAGGATTTTCGCGTCAGACGAGTCTGCGTTATGGGGAGAATCCCCACCAGGTAGCGGCCCTATATGCTGATCCACTCTCCACCGGCGGTATAGTCAGATCGCGCCAGCTCCACGGCATCGAGATGTCCTTTACGAACTACCTCGACGCCGACGCCGCCTGGCGTACGGTGTCCGACTTCGTCCAGCCGGCGGCCGTCGTCATCAAGCACACCAACCCCTGCGGCTTGGCCATTCATGATAATCAAGTTACGGCCTACCAACGTGCCTTCGAAGGTGATCCGGTATCCGCCTTTGGGGGGATTGTAGGATTCAACCGGACGTTAACAGCGGCCACTGCTAATGCCATGCGAGGAGTGCTGTTTGACCAGATCATTGCACCCGACTTCGAGCCCGAGGCTCTCAAGATACTGAAGAATCGCAGACGTACCCGCGTGCTAAAAGTTGATCCCGCCATGGGCCCCATGGAAATCGTCGACGTACGTCGGATTACGGGAGGAGCACTACTACAAGTCGTCGACGATATCGGTATCGATACCTCATCGTGGGAGATCAAGAGTCAACGCAAGCCCATTGAGTCCGAGATGAACGATCTCGCGTTTGCCTGGAAGACGGCTAAACATGTGCGCTCTAACGCGATCGTCCTGGCAAAGGATTCTGCCATCACAGGCATGGGAGCAGGTCAGCCTAACCGAGTCACCAGCATCCACCTAGCACTTCGCATCGCGGGCGACAAGTCGGACGGAAGTGTGTTGGCTTCAGACGCGTTCATGCCATTTGCGGATAACGTCGAAATGGCAGCTGAGGGTGGAATCACCGCCATAGTACAGCCTGGTGGCTCGATTCGCGACGACGAAGTGATCGCCGCGGCGGATCGTCTAGACATCGCACTGGTATTCACCAGTGTCCGCCACTTCAAGCACTAGGCCCACTGTGCCCGCCTCGATTGAGTTCGTGATTCCTGTTCTAAACGAAGAACACAGCCTAGGACCTAGTGTGACCCGGCTCCATGCCTACCTCTCTGCAAACCTTGGAGGTTACGACTGGCGCATACTTGTGGCCGACAACGGCTCGACCGACTCAACTCTTTTGATTTATGATTGGGTGACCACCGAGATGGACCGCGTGAACTACCTGTGCTTAGAGCATAGGGGCCGTGGTCGTGCCCTACGCCATGCCTGGATAAAGAGCGACGCCGATATCCTAGCTTATATGGACGTCGATCTATCGACGAATCTCAATTCGGTGCCAAACCTGATAAAGGCGGTGGACACCGGAGGCTACGACATCTCCATAGGTTCGCGACTCGCGAAGGGAGCGTCGGTTATTGGACGCTCTCCACACCGCGAGTTCATCTCAAGATGCTACAGCCTCATAATCCGGAGCATGTTCCGCACCAGATTCAAAGACGCCCAGTGTGGCTTTAAAGCCATCAGCCGCGACGTAGCCAGAGATCTGGTGCCAATGATTCAAGATCTGGGCTGGTTCTTCGACAGCGAATTACTGATCATCGCAGAGAAGAGTGGGTATCAAATCCTGGAGATTCCGGTGTGTTGGACCGACGACGCAGACAGCCGAGTCCGGATTGTGCGTACCGCCTACGATGACATGAAGGGACTACTACGCCTACGCTTTGGAGGTCTGAGCAAAGCGAAAAAGAACCTCTCCTCAAAGTAGTCGCGTATACTACACGTTTTGAAATTAGGGACTAGGGCGAGTCACAGTCTAACCTTCATATCCATTATCCAAAACAGTTACGGATTTAAGGGGCATGCAGATGGGCGAAAATCTCTAGGAAATTAACTATTTCTACTTTTTCCCTTGTTATGGAGAGGACCTCCCAATCGCCATGAACACAGTCCGTCAATGCAACTGCTAGTGGGACGGAAGGGTCGCTACCACGTCCATCTGCATGCCATGAGTGTAGATGCATCTAATCGTCGCAATTCGCCAACTCACGAGCAGCACCACGACAAAGGCTATACCACCAACCATTAGTAACAACGGTGCGTTCAACGTGTCGGAGAGCGTCCCGTTAATCAGATTGGCCGTCGCCATCATGCCACCAATATGTACCGAGTAGACACCGCCCACGCGGCCCCTGAGTCCATCCGGCGAAATCGCTTGGATCATCGAGTGGGTTAGTGTCATGTACCCCGCTTGGGAAGCACCCATAGCCGCGGCAGCGATCAGGGCCACTGGCATCCCGCTGGAGACCGCGAGTACCATAGGTGTGAGCCCCGAAAGCACGCCCAGTACAAGAAATATGCGGCCCTTGGTGGCCTCTGATCGGATCCCCGCCAGAAATACCACCGACACCAACGCCCCAACACCAACCGCCATCATCAGATAGCTAAACCCCGCTTTTCCTGTGCCAAACTGCTCCTTGGACAGGACAGGCAGCATCGATTCAAACGACATGGTAAAGCCGCAGTGAAAAAATGCCAGCATCACAATGGCCAAGAGCATTGGCGTACGGTACACGTAGCCTAGTCCCACCAACAAATTCTTTGATAGACCTTGCCCTTGATCTATCACGCCGGTCGAAGCCGTGCGAATCCGTAGTGTCTGGACGAGGCTCACCCCGTATAGCGTGGTACACATCACGAACGCGCTTGCAGGGCCAGTAGTCAGTAGTAATGGAGCTATGACTGCGGGCCCGATCAGCCTAGATCCTTGTCCGGCAGCCTGATGGAGCGCGACAGCGTTCAGCAATAGTCGTTTTGGTACAAGATTCGGGATGAGTGCCTGAGTAGCGGGCATCTGGGCGGCCCGAGCGGAACCATCCACCATGGCCAGCACGACCAGTATCCAATTGTCGACTGTTCCGGTCATCGCAAGTATGGCCAAAACCAGGTTGTGGGTGACACTCGCACCGAACATCGTCGCCATCACAAATCTGCGGTCAAACCGGTCCGACAAGTAGCCGCTGATGGGGGTCACTAATACACGCGGCGCCATCGCCGCGAATGTGACGAGCCCCACCCACATCGAAGAGTCTGAGTTGGTATAAATGAGCGAGCCGCGTGCCACTATCAGGGCCCATGAGGCTGCACCAGCAAATACACTGGCCGACCACATCGTTCTGTAGTCCCTGACCGATAATGACTCGAGATAGTGACTTGCCCAGCGGGCCCCAATGTTTTTCAGGGTCTTATATCACCTTGTCATACGTCTTCAGAAGGATTGATAGGAGGCCAAGTGTAATTGTAGACATATCCGATAATGCTGTCATAGACATCGGCTTGTCTTGTTGAACCCTCCTAATATCTGCTTCTTCGCCTCATCTCCCAACTAGAAAAAGCTGAAATTGTATATATGTGTGAACACGCGTGCCATGAACCCAGCAAAGGGAATCTGTCCTTCTACATTCCTCGGATACATACCATTATTTAGCAACCAGGTACTCCGCAGTGTGTCCACGCATCGGATTTTCGATACCTTACGGCATCAGGAGCGTGATCACACGGAGATCTGGCGGGCCCTCATGCTGGAAATCGGTGGCCGGCCGTAACCTACCCATCGCCGCCTTACGAATGAGATTGATCGCCCCAGGTAGCGCATCCAGGCGCATCGAGACATACGCCTTTAAGGAGTCTGGTGGTAGGTTGATCAGGTACTCAAAAACCCTGAAAGAGTCAGATGTGTCAAGTCCAGGTCCTACAATCACCTGCTCTCGAAGATGCGCAAACTCGGGGGCTTCCAAGACTACGAGCCACTGCAATAGCAACCCTAATTCGTGCTCATCGTGGCCTCGGTTCCTAATAGCCGCGGTAAGCCGATCGTCAATCAAATACAGATAGTTGAAGTAGTCTGGATAAGATGTCAGGGAAAGTCCAGTGAACTCCTCGAGCGCCATCCAGACTGTCCGCTGGAACTGCTGCGCCGCGGCCTCGTTCACTCCTTGTTGCAGATAGGATATCAACCCGTCAGACTGATCTGATGTCGATAGATCTTGGAGCATGTGCCCCAACTCGTGAGCCAGAGAATTGATGACATCGGCCACACCTCTTTCGGCGTCCACCGCCAACAAAACCTTCCCCTCGTGTCGGGTCTTGAAGCCCGATGATCTGACGCGCATCACCTCCTGGCGCGCCACTAGGGCTCCGTAGTCCGACGGATTCCAAATAGCAAACTGGTCGTCAAAGCTCGATGATATCCAGTCCAGGTAGTCTTGTCTCCCGAGAAGCAGGACGGTTACACGCTCGTCTCTGAAGCTCCGACCAGTCAAGAGATAATAACCGGCATCGACAATTCGCAACACGGCCTCAGCATAGACCTCACCGTTCGCGTCGACGACATTCTCCCGGATATCTAGAAGATCCGGAAGCCCCGACAGCATCTGCCTAAGCTCCTCATCGCTGTACGTCCTCGGCTCAGTGCTCTCGACCTCACCTGCACTCCATGAAAACATTTTTTCGTATGTGTTATCGGTCTCGTCCGCCTCGGACACCTCGTTATCTGGATCAATCACCATCTTGAAAATGTGAGCGCCTTCGGTCAGAATAACTTTCTCTCCGAGCCCGTCCCAGTCATCAACGAAGTTAACCTCCCCAGCGACATTGCCCCGGTCAAATTGGAACCGTTGAATCTTCTCGCCATCGAAGTAGAGGTCGACCGAATATGGGCCCGCAGGGAGAGTACTGCGGTTGTAAACCAGGATATCTACCAATGATCGCCTGTCAAGGGTTAAAGGTCCGTCTAAAAATCTTCCAGGCTCGTGGGAGACCACGATAGGCCCGTCCCAACCAAATCGCCAACCCGGCACGAGGTTCGGCAGTGCCGGTGCCTGCGGCAACACTTGCGGTAATGGCATAGCCACAGGTGTCTCTGCGGCCACAGGGCCCGACCCCCAGACGAACTGGCGTTCGAATACGTTATTCTCCTCGTTAGACTCCACGATCAGGTCGTTCGGATCTGAGACCACTTTCAGGGTGTGGACACCGGGAGACAATGGGATATGCTGAAGTAGATCCTGGAAGCGAGATCGAGGGACTGGTTTCTCAATTAACATGCCATTTGTTACCCTCATATCCGCAAGAACATCATCCACATAAAGATATATCCAAACATCCTCCGGAGTGCTGGCAAGTCCCTGGTTAGAGACGGAAACAGTAACGTAGGTGGGCGTATCGACGGACAGAGGTCCGTCGATGATTGCGCCCTCGTAGGAACTCGCAATCAGGGCAGCATCCCATCCGATGGGAGTATGAGGAGCCAAATCGGGGAGCCGGTCCGGCACAGGGGTAGATATAGCCGCATTCTTATCCGGCAGCCACGTGATCACTAATTCCACCTCGTTGTCGTTCTCGTCGGTCTCCCGTATCAGATTCGTAGGGTCGACGACTAGTTTCAGCGTATGCTCCCCGGGAGAAAGTCTTACAACATCCGATAGACCATCCCAATCAGTTATGACGTTTAGGAATGTACTACCCAAACGAGATCCACTCCACCTAGCGACCTCCACGCCATCGAAGTACAAGTCGATGAAGAACAGTTCTTCGATCGATATCTCTCCCTTATTAGCAACCGCCCACGACACGAAGGACGTAGAGCCCATGACTTGAGTCGTGTTCGACCTGATGCCCTCAAGCGCCGTCACAATAAGCGGCCCACCCCAATCTCGAGGAGCTGCCGGGGTCAAATTGACCCGCGAAGACGGCGCGGCTATAGGTGTTGGCCGAATGGGAGTAGACGCGATGGCCGTTGGCTCCAACGAGTACGCGTGTATGGTGATCGGTAGCGGCGTTGGTACGTGTATCGACGCGATCATAAGAGTGGACATGGGAATAGGACTCACGGTCTCCGTGGGCATGAGAGAGGGTGATGCCGTGGGCAACGGTGTTGCGGTCTCCGTGGACCTAGGGGAGGGCACTGCCGTGGGAAACGGTGTTGCGGTCTCCGTGGGCCTAGGGGAGGGCACTGCCGTGGGAAACGGTGTTGCGGTCTCCGTGGGCGTGGGGATAGGATTTACAGTCTTCATCGGCAGAAGGGACGGCGGCAGCCAGGTCACGGTCGGGACTGCATCTGGTGGCACCGTGGCCATTAGAGATGGCGTAACGAATGGAACCCTTTGCGACATCTTCACGTCAAGAATAGTAGTTGTAGTCACAGGCAAGGCGGTAGCCGTTGGCATATCTGGCTTGGGAGAGCACGCTGTAAGAAAGGCCACCAAAACAACAGGCAGTATTATCCCTGCCAACCTCAAGCTGGTTTCCGCGCAGTGTAGATGATAGTGAAGGGCACGCAACTCATCCGCTCATACTGTTGCTCCCAGACCACTCCACGGTACGGTATCATTCGCAGATCCGAGTCGCTCATCTTCTCTATCGGGTACGGGCTCGGCTCCATCACTCGCTCAACACCAAGGCCGCTATCTATGAGAAGGCCGACCATCTCCTCGATGGTGCGAAAAAATGTCGCTCCTCCTCCCCGACCGTGCTCGGGTTCGGGCCACACCTCCACAGGCAAGCTGAAGTAATTGAATGCCTTTAAATCCCGGCTCTCCTCTTCCCATTCGAAGGCCGTCAAGGGATGGACCGTGCATACGACCAACCTACCGCCTCTGGCCATCACCCTCGCGCACTCCGCCAGGCACCTCCCCAGATCCGGGACGTATTCCAATCCAAAAGACGATAGCACGAGATCGAAGATTCCGTCCTTGAACATTCCCAGCGACTCCATGTCACCCCGCAGCAGATCCAAACATACACCTTCACGATCCGCCAGCCACTGAGCGTGCCGAAGCTGCCTGTTTGAGATGTCCATGGCCGTTACGACTGCGTCCTGTTTCGCCAGAGCTATCGCGTTCTGTGCCCCGCCACAGGCCAGTTCTAGCACTCGTTTGCCCTGCACATCACCGAGCAGTCCTAGTTGCCGCTCACCGGGAATGAGTGGCCCATAGTGAACATCGTCCACAGAGATAGAGGTTTCGGCCTGATATGAATCCGATATCTCGTCCCAGCCGACTTGATTTGACCGTTTGATGTGCTCTGAACTCATAGAGTTGCAACGTGGGTTATAAAGACAATCCGTTGAGACAAGAGTCTGTGACAAGAGCATTCGTAGTTACGGCCAAAACACGCATATCACGTACGGTGAGTGCCCCCAACGGAATTCGAATCCGTGTTTCCGGCTTGAAAGGCCGACGTCCTGGTCCACTAGACGATGGGGGCACGATGTATGCTGCCTGCAAACCGATACGCCTCTATCGGTATGGCGGGACGGCTGCGGGATCATTATTCTATCCTGACGAGCCAACTGCTGCAATCACGACAATGCCTCTATCATTGTATTGTACCGGGATTCTTCTTATGGAAAGCCGGTAGAACATGCCTTCAATTGAATTCACCTGCACTCGAAAGAGGCAAAAAGAATAAAATTAGTATTACTCAGGGAACCCTACAGACCACCGACCCTTCGATTTTCCCCAGAACCAGTGCCGAAACAAAGCCGCCCTACACGTCTCAAAGAATCATCAGCCTTGTATACTGCAATGGTTAGCCTCGTCTACAGATAGTCACATTTTCGAGATGCTTCCCGCTCTTGATGAGAGCAACGTAGATTTGAATGGAGCACCCCGGCCCAAACGGGTACGGGAGCCGCGCTCTCCTACTAGGGATAAAGGGCCAAACCTTTGAGGCCATCGTCTTCTGGTAGGCCAAACATGAGGTTCATGTTCTGTACGGCCTGGCCCGCGGCACCCTTGACAAGATTGTCTATACAGCTAATGACAATCAGTCGGTTGGTGCGAGGGTCCACCACCGGATGGACGAGGCAACGATTGTTGCCCAGGGTCTGCTTCGTCATGGGCGGATCAGTGGTGATCTCTACGAAGGACTCGTCACGATAGAAGTCCTGGTAGACTTCGAGCACATCCCTGGAAACTGTGTCACTTGAGCCGCAAACGTCTTCTTTCAGGGTTGCATAGCAAGTGGCAAGAATTCCACGGGTCATCGGCACCAAGTGAGGCACAAAAGTCATGTGCAGAGTCTGTTCTGACTCGGAGAGCATCCCGAGCTCCTGGGGCATTTCGGGTAGGTGGAAGAGACCCTCCAGACCATAGGCTCTAAGATTCTCATTGACCTCAGAATAAATGTAATCACGAGTCACTTTTTGACCGGCACCCGACACTCCAGATTTCGCATCAACGATGATGTCCAACTCTACAATACCGGCCTTGACCGCCGGCGCTAGTCCCAAGATGGATGCTGTGGGATAACAACCCGGGTTCGCCACTATCTGGGCCAAGGTGATTCTCTCTCGCCATAGTTCAGGAAGACCGTAAGCAACCTCCTTGAGGTACTCCGGGAAAGGATGAGGTTCGCCATACCACCGTTGATAGTCACCGGGATCCCGGAGACGGAAATCAGCACTGATATCCACGACCTTGACACCCGCCTCAATTAGTGGACCCAGACGCTCGGCACTAACACCATGTGGCAACGCCGAGAACACCACGTCAACGCTCCCGTCCAGTTCTTCCGTAATGGTCAGGTCGATCGAACCCAGGTGAGGAAACACTTCGTTAAGTGCCTTACCAGCAGAACTACGCCCAGTCACGGACACAATCTCGGCCTCGGGATGCCGATGAAGAATTCGCACCAGCTCGATACCAGAGTACGCTGTTCCTGCCAGTATTCCGACCTTCACCATGCACCTCCGTGCCCGGCGTATTATAGCTGAGGATAGCACGGACCTCACTTCCAATGCGACCCCGGCTGATATCAGAGATATACTCCAACTTGTGTGTTAACGAAAAAATTGGTAAATTAAATTGTATGCATACACAAAAGAACACTGCAGAGCAGGTGATAGAAAAGTTCGGTGGCCAGTCACAGCTAGCAAGGCTACTAGGTAAACGCCAGAGTACTGTGCAACACTGGGCGAAGATCTCAAGGATTCCGTCACAGTGGCACGAGAGACTTCTGGCGTTGGCCCACGAGAAGGGCATACCGCTGGAGCCCAAGGATTTCATAGTGGCAGGAAGGCCCAAAATCGAACCTGCTGACGGCAAACTCGGTGTCATGCTCGTCGGGTTGGGCGCTGTATCATCTACGTTCATTGCCGGCATAGAGCACATCCGGCGGGGCAGCGGACAGCCCATCGGGTCTATTTCACAGATGGCAACCATTCGCTTGGGAAAGCGCACGGACGGGCAGGCACCACTAATACGAGATTTCGCACCGTTGGCGACTCTCGACCAGATGGTCTTTGGCGCGTGGGACCCAATAGCTGACAATGCCTATGAGGCATCGATCAAGGCCGGAGTCCTTGATCGACATGATGAGATAGAGCCTGTCTCCGACTTCCTGAAATCCATCAAGCCGATGCCGGCTGTATTCGACCAGGAATACGTCAAAAGGATCGATGGCGTCAACGTCAAGAACGCACCCACGAAACTCCAACTCGTCGAGGCCATACGCAAGGACATTCGTCGTTTCAAGACCGAGAATGACTGTGACCGACTGGTAATGATCTGGTGCGCGTCTACCGAAAAATTCATTACAGAGTCCGAGATCCACCAAGACATCGAGAGTCTGCTCGGTGGCTTCCAGGACAACAGTGAGAACATCGCTCCCTCAATGATCTACGCGTATGCCGCACTGCTGGAGGGGGTACCCTTCGCAAACGGCGCCCCTAACTTGGCGGTGGATATCCCGGCTCTGGAAAAGATGGCAAAAGACAACGGAGTACCTATCTGCGGCAAGGACTTCAAGACCGGCCAAACCCTGGTTAAAACCGTAATCGGCCCTATGATCAAGGCTAGGATGCTGGGCATGGACGGATGGTTTTCAACGAACATCTTGGGCAATCGTGATGGCGAGGTTCTGGATGAGCCCGAGAATTTCAAGACCAAGGAAGAGTCCAAGCTGGGTGTGCTGGAACACATCCTTCAGCCCGAATCATATCCTGATCTCTACGGAGACGCGTACCACAAGGTTCGTATCAACTACTATCCCCCTCGCGGCGACAACAAGGAGGGGTGGGACAATATCGACATTTTCGGATGGCTCGGCCGAAGGATGCAGCTTAAAGTAAACTTTCTGTGCTCAGATTCAATCCTGGCCGCGCCCCTAGTGCTAGACCTAGTCCTGTTCATGGATTTAGCGAAACGTGCCGGACTGGGTGGTATACAAGAGTGGTTATCCTTTTACTTCAAGAGCCCGCAGCACGCCGATACCGTATATCCAGAGCACGACCTTTTCATACAACAGACAAAGTTGAAGAACACGCTGAGATGGATGATGGGCAACGAGCAAATCACCCACTTAGGACAAGACTATTATAGAGGCCCCTGAAACACAAATATGATACGGCCATCGTGATAGTGGATTCTGAACCATGACGGTGATGGCATTTTTCTAAATAACTTCGCAACAACTCTTCTCCCTACGTCCAGATATTGTAATTGGTGCCTCCCAAGATATGAACTGCTCGGATATGGGTTCGATGAGTTCGTATGAACAGTATGCTTCGAAGAAGTAGTGTTGACCTGTAGGAAGAACAGTTCACAAGGCTTCAATGAATCGGCCACCCTGCCGAACATCGACCTGATCCTAACTTCGGGCCTATAGTGCAAAACCTAATTAGCGATAGCATAGTCAAACAGACAGTGCGACTGAAAATCTACAATGCCCAAATGGACCAGACGATTCGCGATATCTATGCAATACGACCTGAGCCATCCAAGTACATTTCGTAGAAGCATCCAACGCCAAAAGACCAAGGCCCACATCGCACAGAGGAAATGGGTCCAAATCGTTCCCACAAACAAATTGCAAGCCTAGGCCCTGACCAATCCCAGGTCACCGGCCAAGTACCGCGAGAATTCAATCACCGAATGGGATTGGTGGAGTCGACCGATGCCGGACTCATCGCCTCTTCCTGTCCCAGTGCCCTGATGCAAAGTTCAAATATTTGCTGCTCAGAAGAGATCCTCACTATCTCCCAGATTTTTCCCCTCAGATTCGAAACCAGCGCGTGATGGACAGCCCCATGAAAACACACACCTGTCGCAGCGAGGTCGAAGTGCCTTGCATACCTGTCGACCATGGTTGATCAGGTACATGTGAAAAGCAAATACGTCGTCCGGTTTGACCTTTGCCTCTAGAACATCGTGGGCCTTCTCTGCAGAGACTTTCTTCGCCACGAAACCCAGCCGCCGTGCCACACGGTAAATATGAGTATCGACCGGCATCGCTGGCATGCCCAGTGAGAAGCAAAGTATTATAGCCGCAGTCTTAGGCCCAATGCCATCAAGGCGCTTCAGCCAGGCCTTCGCTTCATCCAGCGGCATTTCCCCCAGAAATGACAGATCAAAGGACCCCACTTCCTCCCTGACCTGGTTCAACACAGCTTTAATTCTAGGTGCCTTTATCTTGGCCAGACCCCCCATGCGGATTGCCTCCTCGATGTCACTGACACCCGCTCGGGCCACATCGTCCAACGATCCGAAGGTGCCCATGAGGTTCTTAAAGGCCCGCTCTGAGTTGATATCAGACGTATGTTGAGAGAGGATCGTGTAGACCAACTCAAAAGCAGGGCTATACCGCGGTTGCCACTCGAACGACCCGTATTCAGGGTGAAGTAGCAGTAGTACATCAGCGATGGTCACGCGCTTCTTACGTCCTGCCGGCATGGTGTGCAGTCCTCCTCTGCAGTGAGTTCCCGTGGTATGCCCCAGTTCAAGGTTAGCACAATGGGCAGCGGCCTCCGTGGTCCGACACAGACCTCAATATGAGGGCCGATCCACAACACCCGGCTTGACAGGACGGAGGCCACTGCCGTAGCTTCGATGCGAACAAGTGCGGCGCCATAAGCAAGCTCAGTCTGGGCACTGGGTGTCCCTCCGTCACTCGTCACGTCGCATTGGAGACAATTGTGTGATGACTACCGAAGAATTAATCAAACAACTGGCCAATTCGGATGAATCGCCGAAGTACTCGCAACTCCTCCAGCTTTCGAATCTCGAATCGGGCGAGTTAAGCAAGTTTAAATCGGCTTGGCCGTCCGTGCCGGAAATGCGAAGACGCGCGGTAGCCCTAAGACTCCTTGATCTCTCGGAGGATAACCTCGAACTCGACTTCACCGATGTCTTCATGACGTGCCTAGATGACAGTGACGACAATGTCCGTGAGACAGCAACCAAGGGGCTCTCGGCCTGTGAAGATAGGGCAATAATAAGACCCCTTGTAGCGCTGCTCGACCACGACCCGTCCGTTGTGGTTCGGGCCTCAGCGGCGATGGCCCTCGGACGATTCGCGTCTATGGCCTTGGATGGCAAACTAATAACCAAGGACGAGGAGCGTATCCGCGATGCACTGCTGACAACAATGCGGCGCGAAGATGAGTTCCTGGAAGTTAAGCGTCGGGCCATCGAGAGCGTAGCCGGACTCCGTCCGCCACAGATCGTTGAAATCATCGAGAACGCCTTCACCAGTGGCTCGCTGGATCTGAAACAGAGCTCAATCTACGCCATGGGACAGACCTCCAATGAAGAGTGGCTACCCACAATTCTCGAAGAAATGCATCACGAGTCACCGGCCATAAGATTCGAAGCAGTCGGCTCTGCAGGACTATTAGGAGACGAGTCAACTGTTCCGGAGCTGACAGAACTTCTGGAGGACGACGATCTAGAGGTACGCCTCGCCGTAGTCAAGGCCCTGGGCAACATCGGAGGCACAATGGCCAAACGCGTATTACAGGCATGCCTCGACTACAGCGACGAGACTCTGGGGGAGACTGTCCGAGCCGCCCTCGAACGAGTAAAATTCGACGAAGACCCCCTTGGTCTCGATTTCGATACCGTGAATAAGGACGAAGAGTGGCTCCCATGATCGGTGATCCTCCCGGACTAGAGTTCGCCGCTAAGGTGTTGAGTGGTGAGCGCTGGACGCCTACCCCCCTATTGCCCGCTACTATGATTGGCAACCGTCTAGGTTGTAAATTGTGGTTGAAACGAGAGGATTGCACACCCATCGGCTCATTCAAATTACGGGGCGCCCTGGTAACTATGGCGCGACTAGGGAACAGATTACCCGCCAAGGGTGTCTACGTGGCCTCCGCCGGCAACTACGGCCTAGCCATTGCGGTAGCAGGGCACCGGCACGGCGTCCCCGTCACAGTGATGGTCCCGAAAGGCGCCACCCATTCGAAGATGGAACGCATTCGCCTTAGCGGAGGGAGAGTCATTGTCCACGGCAACGATTTCGACACAGCTAAGGACTTCGCGCGCAATATGGCTGAGGAAGATGGGGCAGCCTTCTGGGAAGACGGTGTAATAGAAGAGATGGCCCATGGTGCTGCCTCCATTGGGGCCGAGATTACGAGCCACTCCGAGCCGTGGGACTGTGTCGTGATCCCACTGGGCAACGGATCGCTCATCAAGGGAATAGCCTCCGTTCTGAAGGTCCAAAGCCCTAATACGACCATAGTCGCAGTCGTGCCCTCAGGCACACCTGCGATGGCCCTGGCTCTACGAGGCGTGGCGTGGGATAAGTCTACTTCCGTTGAAACTCTCGCCGACGGCCTAGCTGTCAGGGTGCCGATCAGTGCAATCGTGGCAGAGCTTAAGGATTTGATCGACGAGGTGTGGTTGGTGGATGAGTGCAGCCTGCTACCTGCGGTCAAGAGCCTACTGGAATTGGAGCAGGTCTTCACCGAGCCCTCGGCCGCCATCTCCATTGCGGGCCTTTCAGATCATCGCGAAGAGGTTCTAGGACGCCGCATAGTCACTGTCATCACAGGAGCCCATCTTAGCGCCACTCTGATCACACAGGTTGCAGAAATGGACGGACTACTATAGGAGAGTAAATATAGGAGAATTTGACATAACAGCGTTACAATGGAGGAAGCCTACTTCCCATAAAGAAAAGCAAGTAATAATTGTACTTGGGAAACATCCTCAACCTCCAACATAGGGGCTCCGGCCCTATGCAAACCCACACAAAACACCAACAACAGATGAGCTGTTAGAATCCGAGCCTCATGCCCCAAGTTGCTCTGTGTGTGACGTTCGGGGTTCGAATAAGAGCCTGGTCTAAGACCCGGGAGGGGCTTAGGTAATCTACCAGAGTTGGTCCCGCGCCTGTTGGACGAAGCTTATACAAACTATTTCGTCCGAGTCACATATCACACAAATCGTTATCCCATACCGGACCGATCCTGGGATGATCACCCCATTCGTAGTGCCCATCGGCAGTAGGCAGAATCCGTTGTCTGATATGTAGGGCCCTAGGTCCCGTACACGTCCGACATGCCACAGCGCCTCTCGTCAATCAGGATACTCGGGGAATCTACCAGATCAGTACCGTCGTAATGTTGGGATCTAGTGCAATGAATCCTTGCCTAATCACAATCAAGCGGTCCGCACTGTGCCTCATACAAAGTGCGCATCACCGTTTGCAGTACCTTCACTCATCATCTCTTGGACCGTGCTCGCAATGTGGCCCGGCGTCGAGATAATCGAAGCTCCGGCAGACGCCAGTGCTTTGATCTTCTCCTCGGCACGAGCCGCGCGTCCGGTTATGATGGCACCCGCGTGCCCCATTCGACGGCCCGAAGGCGCACTCTGACCTACAATCAGCGCCGCCAGGGGCTTGCTGAAATGTTCCTTGACGTATTCAGCAGCGTCCTGTTCCCTGGATCCACCAATCTCTCCTATCATCACAACTCCATCCGTGTCCGGATCCTCCTCGAACATCTGAAGTACATCAACAAACGAGGTCCCGCTCAAGGGATCGCCGCCGATACCAACGCAGGTCGACTGGCCAATGCCCATTCCAGAGAGCTGTCCAACCGTCTCGTATGTGAGCGTCCCGCTCCTGGAAACTACGCCGATTCGCCCTGGTTTATGAATGTGGCCGGGCATGATACCGGCCTTGCACTTCTCCCCCGGGGATATTAGCCCGGGGCAGTTCGGACCGATCAACCGCGATTCGGTATCTTTTAGATAGTGGACTACCTTGACCATATCAGCAACCGGGATGCCCTCCGCTATGCACACTATCGTCAAAACCCCGGCGGCGGCGGCCTCTACAATAGCGTCAGCCGCGAATGGTGGCGGCACGAACAGTAGGGACATGTTTGCGTCGGTAGCAACCACGGCCTGCTCCACCGTGTCAAAAACAGGTACGCCTTGATCAGTGATCTGGCCGCCCTTGCCGGGAGTCACTCCGGCGACAACGTTGGAACCGTACTCCGCACACAGCCGTGCGTGGTAACTACCCTCCCTACCAGTAATGCCCTGGAACATGAGGCGAGAATGTCTATCCGCAAGTATGCTCATTCACTCTCCTAGGAAAAGTCTCAGTACAGCAAAATATACTTGCCAGCCGAACATCTTACTATTCCGTTTCTCGAAAGATGAAAGGGAAGTAAATTGTTACGGAAGGCCATCCTGTGATACCCCCTACAAAGGAGTCCCGCCTAATTACACTACATCCGTAATCGATAGACTCCGCGTATGTACCACAAATCAAACTTTGACAGCAACGGGTCTGGCGTGTCCCGAACGCAGTACATTAATTTGCTGCTTTGATCGCGTCGACGACCTCATCTAGATCCTCGACCAGTACAACGTTGAGGGGAGAATCATTGAGAATCTGGCAGCCAATGTCCGCGTTCGTTCCTAACATTCGCACTACGATGGGCCGTTCCTGGTGTTCTGTTCCCTCGAAAGCGGCGAGTATCCCTCGGGCGATCATATCACCGCGGAGGATGCCACCGAATATGTTGATGAGAATTTTGTCTACGCTGGGATCGGAGAGGATGATCCTCAGTGCCTCGGCAACCTTCTCTTCATCGGCCCGGCCTCCCACGTCCAGGAAGTTCGCCGGACTAGCGCCAGACTCCCCGATAACGTCGAGCGTTGCCATGGCCAGCCCTGCTCCATTAACTAGACATCCGACTGTACCGTCCAGTTTCACGTAGCTCACATCCGCATTTCGGGCTCTCAACTCCAGAGAGTCCTCCTGTGCAGTGTCTCTTAGCTCGCTAAGGGCCGGGTGTCTAAACATGGCATCGTCTTCCAAGTCCAGTTTGACATCCGCGGCCAGGAGCCTGCCGTCCACAGTCTCCACGAGCGGATTGATCTCTACGAGCGAACAGTCGTTGTCCAGAACAACCTGGTACAACTTCGCGATCATTGTTGCTAACGGTCGAACCAATTTGGGCTGCATGTCGAGCCCGAAGGCTATCTTGCGCCCTTGGAACGGCTGAACTCCCAGAACAGGGTCGACCTTCTCGCGCAGCAGCAACTCCGGTGTCTTCTCAGCCTCCTCCTCGATCTCCATGCCACCGGCCGCACTGGCCATAATAACCACGCCCTGTGAGGCACCATCGATCACTAGTCCCAAATACAACTCGCGCTTGATCTCAACCGCCTCTTCTACCAGGACACTGTGCACCGGTGCGCCCTCTGGGCCTGTCTGGAACGTCACCAGAGTAGTGCCAAGTAGCGCTGCCGCAGCCTTCTCGGCTGCCTGTGGCGAGGAGGCGAGCTTGATTCCACCAGCCTTGCCGCGTCCACCGGCATGAACCTGGGCTTTCACAACAACGCGACGCCCGAGGCGAGATGCGACCGCCCGTGCCGCCTCAGGTGTCGTCGCAACCGATCCCTCAGGGATCGAGATACCTCCTCTGGCAAGTATCTCTTTGGCTTGGTATTCGTGAATCTTCAAGCAGTATCCCTCTCTCGTAGCACCAAACTTCCGGACAGTATAAACTTCGGCAACATGATTCTTAGCTCGGTCTGAAGATACAGCGGCGGAGGGAGTGGGATTCGAACCCACGTTCCCTTTCGGGAAACCTGTTTTCAAGACAGGCGCCTTAAGCCACTCGGCCACCCCTCCACAATCTGAAGTCCTCGAGAGCACCACACGGCGATCCCCATGCCTATTGTACTCCAGAGAGAGGCTTGTCGCTTGTCAACGATAGCATTCTGGTGAGGATGCGCAGTAAATTGCCGACTCGGAACTCAGGCACACTGTTGTACAATGGGCGTCATGGCTGAATACGACTGTGACATGCTCGTGATCGGCTCCGGTCCAGCCGGAAAGAGCGCGGCTATCCAGACCGCTAAATTAGGTAAATCGGTTACAGTCGTCGAACGCAGCGAGGTGGTTGGTGGGGTGATGCTCAACACGGGCACCATACCGAGCAAAACGCTGCGCGAGGCAGCGATGTACCTGACAGGGTACAGAGAAAGGGATGTCTACGGCGAGTCCTTCACCGTCAAACAGACTATCGCCATGAAAGACCTGCTCGTCCGCACTAGTCACGTCATGGATAACGAAATGGACGTGACCCGGCACCAAATGCTCCGCAATGGGGTCACCCTGATCACGGCAGAGGCCACTTTCGTAGATTCGCATACCCTGAGGCTTACTACATCCAACGGACACGGAGTCCGTACGATCAAAGCGGCCCATGTGCTCATCGCGACCGGCACTACGGCAACCAGCAGCGAAAATGTTCCGATCGACGGTGCACGCGTCTTCCTCAGCGATCACATACTGGGGCTCGATAGATTGCCACGCACCCTGAGCATCGTCGGTGCGGGTGTGATCGGCGTCGAATATGCCAGTATTTTCGCCACACTAGGGATCAGGGTAACTCTCATCGACCAGCACACCACAATGCTTCCTTTCATCGATTCCGAGATCATGGCATCCTTGATTTATCATCTGCGATCCGGCCGGGTCACGCTGCGCCTGGGCGAGAAAGTCACGGCCATAAAACCCTTCGACAACGATCGAGGCGAGCACATCAGGATCGAGCTAGCGTCCGGAAAGAGAATCGTGACTGAGAAGGCACTGTACAGCATTGGTCGAACAGGAGCCACTACGGAATTGGACCTTGCCGCCGCCGGGCTCGAGGCAAACAGCCGAGGTCGGATCGCCGTCGACTCGAACTACCGGACCGGTGTTCAACATATTTTCGCAGCGGGCGATGTGATCGGGTTCCCAAGCCTGGCATCCACCTCAAGTGAACAGGGACGTGTGGCCGCGTGTAACGCCTTTGGTGTCGAGTCCCAGTCCGTCCCACAACTCTTCCCATTCGGCGTCTACACCATCCCCGAAATCTCAATGGTCGGCAAGAACGAAGAGGAGTTGACGGAAGCAGGGGTACCATACGAGATCGGCAAAGCCCATTACCGAGAGATCGCCCGCGGCCAAATCCTCGGCGACCGAACAGGCTTGCTTAAACTGATCTTCCATCTGGAAACTCGCAAACTGTTGGGAGTCCACATCATCGGCGAAGGAGCCACTGAACTGGTGCATATCGGGCAGGCCGTACTAGCCTACAACGGCACGGTGGACTACTTCATCGGTACGGTGTTCAACTACCCCACTCTGGCGGAGGCCTACAAGACGGCAGCCTTCGACTGGATCAATCGCGTGGGAGTATGACCCCAAAACAAGTAGTATCTCGCATAGATTCAACAGGTCAAACCATTGTAGATGGACCGGACTCTATAAGACCAGGGACGTGCGCCATCATATTCGATGATGGCGGCAATATTCTGCTGGAACAAAGGTCTGACAACGGCTTCTGGGGCCTGCCCGGAGGCGGGGTTGAGGTGGGAGAGTCGGTTGAGCAGGCCGTCAAGCGGGAGGTCATGGAGGAGACTGCATTGCTGGTCGAGGTGAAACGCCTCGTAGGTGTCTACTCCGATCCCCTCCAATACAATATATCCTCCTATCCCAGTGGCGACATTGTCCAATGGGTAACGATGGTCTTTGAATGCGTCCATATCGATGGCGAGTTGCGCATATCCCACGAAAGCACCGACATAGGCTATTTTGACATCAATCACCTGCCGAAAAACACGTTGCTCTCTCACTCAATCCGCATCTCCGACGCGATGAAATTCACCTCTCCCCCCTTCATCTTTTTGCCTCGGTGTTCTGGGCTGTATATGTTGTATGGTTCTTTTAACCATCCTCCATCTCCAGCGAATGGTGGTGAGTAGTAGACCATATATGCTTCCATTATGTGTGAAGAGATGTTAGGTGGCTACCTTGCGACCCTTCAGGCGACGATCATGGAACAGGTAGTGATTCGCATACCCGGCGTAAGCGCCAAAGTGACTACTTGCCCAGGGCCGCATCGCCTTACGTGACATCTTAGTCCCCTCCAGATACCAGTCCTGCAGGGCCCTCTCGATCCACACATCGACCGGGAACGCCTCTGGTTTGTCAAGTGAAAAGAGAAGGACGCAGTTTGCGACTTTATCGCCTACGCCGGCCAGGGATATTAGAGCCTCCAGAGCCTCCTCATAACTATCCTCCCGCAAAGGCATAAGATCGATTCTGCCAGTAGCAATCATTTGGGCGGTTGACGCCACATACTCCGCGCGGTAGCCGAGGCCCAGCCCACGCAGTGGGTCCGGGCCGACATCAGCAAGATCATGGGGCGTCGGGAACGTGTACCTTGTCAGCCCGTCCAGCTCCACAGGTCGCCCAAAGGTAGTACAAAGTGCCTCTATGTTTCGGGTGATACGCGAGATATTGGAAGCCGACGAGCAGATGAAGGACACTAGGCACTCCCAAGGATCCTGCCGCAAGATGCGCATGCCCGGATAGCGGTGTATCGCCTCGCGGAGCCGCTCATCTTTCAGCATTGACTCATAGACATTTTCCAGATCGGTTCCGAGACCCAGGTAGTCCCGAAGCAGCAGATCTATTGATGGTTTGATCTCCGATGCACAACGTATTTCGAGCCCTCCTGCAACCTCTCTCAACTTCACTATCCCCCCGAAGATGACACCATGGAACCAGTCTTCGTCTTTTCTCCAGCGGAACGCTTGCCCACTAAGAAGTGTGCTCTTCAGATCCAGGGGCTCCAAAAGAGGCATCCACATGAGCTATCTCCTACCCTTATATGTTGAGTACACATTTGACAACTCCCTTGTTCATTTCCTAACCAGAATGAAAGAATATGGAAGTTATTGCGAAGAGCACCGCCAAATATCCGGTAAAAGGGCTGCTCCCCTATAGACACCGCCTCGAAACCGGCACATTCTCAACATAAGATCTTGACTTCATATACGAATCACCTCTCTCAACGTACCCATCCCGGCCCAACTAAGCGCGCGCAGAGCCGCCAGCACGGAGCCAGGTTTTGATTTCCTCGCCTAGGACTGCGAGAGGGGCCGCGTTGATGGGAACGGGAGGAAGTGAGTCTATGAAAGTCTTGCCATAGTTGCGGGAAACGGTCCTCCGGTCGAGTATCACAACTATACCTCGGTCTGTCCTTGTACGAATTAGACGACCAAAACCCTGTCTGAGGCGGAGTATAGCCTGGGGCACAGCGTACTCGTCGAAGGGTCTCTCGTACAACTCTGAGCGAGCAGCAAATACCGGTTCGGTGGGCACCGAGAAGGGCAGCCGCGCCACCAGCAGTACCTTCAACGCATCGCCAGCCAGGTCGACGCCCTCCCAAAAACTGGATGTCCCAAGTAACACGGTCTTGGGATTCTCGACAAACCTCCTGAGCAGCTGATGGGGCGTACCATCGACGCCTTGAGCCAGCACATCAAAGCCGCGTGACTGAAGCTGGCCTCTGATGGCTACTGCGGCTGCCTGGAGTGACGCATAGGACGTAAACAGGGCCATAACGCTTCCACCTGCGGCTACGGTCGAATCGACTATAGCTTGCTCGACGGCAGTCTGGTAGGCCCAGGAACTGGGTTCCGGCATATCTGCTGGCACACAAAGTAGCGCGGCTGTGGGATAGTCAAACGGCGATCCTACAAGTAGCTCGTCGGCATCGCTAAATCCTGTTCTTTCGCGTACAAGATCGAAAGTACCACCAGTACTAATGGTGGCGCTGGTGAGAATTACGGAGCGCTTCTGGGAGTAGAGTTTTTGCTCCAGGTGCTCTCCAATGTGGACAGGGGCCGCGTAAAGGGTCATGCCACCGGATCTCTTCGCACGGCGCAACCAATAAATTACGTCGCTCTCGGGCTGTGGCACAAATTCCATGAGGTGCTGTCGGAGTTCAGCATTACGTTGCAGGATGTTGGACGTCTCCAACAGAAGTGCCTCGTAGTCCAGTACTCTGGCATCCTCCAGCCCTTCGAGAGACATGAGTAGGGCGGAAAGATCGTTCTCAAGCTCGGACAGGAAAACATTCGCTGTCTCCCACTGGATCTCCAGGACCGACCAAACAGGTTGGCTCCTGGTGGCGCTAGTGATACGAGCCTCTCGGTCGAAGGCCGGGTCACCGTGGGGTTGATCGTCGAGGATGGTGCTGAGGATGGCGAACACACGGCCGAGGCTATCTCGGACCGACGGGAGTGTGGCGACGATTCTGGCTGAGACCTCGTCTATAGTGCCGCGCCGTGTCTCCACGGCTGAGGATCCGCGAAAGGATGCGGCCAAACTGCGGAGTAGTCCACTATCTCCACCTAAGAGTTTCAGATGGTCATCAATACTGGATTGCCCGATCTCGAAACCAAGATGACTGGTGGCTACTTCCTCCAGATGCTGCGCCTCGTCGATGATCAGGACGTCATAGTCCGGGATTAGGGCTCGTCCAGTGGCTAGATCGGACATCAAAAGCGCATGATTCACGATCACAAGATGCGCGCCGGCAGCCCGATCACGAGCGGTCCTTAAGAAGCAAATTCCGTTGAGTCCACTGCAGTCCACGGCACCCTGGGCAGAAATCTTGGCCCATGGCCCGGACGCCCTGCGGTTGGACAGGTTGATTTCAGCTCGGTCCCCTGCGGGGGAGTCTCGAAGCCACACCAGTATCTTCGAGAGCAACCGAGCCTCGTCAACACTGAGATTGTCCGCTCCGCGCATCAATGACCAACGCTTCAAGCACAAGTAGTTGGCCCTGCCCTTAAGAATCGTAAACTTGAAGTCATCCATGGACACGCCATCTACGTGCGAGAGGGCTTCGACCATGGCAGGAACGTCCTTTGAGAAAAGTTGCTCCTGTAAATTAATCGTGTTAGTGGATACGACGACTCTGGCGTCGTTCTTGATCGCATACAAGGCTGCAGACAAAAGGTAAGAGAGGGACTTGCCGACACCGGTGCCGGCCTCAACGATTAGTCGATTGCCCTCGCTGATGGCTTTCGCTATAGCCCTGGCCATCGCCACCTGCTCGGGGCGCTCCTCGAAACCATCCATCGTCTCCGCAACTGGGCCATCCGTGCTCAGCAGAGATTCGACGAGATCTGGGTCTACGCGCTCAATATACTTGTTGGGGCGCAGGGATTTGGTGCGTTTCAGTCGTCCTCGCAACATGGTGAGATCTATTCCCGTCATGCCATGGCCACCGGGGGATGACTGTGCAGTGGACCCGCTCGCGGCTATCTTGTACGCCTCCAGTCTCCGCAGTAAGTACGACAGTACCCATCCGGAACGAGTAGCGAGCCTGTCCATCTCTGCCAGTGTGTAGACATCGAGATCGGAGGCCATGCCCACCAATCGCAGGAATACGCCCATGGTAGCTATGGCGTCGTCCAAGGCTCGGTGAGGCCGGTCATGGATGGCCCCGAACTGGGTCGCAAGACCCGAAAGAGTGTAATCAGGGCAATTCGGCAACATGACGTACGCTAGATCCCAGGTGTCGGTACGTGGATTGGACAGGCGGAGACCTTTTGCAGTTAGGAATCCAAGATCGAAAGCGACATTGTGCCCGACTATCGGCGCGTCACCCAGGAAAGCCGCCAACTCGCCGGCGACCCGCGAGAACGAGGGCGCGGTGTCGACATCCTGTTGCGCAATTCCCGTGAGGCGCTTGATGAAGGGACCCAGAATACGGTTGGGATTGACAAAGGTCTTGAAAGTATCGACCGTCTCGTCTCCCCTGAACTTGACTGCCCCTACTTCGATGATCTCTTCGCTATCAGGCGATAGTCCAGTGGTCTCGAGGTCCAGGGCCACCCACGTATCTTCGAGAGGCGAGACGCCATGCTCAAAGAGCGTCAGAGCCAGACTGGCAGCTGATCCTTTGGATATCGATGTGGGAGTAGAGTTGTGGTCTGTCAGGGGTAAATCCGGTTGCTGTTCTAGCCGAGATTGTACCAGAACCAGTCCCGATCACGACACCATTAAAGGGGCCTTGTGGTATCCAGTGAGGCCGCTCAGAACGTTGCCGAGCACAATGGATACCTGTGCGTTGCCAAGGCCATCGTCAACCCTGACGATTACCGCTAAGGCCTTGTTGACCCGGAGGGCCTCGTCGTGGTCCACTTTGCCTGTGTGTAGTGTCATGTAATAGGAACGGGGAGCTCAGATCGGTAGTCTAGCAGGTCTAGCCCCATCGACACTGACCTCGACATGCTGCACGCCCAGGTTGCCGATCAATACACTGCCCCAACAATATCTCCTCCAAGAGGGGGCCTGTGTTGCGCCAGGGCACGTCTATGCACGACATGGTGTCGATCACCAACGCTCCTTCCAAAACGAGTGCGGATTGGAGAGCGATCACCCTCACCTCGCCAAAAATGGAAGTAGCCAACCGAAGATACTGGCGATCACTAGCATTGTTACGGCAATACCCAGCCGGGCGCTCCTAAGCAGCAACGCGAATGGGGCTGCCATCATCACCAGGATAATCACTATAGCCACGGTGTACACGAGATGCGGACTGCCGAGTCCGCCAATGGTCGTCTCTTTGAAAGTAGCACCATAGAGAATTCCCACGACGGCGCCCACCAGGGTCCATGTGGGGTATGCAATCACGACCAGTCCCATCGTCACATAGATAGGATGCACCCTTCGCAGCAGCGCTTGGAACCAGGGTGAGGGATTCTTCGACATCTGGAAGAGGATGATCGGACCAACAAGAACGGTAACGGCGGCCATCAGAAGGCCACTGAATATGCCGGCAATGACGTCGCTATTCATTTGTCCTAAATCCCGGTGGCTGCCACAATGGCACTGCGTTGGCCTCCCAACCGTGTTTGTGGCGGAGCATGAGCGCCAGAGCTGTGCCAAGTTCGCGACGCGACACGGGTGCATACAATGATGGCCCTGAACCCGCGACATGTACCTCCTTCGCACCCAGGGCAGTGAATGCGTCCCAGTACTCCTCAAGGCCAGGGAACGCCTCGTGTACCACGTTGTCGAAGACATTGAACAGAAACTGCGGTGGGACGTCGCTGCCACCACGGATGCGTGCTTCGAGCTTCCTGGTCAACAATCCGCCGGTGTGTTGATCCGGAGTCAGTGCGGCATAAAGAGATGCCGTCTTATCCGATACAGGGATGTTGGGGCTGAGAATTACCACCCACTGGATATCCGCAGCGGGCAACGGCCGTACTAGTTCACCACGACCGTGCACCATCGCGGTACCCCCTCTTAGGAAGAACGGCACGTCAGAACCAAGGCGTGCCGCGATCCCTTGAAGAACGTCGCGTGAAGGATCGCCCCCCCACAATCGGTTGAGCCCTACTAATGCAGCAGCCGCGTCACTGCTCCCTCCACCCAATCCCGCCGCTACCGGTATAGACTTCTGGAGCATTATCCGTGCACCTTGGCTAACACCAGTGATCTCCTTGAGCATGGTCGCGGCTTTAAGGATCAGATTGTCATCTGTGACCATGTCTGGGGTGTCGCTCTCCAGAAATAGGTCATCGGCGAGTTCCAGGGTCAGCGTATCGTAGAGGCCGACTGTCTGGATGATACTGACTATCTCGTGGTAGCCATCGGGTCTCTTCCCAAGGACCTCCAAAGTCAAATTTATTTTGGCGTGGGCTTTTATGTCTATCGATTGCATGTTAGTTTTAATATCTGGGTTCGTTGACCCCAAATTCCCATTTGGTGAACAGTTCAGACCACTCTTTCAAGGTCAATGTTTGAGCCCTTCGTTTTGGGTCGATGCCGACTGCGGCCAGCATAACCTCGGACTCCGAGGGCGGGATGCCCAAGCCGGCCGATAATGAGTTGCGAATCTGCTTTCTGGGTGTGTGGAACCCCGCGCGGACCAGCGAAAAAAAATGCGCAGGGTCTTCCATCTGCACGACGGGCTCGCCGTAGACGTCGATTCGTACGACAGCGGACGTGACATTGGGCCGTGGCTTGAAAGCTCGGGGCGGAACGCTGCAGACGATGCGCGGGTTCCCGTAGACCTGGATGGCGACGGACAGCATCGTCATCTTGCCAGGGGTGGCGCACATTGTCCGCGCCACCTCGCGCTGCACCATGACGACCATCACCGCGGGTTTATGTTCCACCTCCAGAAAGCGTCGGATGATCGGGGATGCCGCGTAGTAGGGAAGATTGGCGACCAATTTGTAGGGCGTCCCAGCGGGCACCAGCGTATCGGTATCCACATCGCGGGCATCAGCCTCTACAACCTCGACCTGGGGCATGTCGCGGAAGGCATCCGAGAGCCGCCGGCTCAACTCGCCATCGATCTCGAGAGCGACAACGCGGCCAGCTCTCTCGGCCAAGACACGAGTTAGCATGCCTCGCCCCGCTCCAATCTCAAGAACCACGTCATCGGGAGCCAGGCCGGCTGCGGCCAGGATTCGTCCTCTGACACGAGTGTCGACCAGGAAGTTCTGGCCCAGAGACTTCTTGGGAGATGGCGGACGACCAGCGGATGTAGCCAAGGCCTTAGTAGGCGCGTTCCCAAACGAGCACGCCAGTCACCTTTCGACCACCGAATGGGATCGGCGGCGTAGTCAACGTCAGAGCATTTTCAGAAACAGCAAAAAAACGCTGTTGAGTTACGTCCTGCCAGTTGGGAAACAGGCTAACGTCAACGTTGTATTTCAAGTAGCCCTGCACTTCGTTCACGTCATATGCCCCGAGTAGCCAATATAACCAGTATACTCCGCTCAAATCTCATCGCCGGCACAATCCTGCAAATAGTCGGATGCGAGGTGAGGGCATCCGGCGCGAGCAAGTTACACGGAGAATTTGCCGGTGGCGTCGGAAATCAGCACCCCGTGGCGGTCGTCTAACGAATGGCCGACCGGATGCGCCGTCGAAAGCTCCCATTTCAAAACCTAGGAGCCTTCGGGTACTTACCGGATCCGATAGCGCCATGAACCCCTCTGCATATCTGCACTGTGGCAGGCTTCGAAAATCCACTTGCGACCGCAAATCAGGTTACAGGTCCAACTCCACACCCAAAACCAACCCCCAGAACCCCGGGGGGTCTAGAGGCTAGAGGAAAGGTTGGCCGTGCACCTCCGGTTCGATCGCCCACGAAAGCATACCGTTTGGGGATGGCTCAAGCCAGGCACTCCTACGGCACCCGGAAGCCACTGCTTACCGCTGCTTCCTTCCGGACCTGACGGGGTTCACAGGTTTCCGCCGCGTAGGACCCGGCTCTCAACACCACCTTCCAAGGGCAGTGGCTTCGAGGATTAGACCTCAAAGGAGGAATTCAGCCTCGCTAGAGCGGATTGCGAGTACAGGGCACCGCTATCTCCCCGCCTAGCACGACCAGTCTCAATGGTAGCTGACGAGCATTCGGGGTGTCAACGAAAATGACCCTCAATTACAGGGCACACCAACAACCTGTAGAAGGTTAGCCGCCTCTGGCCATCATCGCCGCTAGATAACCGGCCCCGAATCCGTTGTCGATGTTCACCACACTCACCCCGGGGGCACAGCTATTGAGCATCGCCAACAATGCGGCAATCCCCTCGAAGCTGGCGCCGTACCCAATGCTCGTGGGCACGGCGATGACCGGTGCCTCTACCAGTCCGCCTACGACGGAAGGCAGCGCCCCCTCCATACCAGCCACTACTACTACTACGCGCGCGTCCTGGATTACGTCCAGGGAATCCAGCAACCTGTGGAGACCTGCCACACCAACGTCAAGGAGTGATGAAACCCGGCAGCCCATCAGTTCTGCCGTAATGACCGCCTCCCTGGCTACCGGCGCATCCGAGGTGCCACCCGAGGCGACCACGACACCGTCGACTAGATCAATATCCATTCGACGATCAACTACTATAGTGCGCGCAGTCTCATCGTACTCGGAATCGGGGACCTCGGCCACCACCGCATCGAAGGCCTCCGGCGAGGCCCTGGTTACTAGTAGCGTATCTTCGCCCTTCAGCAGTTCCACGGCCAATGATGCCACCTGCTCGGGGGTCTTCCCCTCGCCGAATACGACCTCTGGAAATCCGGTACGCAGCGCCCGGTGATGATCCACCTTAGCGAACCCCAGATTCTTGTATGGCAACGAGCGCAACTCGGCCACCGCAGCCTCTGTGCTAAGATGACCGGCCTTAAACTCTTCCAGAAGCCTGCAAAGGCGTGCCTCGTCGATTTCCTGCACCTCTTGAGTGTATCTTACCTGGCGTTCGAGGGGTCGCCGCCTACTCATCGCAGTATAGGAGACGGCCACGGGCCGCGTAAAGCCCTCTAACATGCCTAGCCGTTCATGGTATGATTCAGACTACGGATATGGCTATTTCAATGGACACCGTCGAGGGCAAGCGGCAGACACTCGAATCTGCTCTGAGGGACATGGGATCGGTCCTAATTGCCTATTCAGGAGGGGTCGATAGTACTTACCTGGCAGCCGAGGCCAACCGGATGCTGGGGCCTCTCGCCCTATCGGTGACAGCTCAGTCCCCAAGCCTTGCGCCATCCGAACTGAGAGACGCAAAGGCAGTGGCCAAGAGGCTGGGGCTTAACCATCGAGTAATCCAAACACTTGAGGTCGATCGGGAAGATTACCGTGCCAACGACATTAACCGATGCTATTTTTGCAAAGACGAGCTATACACGACAATGACTGGGCTCGCTAATGATGAGGGCTACGCCTTCGTCGCCAACGGGGCAAATGTCGACGATCTGGGGGACTTCCGACCAGGTCTGGGCGCCGCCAAACGACACGGGGTGCGATCCCCCCTCGTCGAGGCCGGACTCACCAAGGACGAAATCAGAGAGCTGTCGCACGGCATGGGGCTGCCCACCTGGGACAAACCCGCCCAGGCCTGCATATCGTCCCGGATACCTTACGGCACCCCGGTCACGATCGAGTCTCTGGACCGGATCGCCAAGGCCGAGGAGTTCCTGCATGGCCTGGGCATTAAGCAACTAAGGGTGCGCCATCATGGCTCCGTGGCGCGAATCGAAGTCGAAGCGTCGGATCTCGCCCTGCTGGTGCAGGATGACGTGCGTTCCGCGGTCTCCCAGCACTTCCGGTCCATAGGCTACACATATGTGGCACTGGATATGGATGGCTTCCGCTCGGGCAGTTTGAACGAGACCCTGACCAAGCATGGGAAGACCCCGTAGCCACCGATGCCAGGTTACCCCTCCACGCTGAAAATCGGGCTAATAGGCTTTGGCGGCTGGGCCACCAGTGCATATGTCCCGGTGCTCCGCGAACGCGATGGCGTGGAGATTGTCGCCCTCGCAGCACGTACCGAATCCACTCGTATGGCTGGGCGCTCACTATTGGGCGACTCGGTGCGTCTCTACGACAATTACCACGACCTACTTGGGGACGCCGCCGTCGATGCCGTGATGATCGGCCTGCCCTCTGAGACGAGCGTCGAAGCGGCAAACGCGGCGTTGGACGCCAACAAACATTTATTCCTAGAGCCGCCCTTCCCTGGCGACGCCCATGCCATGGGGTTGTTGAACAAGGCTGATCGCTCCCGCCAGGTTTTTCATGTAGACCTGGAGTTGCGATACCTACCGGTGCTCCGACAACTCCGTGAAATGGCCGAGAGTGGTGAGTTTGGCGACCTGATGTCCATCGAAGTCAGGCACGTATGCGATTGGTCGGCCGCGCGAGACACCGCGTTACCGGCGATGGCCCCAGGACTCAGCACCTGGTACATCGACGCAATCGACGCCATCGCCGACTCAACGGCCACACGTGTGGAGCTATTCACAGCCACACCGAGACACGAGGTTGGCAGGGCGCTATTCCAGCTCTCCAACGGCGCAACCGGCGAGTGGGCCTTCGACCTGCGCAGCCCGGAGCCCTTCTCACTCAAAATCGAGGTCATCGGCAGCAAAGGGGCTGCGTTCGCGAACCTGCTCTCTGGCGAGTATCGCCACCGGACCGGTGATGCAGACTGGGAGACAGCAATTTTGGACTGCTCTAGGCCAATCCTCGGGTTCGTGGGCATGCGTGAGAGTGTGCACGCATTCCTGGCCGCAGTGCAGGGGCACGCACCTAGCCGGTCGGGCGCTTCGACCTATAAGCGTATCCATTCTATGCAGTCGGTGCTGCCCACTCTGCTCCAGGCGAGTAAGACGGCCCGATCAGGAGGGGAACAATGACGTCGTCGGCGTCTGGACAGGAAGCAGCAAAATACGTCGAGTCCACCCCGACATCCAGAGAGCTTCAGAGTGAAGCGGAGCATTATCTGCCGGGGGGCAGTTCCCGGGACACGGCCTATTTCGCGCCGTATCCGATTTTCATCGAGCGCGGCAAGGGCCACTACATCCACGATGTGGACGGCAACCGCTACCTCGACTTCATGCTTAACGCCACCAGCCTTATCATGGGCCACGCCCACCCCGAAATCACGCGGGCCCTGTCCGAGCAGGCGGCAAAAGGGGTCGCCTTCAGCGGCCCCACCGCGGTACAGGTCCGGCTGGCCGAGATGTTGTGCGAACGCATCCCTTCGATGGATCTCGTGCGTTTCACCAGCTCCGGTACGGAGGCCACGCTGAACGCGATCCGCGTCGCCCGCGCCTACGCAGGGAAGCATGGTATCGCGAAGTTCGAGGGCGGCTACCACGGCTCCCACGAATATGCGTCGATCAGCGTCCACCCCGCAGCAGTCGAGTTGGATCCAGATGGACCGACAGCCGTCCCAGAATTTTCGGGCATGCCCCCGTCGGTCGCAGAGGGGGTTGTCGTGCTTCCGTACAACGATCTCGACGCGTGCGAAACGATACTCGGTGAACGCCACAAGGATCTGGCCTGCTTGATCATGGAGGCGGTGGTCTCCAACTTCGGCTACGCACCGGCGGATATCAATTTCCTGCAAGGAATGCGCGATCTGACTCGCGATCTAGGCATGCTGCTAGTGTTCGACGAGGTCCAGAGTCTGCGCATCGCCCCGGGCGGCGCACAGGAGATGTTTGGCGTGGAACCCGACCTGACGGCCCTGGGCAAGATCATCGGTGGCGGGATGCCCACGGGGGCCTTTGGAGGACGCCGGGACATTATGTCGCTCTTCGATCCTGGGAGAGGCGCTGATACGATCCCACACGCGGGAACCTTCAATGCCAACCCGATGACGATGACCGCAGGTGAGGCCACGATGCGGCACCTCATCCCCGAAGTGTACGAGCGGATGAACCGCCTGGGCGGCATGCTGCGCGCCAAGTTGCAAGCGGTGTTCGACGAGATAGATATGCCCGTCCAGGTGACTGGAATCGGATCGTTCTTCGGCATACATTTCACCGATGCGCCGGTCACCGACTACCGCTCCATGCTCGCCGGTGACCAGCAGATGACCAGTGCGCTATTTACGGGACTGCTTAATGAGGGCATCCTGCTTCAGAAGAGCTGCGCGGGATCGCTGTCCACGCTGACTACCGAAAAGCACGTAGATGGGCTTGTGGACGCGGTGCGACGTGTCGTGGGCAGGGTGCGAGAGTAGACCACCGAGGGTGCATGGCCCCCGCCTCAGATACTTCGTAGAGAGCCTCCTCGCATGACACGAGATTGAAGCATAGTCAGATCCCAGTTACAGAGGAGAGCACCTGAGGCGATCGGTTCAAACCTGCAGCTATTCATGGACGATCACTGGATCGCCACCTCTGATGGGGTTCGGCGTCTCATGCACCCGGCGGTGAAGCGCAACGCTGCCATACTCCCTGAAAACCCGTGGGAGATGGGCTACGTGGGCAGCATGTCCACTGTGAAGGATGGCAACATATACAAGGCCTGGCACACATGCGACGACCCGAAGATATCGTGGTTCAGGAAGACCGTCTATGCCGATAGCCTCAGCGGACTCTCCGGCAAGTCGGTCCCCCTCCGCTTCGCCCTGACGAACGCCGACCTCTACGCATTTACGCATTCCGATTTAGAGCATAGGAGTCGCTACGATCCTAATCAGGGAAGGGCTTAATCTTAATCCTAACCCTAAAGAGCAGGTCCTGGTCCCTTCTAATGGTGGGGGCTAGGACGAGTACACTCGGCACCCCTGAGGCAGATTACCGCAATTCCAGCGCGTCGATGACGGTGTCCATGTCCTTGTCGCCACGTCCACTCAGACAGACCAGTACCATCTCATCCTTGCCCAGATTCTGAGCCAGTCTGGAGGCATGATAGATGGCGTGGGCAGACTCCAAGGCAGGGATGATTCCCTCGGTGCGGCAGAGCAGTTGAAAGCCCTCCAGTGCCTCGTTGTTGGTGACGTTAACGTAGGAGGCCCGGCCCGTGTCCCGGAGGTAGCTGTGCTCCGGGCCGACGCCAGGATAATCAAGACCCGCCGAGATGCTGTGAGCCTCCATAACCTGGCCGTCCTCGTCCTGTAGCAGATAGGACATGCTACCGTGCAGCACTCCAACACTCCCCGCCGCCAAGGTAGCCGAGGAGCGGCCTCCATCCAAACCCTCACCACCCGCCTCCACGCCAACTAGCCGGACATCCTCGTCTGGAACAAATTCGTGGAACAGACCGATGGCGTTACTACCGCCACCTACACAAGCCACCGCATAGTCGGGCAGGCTACCTGTAGCCTCAAGGAATTGCAATCGAGCCTCACGACCGATGACCGACTGGTAGTCCCGGACCATCATAGGATAGGGATGTGGTCCGACGACACTACCGATCAGGTAGTGGGTGGTATCCACGTTAGTGACCCAATCACGAATCGCCTCGATGATGGCGTCCTTCAGGGTACGGCTACCAGAGCCTACCGGCTCGACGCTCGCCCCTAGCAATTTCATGCGATAGACGTTCAGCGCCTGACGTCGCATGTCTTCCTCGCCCATGTATACGACACACTCTTGTCCCAACATGGCGCACACGGTAGCAGTAGCCACGCCATGTTGGCCGGCGCCTGTCTCAGCGATAATCCGCTGCTTCCCCATGCGCTTCGCCAGAAGCCCCTGGCCAAGGGCATTGTTGATTTTATGGGCACCGGTGTGGGCCAGATCCTCGCGCTTGAGGTATATCTGAGCACCCCCAAGCTCACGGCTCAGATTCGCCGCGTGATAGAGAGACGTCGGTCGACCCACATAGCGGTGCAAGAGATAGGCCATCTCCTCTTGAAAGATAGCGTCATCCCTGGAACTTTTGAATGCCTTGGACAACTCGTCCAGGGCAGGCATCAGCGTCTCGGGAACAAATCGTCCGCCAAACCTACCGAAGTGGCCAGTCTCGTCCGGGAGTGTATGTTGCGTACTCATAGGCAATTCCTCTACCGTTCGACGGCGAATTCAATAATACCAGACTAGGGATCCCCTACCGCGATCCCCAGTGTTAAGAAATTCGACCAGCATGGTCAAATATGGCTATAATGATCCTTTGAAGCAGGAGACTATCACCGAGCGTGCAGATAGGTCGCAACCCACCTTACGGAAGATGGAAGGTTCAACATTCTCAACCTAAGCGACAAGATAGATAGGATATCGGCTAAAGAGGGGCCGATAGGCTACACCCTTCTGCCGAAAAACTGAGAGTGTGCCTCTGAAAAACTATCTCTTCTTTTTTATCTTTTCTTCCTACTTCCCCAATCGCTCAACGAAACGCATGGAAAACGGAGACCTGACCGATGGCTCGAGTAAGAATAATGTACTGGAAAGAGATACCTGTGCAAATCCAGGCAGAGGACGCCACGGGCCAGGTATCCAAACAACTGGCAGACAGGTTCCAAAAAGGGGTCGATGCTATTTCGATGTTCGATGGCAGCGCCGGAACCGACAACTATCTCGATGCATGGGAGTGGGGTGAATATGAGGACATGGACGGGAGTGCCGAGGCAGCCGCTACGGTCCTTGCGAACAGCATCAATCGGGGGTTCCCCAAAGATTTTGTGAAACGGGTGCGTGCACTGCACGAGTCAGGCAATAGAAACACCTCTCCGGGAACTTTCGACGACTGGCAAGCACATGTCACAGGCTAATACAAAGCGGATAGGCCTGATGGAGAGACTTCAGAAAGACGAAGTGCTCATCTCGGACGGAGCTACAGGCACCTACCTTCAGGCCCGAGGTCTCGAACCTGGTGGCTGCCCGGAGGAGCTTAATGCCAGTCAGCCTGAACTAATACGGCAAATGGCCAAAGATTACTTCGGTGCAGACTCGGACATGGTGCTAACAAACACCTTTGGCGCCAATAAGTTCATGCTCAAGAAGTACGGCCACGGCGATCGAGTGACCGAGCTTAACCGTCTTGCAGCTCAGCACGCCCGTAATATGGCACCGCCGAATGGGCTCGTAGCAGGTTCCGTCGGCCCTTCAGGAGAGTTCCTGGAACCCTTAGGCGAGATATCCGAGACTGAGATGCTCGACGCCTTTGCCGAGCAAGTCACAGCCCTAGCAGAGGGCGGAACCGATGCGATCATCGTAGAAACCATGACCGCATTGGAGGAGACCACTCTGGCCATCAAGGCCGTCAAGGAGAACACCGACCTACCTGTCATTGCAACGATGACCTTCGACAAAGGGCCACGGGGCTTCTTCACGATGATGGGAGTGCAGCCAGAACGCGCGGTGAACGAGCTGAAAAATGCCGGCGCAGAGGTGACCGGGGCCAACTGTGGTAATGGCATCGAAAATATGGTGGAGATTGCGCGGATAATGCGCAACGCCACCGACGGCTACCTGATCATTCACTCCAATGCTGGGATTCCGACAATACGCCAGGGACAGATCGTGTACTCCGAAACACCTAAGTTCATGGCCGAGCACTTCAATACTCTGGCCGAGATCGGTATCAACATTTTCGGCGGGTGCTGCGGGACGACCCCTGACCATATTAGGGCCCTGTCGCAGGCCATTCGCAGCAAGTAATCCCTTGGAGGTATATAGTCTCATGTTTCGAGGAGCATATGATGGTGCGCTTGACTAATAGTGGGCCAGGAGTACTCAAAGTCATCGAGCGGTACGGCCGCTGCCTGGAGCTAGTATCCATCGATCCGAACTTCCACGACATCTCGGTAGGTCTCTACGAGAAAGACGGCGTCGCTACGGTCTGGACCTTTAGCCGAATAGACGGTGTGGAGACGAGGATTCGCAAGATACGTGACCAGTTGGTCGCTCTCGGCGGCTTCAAGGCCGTTGCTGATGTCCATAACCAGGTTCGTACGTCCTGCGGCACGATCCATCCAAGACCCACTAAATTCCTCATGACACAGGCAGTGGAAAAAGACCCTGGATTCTCGTTGCCCGAGGGCGAGATCGCGGTGAAGGACTTAAAGTCCGGTATGATGCTGGGACTACACTCCAAAGAGGCCAACGGCCGCGTTACCTACTACGTCAAAGCCGAGGGCGAGGCTCAGAATAAAACTGCCCGCCTTAGGGCCGTGACCGCCGGTTTTGTGCGATACGGGGAGATGGAGAAGACGGAGGACGGAGGGGTATCATTCACGTGTGGACACCAACATTCCCAACTCGTACGTCTCCTCCTACCCTATGCAAGAAATGTCACACGTGTCGAGGATATGTTGGAGGCGGAAGCCCTACGAGGGCAGATGACCACCGGTACACTAGGATTCTCCCCACCGACGTGAGTCCGGAAGAATCGTGCAGCGGGGCGGCATTCCTTGCCGGATATACGAAGATGTCCCTTGCAATCCGCCAAATACTTGTTCTTTTCCTTCCAGACACGACAAGTAAAATGGTCGTTTCCAAGACATACTAAAGGCTGCGAAGATATAATATTCAGTGGGCGGAGAGGTTGTTATGGCTCCAATAGAGACGATGACACCGCGTGAGAGGGTGATGAACGCGTTGGCTGGTAAGTCGGTAGACCGCACACCGGTGGCGAATCCCACCAACCTAGCCACCGTTGAGCTTATGGACCTGGTAGACGCGCCCTTCCCAGCCGCATGCCGTGACCCTGAACTAAACGCTCGGCTGGCTGCCACGGGGCACACCGAGTTGGGATTCGACAGCATCTCGCCGTACTTCACCATCATCCAAGAGTCCTCGGCACTAGGCTGCGAGATGCAGTGGGAGCAAAAGGACAACTGGCCTACGGTGCGCATGACCAAACCCATTTGGCAGGGTCCCGACGACGTCCAGTTACCAACGGGCTTCCTAGATCACCCAGACTGCCTAGCAGTCACTGATTCCATCAAGCTGCTCAAGCAGGAGTTTGGCCATCGTGTAGCCATTATAGGCAAAACGATGGGACCGTGGACACTGGCCTACCACGTGTTCGGGGTCGAGAATTTCCTGCTAATGTCCATCGACGACCCGAACACGACGATGGCGGCGATGCACAAGCTCAAGGAGATATCAGTGCTGTTCGGCCAGGCTCAGATAGACGCAGGGGCCGATGCCCTCACGTTCCCAGACCATGCCACAGGTGACTTAGTCTCTGGCGCGTATTACACGAAGTTCCTCCTGGAGATTCACCAAGAGATGACTGAACGCCTCGACGTGCCACTCATCCTGCACATTTGCGGCAAGACCCTGGACCGCATGGACGCCATAGCCCAGAACAACATGGCGATGTTTCACTTCGACTCCATGAACGACCCTCAAGCAGCCATGGACATTGTCGATGGGCGAATAGGCCTGGTCGGCAACATCAACAATCCGCAGACCCTGTACGCCCGAGGTCCGAAAGAGGTCAGGCAAGAGGTGTACCGATGTATGGATGCAGGCGTAAACATGATCGCTCCCGAGTGTGCGATTCCACTGGCTACCAAGCTGGAGAACCTGCTGGAGATCCCACAGGCCGTCAAGGATTGGACAGACGAGCATTAGGGGACAGGAGGACTGCGCAAGACTAGGGACACAGCCGATTTTATCCCGGGATAGCGCGAAGATCGCAGTTCCACCCCCAAGAGTATCATGGGATTCCCCTCAATAGTCAGGATTCGATATTGTCACTTGCTGTGCGTGAACAATCTGCACCGATCTAGTAATATCGTCAGTGTTCGATTAGCCCATAATCCCTAGGACGAGCCAGAACAAGAAGTATGCCAAGAGTAGTTGAATCGACAGATCAGTTCACGATTATTGGGGAGAACATCCACGCAACACGGGTCGTCCTGCGCGATGGACGGCGGGTGAAGACACTTGACAACGGTACCGAGGTGGTGCCCTTCAAAGGGGAGTTAGGCGAGGACAGATACCTGACGGTCCCCGAATGGTACAAAAAGACGCAGCCATACGACTTAGGGCAGATCAAACATTTTTTGATCGCGGTGATGAAAGGCATCGACTGCGATCCTTCCGAACAAGAAGAAGGCACGGCCTACGTCCTCTCTGAGGTCAGGCGGCAGGTGAAGGCAGGATCCGACTATCTGGACCTAAACGTGGATGAGATCTCACCGAAGCTCGACGTGCAGTTTCGGGGTATGAGGTGGTTGGTCGACACGGTTCAATCGATTTCGCCGGTACCATTAAGCGTGGACTCTTCGAACTCAGACATCATCGCTGAGGGACTGGCAGTTTGCGACGCCCGTGCCGGCAGGCCAATCGTCAACTCCGTAGCCCTGGAGCGGATCGAGGCACTGGATCTGGTCAAAAAGCACGACGCCAAGGTGGTAATAACCGCGGCCGGCGCCTCTGGCATGCCCTCCAACGATGTCGAACGCTTAGAGAATGTGGCCGAGATTATGGAGTCCGTACGCAGTAGGGACGTGGCTTTGAACGATGTATTCGTAGACCCGCTGGCCTTCCCGATTTCCGTCGATCCTAACTATGGCAGCCACTTCTTCGACACTGTGCGAGAACTGCGGGAGACATATGGCAACGAACTTCACGTCACAGGTGGCCTGAGTAACGTCTCGTTTGGCCTGCCCAGGCGCAAGTTAATCAACGACACCTTCATATACTTAGCATTGGGAGCGGGCATCGACAGTGGAATCATCGACCCTCTCCAGAGCAAGATGAGTGCCGTGTTCAACTTGGACACAGAGTCGGAGCCGGTGAAGCTCGCCATCGACATGCTTATGGGACATGACGATTTTTGCATGAACTATATCCAGGCGTTCCGGGACGGACGTCTCGGGTAAAGCCAAAATACCTGCTTCCTCGTAGCTGCAATGATTGACAAATCCACCCTTGTCACCAAATAATTGACTACTGGATATCCAATGGAACAACTGAACACCGGAGGCGACAATTGACCACAGGCCACGAGGGTCTTGAGCAGGAAATTCAGTATGTGACGAAGCCATTCGAGGTGAAGCATATTCGCTCACTTTTCGAGGGCACAGATCCATTGATGCATGAGATCGCGTACAGTCTGATCAAGGGCGATCAGCACGAAGTGGGCCGGATGACCAGACAGGCCCTCGACGACGGGTTCGACGCCAACACGGTCCTCGACGACGGTCTAATAGCTGGGATGGCTATTGTCGGGATAAAGTTTCGCGATAACATCATCTTCGTTCCCGAGGTCCTGATCTCGGCCCGTGCGATGAAGGCGGGCATGGCCCACATCGACCCGATCCTGTCAGCGTCTGGCATCGAGCCCATCGGCACGGTAGTGATAGGAACGGTGAAAGGCGATCTCCACGACATTGGTAAGAATCTTTGCATAATGATGCTCCGTGGATCGGGCTTCACTGTTCATGACCTCGGCGTCGATACTAAGCCCGAAGAGTTTATTGACGCGGTGACCGAGCACGAGGCACAAGTGTTGGGAATGTCGGCGCTCCTGACAACAACCATGCCAAACATGGGCCGTACAATCCAGGCATTTGAGGACGAGGGGATGCGTGAAGAAGTCAAGATCATGGTAGGCGGGGCCCCTGTAACACAGGAGTTCGCCGAAGACATGGGAGCAGACGGCTACGGTAAGGACGCCATCGCCTGCGTCGACATGGCGAAAGAGCTACTCGGGGTCGGGATAAATGGAACGACGCCCACCGAATAGTCAAACAGGTTCCATTATCCAGACAGCGCCTCCTCTTTCATCTCTGCAAGGGCTATAGCGTTGGACCACCCCGTAGACAAGAAGCGCTATGAGGCCTCGATAGCCCGTCTGCACACCATCTTTGAGGGGATGTCCCAGACAACGAACGAGGTTTCGGCTTGGCGCTGCCCGTATAAGAGCGCCGAGAGCCGCTGCACAGCCGAATTCGGGTGCCGCAACCAGGACCGCTCGACACCCGCCGAAGAAGCTTTCATCTGCACCGGCAGCGACGACCTGGACTACCGCCAATTTTGGGATATGTAGTGTGTCGCGATACTGCACATATATATTAGAGCTGGGGTTGGGTGCTGCCAATTCTTGAACCTTAAGCGCAAGACGGTTTTGAAACCAGAACTAGCCCCCAAATGCCAGAACCTACTTCCTATGTCAGAACCTAAGATCATGCCACATTCACGATACGCAGTCTTTACAAAATGGCTCATGGGCTTGCTGCCCAGACGTAGTCTCCGTCACGTATAATTCTTCCACAACGAGGTGTATCGCATCTCGGTGCCGAACGGGATATTAGACAGTCTGCGAGTTGCCAGTGATAGTACGGCCGACGTCGCAGTTGAATTTGCTCGCAAGCTGCTGGACGAGGTGTCTGGGATAATCAGCGGAGTCTACCATATGCAGCAATTCGATAGGTACGACAAGGTGTTCAACATAGTCGCAGGCTCCAGATGATGGCAGAACGATCACAGTTCAGTCAGGTGATAGTGTAATGAGCCCCCTCTACTACTCCACCGAATCACTAGAATTGGTTGAGGGCAAGAGCCTGTTCGACTATGCCGATTCCATGAACGTGAGAGTCCCCACCTCATGTGGAAGAAGTGGCGAGTGTCACGAGTGCATCGTGGAGGTGAAGCGCGGACTGGATGCACTAACGCCACTGGAGGACTCTGAGGAGTTCCTCAGAGGTAACTATCGCCTGGCGTGTAGAGCGCGGGTAAAAGACACCTCGGCAGACATCGAATTCGCTGTGCTCCGCCGCCAACCGCGAATACTCACAGAGTCAATAAGTCGGGACATCACGCTGGAGCCCATGGCAGTACGTCAGGGGCAGGATGTCTATGTCGGCGGCAAACGCGTTGATGCTTACCGCGGGCAGATGTACGGTCTAGCCATCGATGCTGGCACCACCACGGTGATCCTCAACCTGGTAGATCTGGAATCGGGTGAGACTATTCATACTGCCTCGTTCGAGAATCCCCAGAAGTTCGGCGGCAGCGACATCATGCACAGGATCTCCTACGATGGAGGCGCATATAAGGGCGAGCTTCAACAGGTGATGCTTTCCTCAATCAACTTCGAGATTGGCGAGATGAGTCGCCTCCTGCACTTCCACCGAAGACGCATCTACGACGTTGTGTTGGTGGGGAACACGACAATGCGCGACATCCTGTTTGGGGTTGATGTGCAGTCCATCGGAGAAAGGCCGTACAAATCACTGACCGAGCTTGCAGTGGAGGATGGAAAGCGCAACACAACGGCTATCAACGTGACGGCGAAGAAGTTGGGACTCCGGGTGTTCCCGCAGGCGAACATCTACAGCGGCCCTCTGATCGGCTGCCACGTGGGCACGGACGTGGCAGCAGACTTGCTAGCCATCGGCATGGACGAGACAGATGAGACTGTGATGCTAGTGGACGTCGGGACCAACACTGAGGTCATAGTGGGCAACCGCCACCGGCTGATGGCAGCGTCATGTCCTGCAGGGCCGGCCTTCGAGGGCGGTGAGGTCGCTTACGGGATGCCTGGATACGAGGGCGCCGTCGAGACCGTAGAGATTGTGGACGGCAAAACGCGTTACACCACAATCGGAGGAGTACAGCCCCAGGGGATATGCGGCTCCGGCCTTGTGGACCTGCTAGCTGAACTGAGACGTACAGGGGCCATGAACCAACTTGGCGTGTTCGGCAACGGGTCAGACCACTTCTATTTCGTGCCTGAAAATGGTATGTCGGTATCCAGATCTGACGTCAGCGCGCTCGCGCAAGCCAAATCGGCCAACTACTGTGGGCAGCGCATTGTACTAAGACATTACGGTGTGCCCTTGGGTGGTATCTCGAAGTTGTACCTCGCAGGCGGCTTCGCTAACTATGTCGATGTGGCCAACGCCATTCGTATCGGCTTCATTGCAGATGTCCCACAGGAACGTGTTTCGAAGGTGGGCAACGCTGCCCTAGAAGGAGCCACGATCATGCTCCGGTCTACTAGGATGCGGCGGGTCATCGAGAATTTGGTCGGACAGATCGAGCACGTGGAACTGGAGACCACTCCAGACTTCTTCGACATCTTCGTCGACGGCTGCATGTTTGATCCCATGGATGCCGTCCTCTAGCCCGAAGGAGAGTTATATATGAACAGAAAAGTGTTGATTACAGACTATGTTTGGCCAAGTGTGGAGCCCGAGAAGGCGGTACTGGCCGCAGGTGGAGCGGAGGTAATAGTAGCCCCAGACGGCTCCGAGGACACTCTGGTAGAGATGGTTAAGGATGTTGACGGGATATTGACATGTTTCGCCAAGGTCACCGATCGTGTGGTCCGTGCGGCTGAGAAGTGTGTGGTCATTGGACGCTACGGCGTCGGCGTGGATAACATCGACGTAGATACGGCCACCGCGTTGGGTATCGCCGTCACCTACGTGCCTGACTACTGCATCCCCGAGGTATCGGACCACGTCATGGCGATGTTACTAGCCTGGAATCGTCGCATCGTGTTCTTTGACCGTGCAACGAAGACGGCGGGATGGGGTACTGAGGGACTGAGCATGCGCATCATGCGGCTGGATGGCAAGAAGCTTGGAATCGTCGGCTTCGGTCGTATTGGACGTAGCGTGGCAAACAGAGCACGTGCTTTCGGATTGCAGGTACTGGTGGCCGATCCCTTTGTGACCTCAAAGGCAGCACAGGACGCCGGTGCAATGAAAATGGAACTGCCAAAGTTACTCTCAGAATCAGATTTCGTGACGCTCCACTCTCCGCTCATTCCACAAACCCAAGATCTGTTGGGTAAAGACGAGTTCGCGGTGATGCGACCCGACGCCTTTTTAATCAACGCCGCACGTGGCGGACTTATTGACTAGGACGCCCTCTTCAACGCATAGACATCAGGGCAGATTGCGGGTGCCGGCCTGGATGTACTGGTGGACCTTGACCCGCCACTTGACCATCCCATTACGCAGCTCCCAAACGTGATTGTCACACCACACACGGCTTTTTTCTCTCAGGAAGCAGTGTTGGAGCTGGAAGAAAGAGCCGCCAGCGAAGTAGTCAGCGTGCTCCAAGGTAAAATGCCGGACAATCTGGTGAATCCAGCGGTGCAGGACCACGCCCGACAGCAGCTGGGATGATCGATGGATCAGGGAAGTATGTCAGCACTTCCGGGTAGGCTCCGTATGCCCCACCCCACCAAGATACGCGATTATGACGCACGTCCCATGCCCGAGTGATTTCACCACGGAGAAGTCATCAAGTGCGTTTTTCCTCCGTGCTCTCAACAGTGAACTCCTAGATCAGAGAGCCACCCTGTCCTCCGTCGACTGGAATGCATGCACCTGTGATCATACCCGCACGGTTCGATGATAGGAACGTCACCATATCGCCTACGGGCTCCGGCCATCCCCACTTGCCCATTGGCAAGTTCTGAGAAATGAACTCCTCGACAACCTCTGCTGAATTGTTCTGCTCATAGCGTTCCCAACTACCACCCGGGTGTTTGATTGAGCCAGGAGCGATGCTGTTGACCAGCACCCCTGTCTTTGCCAGCGAGCGTCCAGCATGGTTAGTAGCCGCTATGAGGGCCGCTTTCGCAGCCATGTAGGAGAGCTTGCCGCCATACTCGCGACCATAAATCGAGGCTATGTTGATGATCCGGCCCCATGCCTGCTGTTTCATGTGAGGGATCACCAACTCCATGAGTCGGAAGCTCCCGAAGATATTCAGGTCGAATATGGCCTTGAAATCGTCCAGTGAGGTGTCCTCGATATTTGCCGTAGAGCCGCTGCCACCCGCATTGTTCACCAGGATGTCTATGGATCCTAGACTTGTAACAACTTCATTGTGAAGGCCATCCAATGAAGCGGGGTCCGACACATCCGCGATGACACCTATCGACGACACACCCAGCGCCTCGAGATCGCCAACAGTGGTGTCCAGGGTCTCCCGGCTACGCCCACAAATGGCTACGTTGACACCCTCACCCGCCAGGGACAGGGCGGCAGCCCGGCCTAATCCCCTGCTCCCACCAGTCACAAGGGCGATTTTGCCTGCTATTCTCAAATCCATGTTCCCTCCGTGTTGTTTACCGCAGAGATCACAAAGTATGCAAATATTTCAATATGTATCAGAATATTGACTCTATGGTGTCCGCGATGGCGATACCTTACTCGTAGACCGTGCCATCAATGCGATGTGCGTTTATGAATTCCCAATCGTATAGGACACCTATGCCCGGGCCCTGGGGGGGATCTATACAGCCGTTTTCGTCTACAACATCGATGCCGTCGCGGTAGCCGTCGGCGTATATTGCGGGCTGGAAAGGACCTACCTTGGGGTGGAGCAGACCCATCTCATAGTAGTTTGTGTTTCGAATGGCAGACATGATGTGGCGGCGGACTGGCCCCGGACTGTGCAACTCTACGTCGAGTCCAAACCCCTCGGAGGCGTGGGCGATCTTCATACTGCCAGTAACTCCGCCATCGTAGTCGGGATCTATGCGCACAAAATCGGTAGCCTGCGCCTCGATGAAATCGACGTGAGACTCAAGACCGCGTAGATGTTCGAGTTGAAGTAGCGGCGTCTTGATAAGTTGCCTCAATTTACGGTGGGCGTGTGCAGAGATGCCGCCGTCCTTGAATGGGTCCTCAAGCCATAGATACCTCCACTCATCGCATGCCCAGCCTAGCTTCAGAGCCTCAGCGAATGTACGTATGGCACAGAAGGGGTCCAGCATCAGGTCCATCTTGCCACCGACGCGCTTCCCAACAGCGTGTACGACGGCAACCTGTTTTTCAATAGAGGCGTCCTGCCATCCGTGAATTTTGAAAGCAGGGTAGCCCAGATCCAAACACTGCTCGGCGAAGTCGGCGTAGGCCTCGGGGCTGTCCAGACCACCCTGTTCGTGGTCTCCTACATAAGTGCTGGCATAGCACGGTAACTTCCGGCTGGTACCACCCAACAACTCGTAGAGGGGTGCATCATAGAACTTGCCCGCCAGATCCCACAGGGCCATGTCAGCGACGCCAGTTCCCATTCTCGCATGCTGACGAGTGGCCTGTTTGGCATCGTTGTAGAACCCCTCTCGATCCATAGCACTCCTACCGATAAGCGACGGGGCGAACATGGGGAAGGCTGAGTATTCGGTAGCACTGCCGCCTATGTACTCTCCTGTGATACCCGCATCGGTCTCAATTCGTACGCCGTTCGCTACGGTACGATGGATATTCCCTGGCTGGTAAATGGGTATGCCGATAGTGTGCTCGCGTCCGATGTCTTTGAGCTCATATTCGAACTGGAAGACCTCAATACGGCTGACACGTGGTGCGTTCTTCACGTTTGTTACTCCTATGGAGACCATCTCTTGTATAAGAAGATCTGCAGACCCTTCCGACTTCCCTATCTAGGACAGTGGGCAGTAAACAATAATAGGTCTTCGGAGGTGCACCCTCCGACTCTCATCATAGGGGCTGGGTAACTATGCAGACCCCTCAAGATAAGAGGGTTTCTAGGTCGTGAATCCGGGTTTCTAGGGTTCAGACTAGCACCCAGGACCTGCCAACCAGGTCCTGTCAATTCTCTCGAAAAACGTTGGCTCGCCTAGGAAAACACCACGATGCCGCGTCCGTCTTCTCCACGAGCCAACGCATCAAAACCTTCATTAATCCTTTCGAGCGGGTAAGTGCGCGTGATAAGGCTCTCGACGTCAAGCAGGCCCTTGAGATAAAAATCGATCAACTTATCGAAAGTCTCGTGTGGACTAGCAGCGCCATAATAACTACTAAGTAGTGATTTTTGGTTCCGCAAGAAATCCACCATATCGATGGGTGCCGTATCGCCTACGGGCCCGAGGCCGATCATCACTGCAGTGCCAGCCTTACGAAGGGCCATGACTGAACTGTTCACGGTCTGTGCGCTGCCGAAGCTATCGAAAGTCATGTCCGCACCGCCGCCGGTCAGTTCCTTGATGGCTTCAACAGGATCGACCTCGCGAGAGTTGACCACATCGGTAGCTCCAAACTTATAGGCAAACTCAAGCTTGTGATCAAAAATATCCACCGCGATAATCTTACTAGCGTTGAGCAGCCGAGCACCCTGTATGACACTGAGACCGACGCCGCCGCACCCAAACACCGCGACGGTCATGCCCGCGCGGGTGGCCGGAATGTTGATCACTGAACCTACACCGGTAGTGACACAGCATCCGATAAGTGCTGCAACCTGCATCGGCATTTCATCCGGCATGGGGTGGCAGGCCTGCTGGGGAGCAATAATGGACTCGGAAAACACACCTAGCTTGTTTTGCTGGTAGATCTCTTGATCTCCATCATGCAAACGCAGAGTCCCGTCGTACTGCTTCCCACCAGTCTCGGCATTGGTATCACAGAGTTGGGGACTGCCAGTACGGCATGATCTGCAATGGCCACAGTTTGAGATGAACGACAATATACAACGATCTCCAGGCTTCACTCGGGTTACACCGGGCCCAACCTCAACGACCGTGCCCGCGCCCTCATGGCCAAGGACCACCGGTAGATCCAAGACCGCTGTCCCAGTCATCACATGGTGATCACTTGCGCATATACCCGCCACACCCATTTCTACACGGACCTCCCCGGATTTGGGAGAATCCTGCCGCAGATCTTTTACCTGCAAGGGATCGTGCACTTTGTAAAGTATCGCAGCCTTCAAGATGTTCCTCCGGTATCAGGTGAATTTGCTCGTGGCTTAGTAGTACCGTCCATTTTGTACTGCAAATCGACTAGCAGTGTGAAGTTAATATATTGACCGTGGATATCCACGTCAAGCAGAATAGATAATCAATTGGCCTCTCGATTGTTCTAAACAAATACACGGACCCCCAATAAGACTGCAACCGGGAACGATGGGCCTTTTACAAGCTATACCATCACTGACTTGCGATAACAGAAAATCTAGAACCATACGCCCCTTCACAGTGTCTCCTATCAGGCCAGCACGACCATACCGAAGGTGTTGAAGGGAGACTTGTAAAGACGCGCGACAAGCACCTTGCACGCCTTTGAGGATCTACTGGCATATGGTAGTGTAACCAGGGGTACCAGTAGTTCCCAGGAGAAATCGCACAATATGTCCAAGTTGCAGTTATCTCTCTCAACCGCCTTTATTTTGCTCTTTACCCTCTCCCTTGGGACCGTGCTTGCCCAAGACACCAGCGGGGAGGGAGAGTTCAAGGGATCGGCGGTTATCCACGACGATGAGGCTCTGAGTGACGCGATTACGTTCACCATGACCAACGTGCCCATGCTTAAGGATGGACTCGTGTACATAGGCTGGTTGGTCTCAGACGACCAGTCTAAATTACTGAAGACCGGTGCAATGTACCTGGACGATGGCTCCATCAGCCATGAGTACGATAGTCTGACCCTGGGTTATACCGGCGAGAATCTGATTTACGGATACGATAGGCTCTTGATCACTGTGGAGAGCCTGGCAGGCGAGAACCTCTCGCCCTCAGGGGAGGTGGTCTTCTCCTATAGAGTGCCGCCAGACGTGATGGAGTACGGCCGACACCTCGTGACTGACTGGCCTCCAGGCTCCGGGACCGGCATATTAACGAAACTAATGTCCCAGATCAAATTGGCTCTCGCCAGCGCTCGCATTGCGGCAGACAAGACCTCCCTAGAGGATGTCAAGCATCACATGGAGATTGCCGTCAACGCCATAGAGGGTCCCGGTGGCGATAATTATGGGGACTTGGACGGGGATGGCACTGTCGAGGATGAAGGTGATGGAATAGGAGTGATCGACCGCGTAAATCAGCGAAGAGAGACCGGCTTCACCCTCAGTCCTTCCTTAGTCGACACCTTTATCATGACTCACCTGGTCGGGCTAGAGATGGCTGGCTCGAATGTGGAGCAATTCGCATATGAGGCTGTTGACGAGGCACTTCTGGCCCTAGATGAACTCGTGTTGGACAAGGCCAAGGTCTCGGCAGCCGGCGTGGTCGGATTCATCGAAAATGCTCTGAATGGAGTGGACACCGATGCCAGCGATGTCATTGATTCGGTCGTGGGAGAGGGTGGCGCGGCACAGGCCTACGTCCAGGCCCAGATGATGGCCACATATTTACTGCGGGTGGGCCCGATCCCGACACCAACACCGACACCGACTATGACACCGATCCCGACACCGATCCCGACACCGACACCCATTCCTCCAGCCCCAACACCCACATCTACGCCGACACCAGAAGCACCATCGGTCGGCGACCAGACCGTCCCGGCCGTGGGCCAACTCTTACTGCCAATTGCCTTGCTGTTGTTGGTCGGTGGAATAGCCCTACGCTGGCGTCGTGGCACGCAACCTCATTGAATAAGTACCATCGGTAATAAGATAGGATGGAGACCCCAGAAGGCGAGACATAGTGCGAGCGCCAGATCACAAATTGTTTGAAGAGGACATAAGTCGTGGAAGTGTCTCCAGAACTGGGGAGCAAGAATCCAGCCCGATGTGCGAGTTGTGTGGCGGCACAGTAGTGCAACTCCACTGTAAGTTGAGGTGCCTCACCTGTGGATACTCTCGCGACTGCTCCGATCCCTAGGCCTACTTCGGAGGGGCTGATCAGCAACTAGCAATCCAACGCGATACTCTTGGAAATGGTTCAGTAATCTGGGAGACTGTTGTTGAGGACTAAACCTTGGAAAATTGAGGCGTGGCAATCCTAGTTCCGTCGGGCAGATCTTCCACAGTAAAATCTCCAAAGAGTAGGGGCGCCTCCTCGTCTAGGATTTCTAGTATCATCAGGGCGAGCTTGCGTATCTCCCAATCTGCGAAAGCTGCACCTCGCATTTGGATGAAATGCCGCCACGCCCTGACGTTTGCAGTGACGAATATCTTCGTCTCGGTGGCATTAGGTAACACCGCCCTCGCTGCCTGCCGAATTGCTTTCCGTCGGTCTCTCCAGTCAGGAAAGATGTCCTTGGGCAGGACTTCTTCCAAGGCTATTACCAGTTTTTCGTAGCTCGCAGCGGCGGATTCCAACGCTTCCGTGAGGATAGACAACGCCTCTTCGGTACCCTCCCGTCCTTCAGCAAGGGCCGGTGGCAGAACAAATCGGCCTTCTGACTCATCGACGAATCGTTGTGAACGTTGGCTGTAGGCAAATCCTGCTCGGTGCCGTACCAATTCGTGAGTGAGTGCCCGCGACAACCCGGTTATGGCGAAGCCGTAGTTGACATGCTCGAACACGCTCCCATCGCCCTTGGCCAGAAGGTTCTCTATGAAGTCGGTGATATCCTTGCGGCCGCGCCCATAGCTCATATAGCAGAGCCGCGCGGAAATCTCCACTACTGCCGCGGACTCATCCTTCCCGGCCCGAATACTCTCGGGAATGGGCGGTACGCCCTCATCCTCCAAGAAGGTTGCAATGCCCTCCCAATCGACACTTGGGCGAGTCACAAGATAGACCTGAGGCTCAGAGATGGTGTTCATGTGGACGACACGTTCGTCATACGAGGAGACTCATCGGATCTTCGAGCATCTTCTTTACAACCACTAGGAACTCGGCAGCCTCCGCACCGTCCGTTACACGATGATCGGCAGATATGGTCGCGGTCATCATGTTGGCGATCTTTATCTCACCTGCCTCCACGACGGGCCTTAGGGCCACCGTCCCCACCGCGAGCATAGCGGATTGTGGCGGCTGGATGATAGCGATGAAGCTGGTAACATCATACATACCTAGGTTGCTAACGGCAAAGGTGCCCCCAGTATACTCCTGAGGGAGCAGCGTACCTTTCGTAGCTCGATCGATCAGATCTTTACTGGCCCTCGCTATGTCGGCTAGACTCATGGCTCCGCTGTCCATGATTGCTGGAAGAATGAGACCCTGCTCTCCGGCAATAGCGATGCCGATGTTGATCCCCGTGTTCATCTGAATCCCATCTTCGGTATAGTAGGAGTTAAGGTTCGGGAAACCCTTCAACGACTCGGCACAAGCTCTGATTATCATGTCGTTGACACTGACCCGCACCCCCTCACTTTCGAGGGTCGCATTGATCTGCTTACGCAGGTCTGTTGCCGTGGTCATGTCGATTTCGGCCGATACGTAGAAGTGGGGCGCTTCGCGTTTGCTCCTCGCCGTTACACGCGCGATCTGCTGGCGTACCCGGGACATTGGTACCAGCTCTCCCGTAGATAGATCGGACGCTGCTACGGGCTGCGACTCGACGGCAGCAGGGACCGACTCCGACGCTGCGGATGAAGGTTCAGCCTGGACGGACTCTGGTTTGACTGCCGGCTCCTCGACCGCAGGCACGTCGCCGGGATCGAAGGCGAGCACATCATTCTTGAGCACTCGGCCACCAGGGCCGGTGCCATGGATCTGGCGCAGATCGATACCGCGCTCTTCGGCCAGTCTTCGGGCAACGGGTGATCCCCGCAGAGTCTGACCCTCAGATGCGTCAGGCTCTGCCGTGGCAGAAGGCGGTGGCAGCGCGATGGCCGACTCCTCGGCTGGAGCCTCCGTTCCAGAGGCAGGCTCTGGATCAGACGCTGGTGCCAAGTCCGCGGTCTCAAGCTCGGAGATGTCCTCGTCGGCCTCACCCACGACGGCAATTGCCTGACCAACTGGCACGGTGACACCTTCAGGGACGAGGATCTTGCGCAGCAGGCCCGACGAGGTGGACTCGAACTCGACAACGGCCTTATCGGTCTCGATCTCAGCAAGAGCGTCGCCGATGGCGACCTCAGATCCCTCTGTCCTGAGCCATCGAACTACGGTGCCTTCCAACATGTCGTAGCCCATCTGAGGCATGTTAAGTTGTATAGCCAGGATGCACCCCCTCAATCTACTCTAATCATAATGCCAAGCGCCAGTATCGACTATATTCCGTAGATTTTCTCAACCATGGTAACGATACGGGCCGCATCCGGTAGCGCCAATGCTTCCAACGTCCCGTTGTACGGCGCTGGCACCTCTATGCCCGCTACCCTGCCTATAGGACCGTCCAGTTCGTCAAAGACACTTTCCTGGATATCGCTGACAATCTGTGCCCCAAATCCGCCGCTCCGCCATGTTTCATCTACGACGACAACACGGTTGGTCTTTTGGATCGACGTGAGCACGGTTGCTATGTCCAGGGGGCGGAGAGTGCGGAGATCTATAACCTCGGCTTCCACTCCCTTTTTTTCCAAAATATCGGCCGCTTCAAGGGCCACGTGCACCATGCGAGAGTAGGCCACCAGGGTCACGTCGTCGCCGGCCCGTTTGATCTTTGCCTGAGCAAAGGGTATCGCATAGGTTTCTTCGGGGACCTCTCCACGTATCTGGTACAAACGCGAGTGCTCAGCAAAGATCACCGGATCCTCGTCGGCAATAGCTGTTTTCAGTAGACCCAAAGCGTCGTAGGGATCAGACGGAACCACTACCTTGAGTCCCGGCACCGATGCGAACCACCCTTCGAGGCTCTGGGAGTGGGTGGCTCCCAATTGTGAGCCACCGCCAGTCACGGTCCTGATGACCATAGGCACTGAGATCTGGCCGTTTGACATGTATCGCAACTTCGCCGCATGGTTCACAACCATGTCCATGGCCAGCAGCAGGAAATTGATCGTCATGATCTCTACGACGGGCCTTAAACCCGCCATAGCCGCCCCAATGGCTGTTCCAACGACAACAGCTTCCGATATGGGAGTGTCTTTGATACGTTCCTCACCGTAGGTCTCCAGGAACCCTCTGGTAACGGCGTAGGGCCCCTGGTAGCTACCGATGTCCTCTCCCATGAGGAAGACCCGGCCGTCTGCTTCCAGTGCCTCTTTCAGGCCTCTGGTAACAGCTTCTCTAAGGGTTATTTCACTCATCGATTGACCTACTCTTGGGCATAAAAGCCATCAGGCATACACATTCTCGTACAAGGCCTCGGGCCCCGGCTCTTCACCACTCTCTCCAAAGGCGACGGCCTCCGCAACTAGTGAGTCGACACGATCGGCGATTCGGGTAACCTGACTGTCATCAATGAGATTCTCCAAGAGGGCGGCCTCTCGAAAGGTGTTGATGGGGTCACGGATTCGCCATTCATCGATCTCGTCATCATCCCGGTATGCCTGAGGGTCTTGTAACGAGTGGCCTACAAATCTGTAGGTCATGGCCTCAAGAAACACAGGCCCCTCGCCCGCGCGTACGCGAAGCAATGCCTCGGTGATCGAATCACGCACACCGACGACATCCATGCCATCGATCTGCGCCGCGGGGATCTTATACCCATCGGCGGCTAGATAGATGTCTTTGCCCGCGGCCCTGGTTTTGTCGATATGGGTCCCCATTCCGTATAGGTTATTCTCGAGCAAGAATACCACCGGCAACTTCCAGAGCGACGCGAGATTAAGTGTCTCATGAAATGCACCCTCGTTCACGGCGCCGTCCCCGAAAATGCAGAGGACGGCGCGGTCTTCGGCCCTGTACTTGATGGCCAGCGCTAGGCCAGCCGCCAGAGGCATCTGACTGCCTACGATAGCGTGGCCTCCCATGAATCCCTTGGAGAGGTCAAAGAGATGCATAGAACCGCCCTTGCCGCCGCTGGTCCCCGCGGACTTCCCCATCAGTTCCGCCATGATCATTTTGGGGTCCAATCCACGGGCCAGTGCGTGACCGTGATCACGATAGTGGGTGATGATGTAGTCGTCGTCCCGTAGTGAGGATATCGCCCCGACCGCGATGGCTTCCTCACCGATGTAGAGGTGCAAGAAGCCATGGATTTTCCCTTGCATATACAGCCGGCCACACTGCTCCTCGAAGCGGCGGATGAGCAGCATCTTTTCGTACAGTTGTACAACCTGGTCTTTGTCTAGGTCCACTGTTTATCTCACGGGTGGCCGGTACAGATGAATAGCCTCACCATCCGCGTCTAGAGCAGCCTCTTTGATAATCTCTGAGATCGTGGGATGAGGATGAACCAGCCAACTCAGTTCTTTGTTTGTACTCTCCAACAACTTAGCCATCGAAAGCTCCCCAAGTAGTTCGGTCACCTCCGCGCCAATCATGTGGGCGCCCAGAATATCGCCGATCTCAGCGTCGAGTACGAGCTTGATCATCCCTTCTGGCTCTCCCATTCCCAGGGCCTTGCCATTGGCAGATATCTGGAACTTGCCAACCTTGACATCGTGGCCATTCTCGCGGGCCTGGGCCTCGGTCAACCCGAAACTGCCGATCTGGGGCCTGCAATAGGTCGCCCGTGGTATCAAGTCGTAGTCCAGTTCGGGCGGCTCAAGCCCTGCTATATGCTCCACCACGGTGACCCCCTGGGCCGAGGCCACATGGGCAAGAAGGAGTCGGCCGGTTACGTCCCCGATGGCGTAGATCCCGAGTACATTAGTCTGCATGCGTTCATCGACCGAGATGAATCCTCGGTCGATGTCCACACCGACGTTCTCTAGACCGATGCCATCCACGTTACCCTGTGTACCAACAGCGACGAGCACCTTTTCGCACTCGATCTCGGTGGTTTCAGACTTACCCTTCACTATGACTCGGGCCACGCCGTTCCTGACTTCGATACTCTCGACACTGGCGTCGGTAATCGAATTGATGCCCTGCCGTCTGAAGGCGCGCTCAAGGTGCTGGCTGATCTCCGCGTCCTCGGTAGGCACTAGGCGCGGCATGAGTTCGACTAGGGTTACTTCCGAGCCGTAAGAGCGCCAGATGTACGCGAATTCTGCACCAGTGGCCCCGGCTCCCACGATTACGGCCCTAGGTGGCACCTCGTCGGTCTCAAGCGCCTCCCGGCTTCCTATCACGATCTCGCCATCAATGGGCAGTGACGGGATAGCGCGCGGCCTTGCGCCGGTGGCGACTATGACCTTGTCGGCCGTGAGTTTTCGGTCCTTGTTTTGGATATCTACGGTGCCGGGGTCGAGAAGGACCCCACTGCCACTTACGATCTCAACGCCGTTCTTGTCCAACAAGAAGCGTACCCCCGAGGTGAGCTTCTTGACCACTTCCCTACTACGACGAACCGCTTTGGAAAAGTCGAACTCAATGTTATCGGCAGTGATGCCGAACTCCTCAGCGTGCTTGAAAAGCCCGACGACCTCAGCGTTCCTGATAAGAGCCTTACTGGGTATGCAGCCCCAGTTGAGGCAAACTCCCCCAACCTCCGATCTCTCCACGATAGCGGTCTTCATCCCCAGTTGTGCCGCGCGAATCGCTGCTACGTATCCCCCTGGCCCAGAGCCCATGACAACCAGATCGAAGTCTGCCAAAAAACACCTCTCTTCATCCAAATTAGAAGGATAATTATTTTACACTATCTGCTGAGCCGTCTTAAAAAAGAGACCCGTAGCTGGATTGAATCCTGTGCCTCTCCCTGGTAAGATTATCCGGCAGCCAATCCTATCGGGAACGGTGAGCAAAATGTCCAGGATGGTCGTCGACTTCCAAACCATTCCTGCGACGACATAGAGCCCACCAATACCTTCCCGATGGCGTCGGGAGGGTTTTTGTATCCAGCCCACAGCAATTTTGGTGAGTGTGTTGCGGACATACCTACGGTTCGCGCAGTTTACCACACTACTACTAGTGCAACCACCAGATTCCCCATGGTACCAAGCGAGGGTGATGACGTCGGCGGTGTGGACGTGCGTGGTGTACCCTTACGACGAAAATGCTCCGACCGATGACCTTGCTCTCGGATGCCCATGGCTTCATGCTATGCAAAGGTAGCTTCTTTGGTCATCAGTCGATATTCGGCGCCATACGCTGTATTGAGGAGAGTGGTGTCGGTACAGAGTTCGACATAGGAGTGGTCTCGGACTTACACCCCAGTCTCAACGAGGTATGCACTGCTGTGTCGCGACCAACACGAACCCGATTGCCGAGGACAACTCGGGGGCGAAATAAGCGCATCGGTGGCCAAGGCATCGGGGATGGTACACGCTGTGAAGAGCAAGGTCGACACTGCAAGTATTACACTTGGCAACAGCCTGGAAACAGTCGCTATTCTCTTCGTGAGTGCCCTCGGCGACATCACATCAACGGTCAGACCCAGCATACGATGGACTATGGCGAGGAGCGTGTCGCCATCGGCACAAAGACAGAAGTAGACATAACCCTCGGTAGGCTGCTATCCGAGGTCCCGTCGTGATGAGCTGGACTATCAGACATGGGCTTCGAGCCTCCCTTGGCCCAGCTCGACTATCTTCGATTTCTGAGTTGACTTAGGTGCAGCATGGGTAGTCCCCGACAACGCTCTAGGATCGGGTTCGTAGGCGCAGGGATCGTCGGCAAGTCGCTTGCCCTGGCACTATCCCGGCAGGGGTACCCAGTGGTTGCCGTAGCGAGCCGCAGCTACTCGTCGGCCCAGGAGCTTGCACACCTGGTTGATGGCGCCACGGCGTACCGTACGCTGGGAGAATCCGCCGGATCCTGCGATGTCATGTTCCTCACATGCCCGGACGATGCCATCGGCGAGGTAGCGTCCATGGTGCCATGGAAAACCACACAGGCAGTGGCGCACTGCTCCGGGGCGTCTTCTGTCGACGTGCTGGAACCTGCTAGTGTGCTCGGGGCCTCAGTAGGTACATTCCATCCTATGAACGCGTTCTCTTCTGTGGAGAATGGAGTGGGAAGCCTGCCCGGCACCACCTTTGGTATTGAGGGCGACGACGAAATGAAAGCCTATCTCAAGCAGATGGCGTTGGACATAGGCGGGCGTCCAATCTTTCTTCGGCCAGAGGACAAGGTGCTCTACCACCTATCCGGGGTCATGATGGGCGGGCTATTGTCGACAGAGGCTGCTGTTGCGGCGCAACTATGGGAGCAACTAGGGATGAGCAGGGACGACGGGGTACGGGCCCTGGCACCCATGATACGGCAAGTCTCGTTAAACTTGGAATCGTTGGGGGTCCCAGGTGCACTAGCAGGACCATACGTTAGAGGGGACCTAGGCACAGTCCGAAAGCACCTTCAGACACTGAGGGCCAGGGCCCCGGATGTCCTGCCACTCTACTGTCACATGGCGCTGGCCGGACTCCCATTCGCTCTCGAAAAGGGCTCACTGGATCTCGAAATGGCAAAGGATATCCGCGATCTGGTCGACGAGTATCGGAGCCTGGACGGAGGCAACTCGAATGAAAGACAGAAATGGACGTAGACGTGACTAGGACAGAGACTAGTACAGGCCCTCACTCAGGGACGGCAGAGGAGGTACCGGGATGCGAATGACCAAAGCGGGGATAACAGAGATGAAGCGCCGCGGCGAGAAGATCGTGATGCTCACTTGCTACGATTATCCGACCGCCGTCTGGGAAGACGAGTCCGGGGTCGACATCGTCTTTGTCGGGGACAGTGTTGGAACGAACGTGCTCGGATATGAGAGTGAGAAAGAGGTCACACTGGACGATATGATCCATCACTTGAAGGCCGTCCGGAGGGGCGTCTGCCAAGCCTACCTGCTCGTCGATCTCCCCTACCTGACGTATGAGACAACTGAGGATGCCCTCCGAAATGCCCGCAAATTAATGTCTCACGGCGCCGACGGCGTGAAGATGGAGGGTTTCAGGCCCGACATCGTCAAGAACCTAGTACAAAATGGGATTCAGGTTTGTGCCCATCTCGGACTGAATCCACAGATGCACGAAAAGAAGGGACTTCGCGTTAAGACTGCCGTAGCCGCCACTAGGCTAATCTCGGAATCTGAAGGCTTGGAGGATGCCGGGGCCTGGCTCATAGTTTATGAGCTGATACCTGAGGAGGTAGCGAGGGAGGCAACCCGCAGGCTATCGATACCCACAATCGGAATTGGAGCTGGACGACACACGGACGGTCAGGTCCTGATCGTATCAGACATGCTCGGGATCAACGAATTCGACTTGAAGCACGTCCGGAAGTACGACAACCTCCACGATAGAGCGACTCAGGCGATTCGGCGACACGTTGCCGAGGTCAGATCCGTAGAATTCCCCGACATCGATAATGTGCGCCATCTCGTTGACAAGGAGTCCCAGGCCTTTGACGAGATTCTGTCGACGACCAGTATGGCGGGCGACACCACTGTGCGGAATCGTGGTTGACGACGAACGGCATATGAGAGTCATCACGACGATAGACAAATTCCGTGCAGCAATATCTGGGCTCAGCAGGCCGCTGGGGCTAGTGCCGACCATGGGCTCACTCCACAATGGCCACATGTCTCTGATAAATCGCGCACGGAACGAAAATGCTACCTTGGTGGTGAGTGTCTTCGTGAACCCGTCCCAGTTCGGTCCGCAGGATAACTACGCCTCCTATCCACGGAACTTGGACAAAGACCTCACGAAATTGGGTGAGGCCGGTGTAGACCTGGTATTGGCGCCGTCAACGGAGGAAATGTATCCTACGGGCTCTCACACCCGCGTGGATGTCGGGAAAATCTCAAATAGGCTGGAGGGAGCATCCCGTCCCAACCACTTTGTAGGCGTAGCTACGGTGGTAACCAAGTTGCTGTCTATTGTCCGGCCCGACACTGCGTACTTTGGCCAGAAGGACGCTCAACAAGACTTGGTTATACGGCAACTCAATGCCGATCTGAACCTGGGGGCACAGATAGTCCTGTGCCCGACAGTGAGGGAGCCGGACGGGCTGGCCCTCAGCAGTCGAAACACCGCACTGAACACTAATGAGAGACGGGCGGCTGTAGTGCTATATCGGGCACTGTCGGTTGCTATGGACATGAGCACAGGTGATGCCGAGCCTATGAGGCGACGGATGCGGGAGATTATCGAGTCGGAACCGCTGGCCACTCTTGACTACGTGAGCATCACTGATCCACAGACCCTTGACGAACTAGATAAGGTGGCCGGTCCAGCCCTAGCACTCGTGGCCACTTGGATTGGCCAGACACGACTCATCGACAATATGATCATTGGAGAATAAGATTTGAGAATCCTGGTGACAAACGACGATGGGGTCAATTCGGAAGGATTGTGGCACCTTGCCAAGGCTTTGAGTGCTGTTGGTAAAGTGAGTATCGTTGCCCCAGACCGCGATCAAAGTGGGGTCGCCGCTTCACTGACGCTTACTTCTGTGCTGCGAGTCCAGGCGATGCAGTCGCCACTGGACGGCATAGTCGCCAATGCGGTCCAGGGCACGCCAGGGGATTGCGTCATCTTGGCCGTCGAGTCACTCTTGGAAAAGCCACCAGACCTTGTTGTGGCTGGCATAAACCGAGGTGCGAACCTCGGGCACGATGTCCTTATCTCCGGCACGGTCGGGGCTGCAGCCCACGGCTATATGAAGGGATTCACCTCCGTGGCTGTGTCTGTCAAGTACACCAATGAAGAGGTGCGATATACAGTCGCGGCCAGGGCCGCAGCCGCTGTGGCACGGGCGTTGAAAAAAGTCCCTCTCGACGTGCCTCAACTGATCAACCTCAACGTGCCCGATCTGTCCGCCGAGGAGATCAGGGGGGTAGAACTAACGCGGCCTGGCCCAAGATCGTTTCTGGAGACGGTTACGAAGGGACGTGACGGAAGTCGTACTCACTATTGGATTGCGGAGGACAGGATCCTCGACGTCGGGGCTGAAGGGACCGACCTTGGGGCCATCAAAAAAGGTGCTATCTCACTATCGAGCCTGGATTTCGGCTTTCACGAGGGTCCGCAGACAGCATCGCTGGACTTCCTGGTCGAGGCCGTGCAAGTCGAGCTGGGACTAAAGGGTAACGAAAAGACGGGCGTATCAGGAGGCTAGATTGATATACGAGTATAGAGTCTATGAGGCCGTCGAGGGCAAGTTGGAGAATATCCAGTCGCGGTTCAGGGACCACACCGTGAAGCTCTTGGAAAAGCACGGCGCTAAGACCATCGGCTACTGGACGCCGGAGATCGGGGACTACAATGACCGTCTGATCTACATCCTCGCCTTCGAAAGTTCGCAGCAGCGGCAAAAGGCCTGGGATGACTTTCGCTCTGCCCCCGAGTGGCACAGGGTCCGAGACGAGTCTGAGGCAAACGGACCTATCGTGGCCAGGGTGATGAACACGATCCTCAAGCCCACCGACTATTCGCCATTACAGTAAGACGGCCTCATTCAAATTAAGAAGCTTCATCTACAAGTACCGAGTCCAAGAGCACGCTCCCGACACTCTGGATGACGTCCATGCCGAGGACGGTTCGTCGAAGACTGAACACCCGGTTCAAAAATCCCTATCACTCACCCTTCAATACCTTCATCTCATCTTCCAACTCCGCGATCCTCGCAAGGAGGTCTTCGTTGTTGCCGGTTGGGGGTCTGTCACTGGTAGAATAGGCTCCCAGGACCGTCTCTTCCATTATGAGACTGGGGCGAGGGTCTAGTAAAAGACGCAGCACGTCCGGGCGTGCGTAGTGTCCCACTGAGTCCATACGGAGCTTCCTGCGGACGATTTCTTGGAGGTCTAGGTCAGCAACGACCATTCCTTCACCCTGCCTGATAGGCTCGGCTAGGTGGCAACCATTGGGCCCTATGATGGCCGTGAAGGAGGAGTCGGGGTCCAAGCTCTCTCGAAATTTGGGGTCCGGACAGAGTTCGGCGACCTGGTCGGGTTCCAACCAGCCGGTGGCGTTTACGACGAAGCACCCGGACTCGAGTGCGTGGTGGCGTATTGTCACCTCGATCTCATCAGCGAAACCGGAGCGGCCGACATACCCTGGAAAATGGGAGCAGTGGATCTGCTCCCGCTGGGCCATGAGAGCGTACCGGGCCAGGGGCATATAGTGCTCCCAGCAGATTAGCGGACCCACCCTACCCACGGCCGTTTCCACAACCTGGAGGTCGGAGCCATCCCCCCATCCCCAGACCATACGCTCATGGTAGGTGGGCATGAGCTTCCTACGTTTGAGCAGAAGCTTCCCATCAGCGTCGAAGATGATCTGGGTGTTATACAAGCTGCCACCGTCTCGTTCATTCACCCCTAGGACCACCACCATGTCCGCGGAAGCGGCAGCTGCGCCAACAGCCTGGGTCACTGGGCCCGGGACATCCACCGACTCCTCAAACAGCCTCAGGTGCAACTCGGCGATCGTCGCGGGGGCCTGCCAGTTGGCAAAGTATGGATAGTTGGGAATGAACGTCTCAGGAAACACCAGAAGATCGACATCTTTCCTCTCGGCCTCGCAGATGGCTTCCAAAACCTTCTGTGTACTGCCGTCCCGATCAAAGAGGACTGGCGCTAGTTGCACGGCCGCAGCGCGAACTATGCGTGAACTTACCACGGCTCCCCTCCCCCTTAATTATATTCCCGGAAACACCGCACGAGACAGATGCAGTATAGCAACGTCCCCATTAACGAACAATGTCAGCGGGCAAGGCGCCAGCCCAGGCGCTGATCCCGGTCGCCAATGTCGTCGTGCCGGAATACTCGCAGCCGCATATTATGAGCCTCACGTCATCTCCTATGGGGAAGGTGTTCGCGTACATTTATCAAGCAGGCCGCTAAGATTCAACGATGGAGAGCCGTGGTATCATGCCTGCTGTGATACGGGTGCATCGCACCGATTGAGGACAGGATATGTACGCTGAGGCAATCAGACGGGTGGCCGTGGTAGGCTCAGGCCCCATGGAGAGCGGGATCACAATCCAGTTCGCCATAGGCGACTACGATGTGCAATTAGGCGACGTCTCCAATGAAAGGTTGGAGCTGGCTGTCAATACCATGGCCACTAATCTCGAATTGATGCGAGACCTGGGAGTGAAGTCCGACAAAGGGTTTTACAAGTGGGAAGACGAGCAGATGGCGGCGATCCGCCAGAAGGTTGGTAAGGCTCTGGCTGAGATCGGGCAGTTTCCCGATTGAGCGCTGAGTGAGCCAAAGATGGCACATGCCCCGGGCTAGGCACCTCTGCGCACCACTTAACCGTGTAATAAAATCTAAGACTAGAAGCGAGAGACACAAATGATACAGAAGATGCATCACACCGGGTTCGTCGTTTCCGATCTCGACAGGGCGGTCGAGTTCTATGAGAGTGCTATCGGCCTGGAAGTACAAGCTAGGTTTGAGAGGCGGGGTGGCCCCATTGAAAAGGTAGTCGGATACAATGACGCCTATCTGCAGATCGCGATCATGGGCATCGGCGGCGAGCATGTGCTGGAACTGATCAAGTATGTTAGCCCCACGCCAGGAGATCGGCCAACCTCGGAAAGGAGCGTCATTGGGGGTAGTCACCTCGCGTTCACAGTCGATGACATTCAGGCGGCATACAAGAACCTGTCGGCGGCCGGCGCCAATATGCTCAATGCTCCTGTCTCGGTAGCGCCGGGGAAAACGGTGTGCTATTTGCAGGACTTGGACGGCAACTGGCTGGAACTGATGGAGTTTACGGAGTAGCTAGCCTCTCGGCATCACACTCGTTGCAGATACATAGTGCACGCAACATGTCGAAGGGGTAGATGCCAGTGTAGTGTGCGTCGCTCCACAGAAACTGTATGGCATAATGTCCGACCAGCAGATAATCCTCAGCGCGTATATCGGCGGGAACGGTGGCAGGGTCTAGAATCTTCCGACGGCTCCACTCTTCGACGCACTGGGCACATGAACAACTCACGCGAAGGTACTTGGCATCGTAGAGACTACGGTGACCATCGTTCCACCCGACCATAACTCCATCGTCGCCTAGTTCAACACTCTCAATTCCCAAGCCTTCGCTCATATGCTTCTCTCCGACAGGGCTTTAGAGGCAACCGCGCCAACGACGTCATCCTATTCGCAAGTGTACATCGCCGGATCAAATTATTATTCGAACTTTAAGCTATTTGATCGCCAACCGGCAGACGACCAGATCAATGAAACCCACCTATGCTGCTGAGAGCTTGTTCTCCCTATTCCCCACCCGCTAATTACGGTACACTCTATCCCGCTGTCTAGTATAAGCACAAGATGGTGTGTCAGGAATCGGGTCGGGCCAGGTTCCAGGTGGTGGGATAGAGTCTAGCCTGCAACAACTAAAATCTGACATAGCAAACCAATCACTGATACCACATCTGAACTCCTCAATCGCCTCAAGTCAAACAGCGCGCCGCCATAAGATGCTGCCGACCCTATAAGAGCAGGTGAGAGACGATTGAATGGAATCATCTCGGGATACAGCGACCATCATCCATCTCCCAGGACCTGAGATGGGGTCATCCATGCAGATGGTTTGATAACTTCATCATGCGCATAAGACAGGTAGCAAATGTACACATTTCCTAATATGTACGATATGTACGGAGAGGTCTAGGTGATGAGCATGCCCCGCCTCGCTCGCCCTATCCAGCGACGATGACCCTTCCACGAGGTAACGAAATGGCCAACATGTTTGACCTGACAGGCAAAGTTGCGATGGTCACCGGAGGTAACGGCGGAATCGGCCTAGGTATCGCTATGGGGCTTGCGGCCGCAGGCGCAAATATTGTCGTGGCCGCACGGGACAAGACCAAGACCACAGGTGCCGTTAGTGCAATCCGAACGATGGGCGTCGACGCGTTGGGGGTGGTCATGGACGTGACCGACGAGGACTCGGTGACCGATGCGATATCCGGCTCGATCGACCAATTTGGCCGCATAGACTGCCTAGTGAACAACGCTGGCATCTCCGTGAGAAAGGCGCCCGAAGAGTACAGCGTGGTTGTGTGGGTCCGTGTGATGGACGTCAATTTGCGTGGCGTGTTCCTGTGTGCGAAGGCTGTCCACCCAGTGTTGTCAGCGTCCGGAGGTGGGAAAATAGTAAACATAGGATCGATGACCTCTCTTTTCGGCAACGACTGGGTCGCATCATATGCGGCCAGCAAGGGGGGGGTAGTGCAACTCACCAAGAGCCTGGCTATAGCGTGGGCAAAGGACGATATCCGGGTTAACGCCATCCTACCCGGTTGGATCCGCACTAGCTTGACCGCCACCTACGAGAGACCGGAGCACCGAGATCGCCACACCTTAATCACTTCGCGTATCCCACGTGGCCACTGGGGGGAGCCCCGAGACCTTGCCGGTACAGCGGTGTTCTTGGCCAGTCAGGCTTCCGACTACATAACAGGAATATCCATCCCCGTAGATGGCGGGTATTCATCATACTGATTCTTCCCCATCACGTCCGATTCTTGCGTGCCCATCGTGCCCTGATGTAACATCGCCACGTCTTCAAAAGACGGAGGATTCTCAGGTGCCGGCAAACATATACGTTGAGCTCGAAGACGGCGTAGCCACCATCGTGCTAAATCGTCCCGAAGAACGTAACGCCATCAGTTACGAAGGGTGGCTGGAATTACGTCGCCTCGCCAAAGAGATCGGGACCGACGAACAAATCCGTGTGGTTGTACTAAGGGGTACAGGAGAGAAAGCCTTTTCCGCAGGAGCGGACATCAAAGACTTTGACCGCTTCCGCACCGATTCTGAGCAGGCGAAGAAATACCAGACCGCCTTCGACGCCGCGGTTGATGCCATCGAAGCAATACCTGTGCCGACTATCTGCCACATCAAGGGGTTTTGTATAGGTGGTGGGTGCGAACTGACTCTTGCCACCGATCTGAGAATTTCCGCCGACAACGGGCGGTTCGCCATACCCGCCGCGCGCCTAGGCATTGTGGTTGGCCACCAGGAGATGAGTAGGCTCGTTCGGCTCATCGGCCCTGGGAATACATCCTACATCCTGTTGACAGGCCGGACGATCGACGCCTCCGAGGCGTTTAGAATAGGCCTGGTGACTGTCGTTATCCCTCTCGAGGAGAGCGATAAATACGTGGAAAATCTCGCTCGGGAGATAGTGGAACTGGCCCCTCTTTCCCACTATGTCCATAAACAAATAATGAGTCGAGTGGTGAGTGCTCCTTTTCCCCTCGAGCTTACCGCAGAAGAGGCTAACCTCCCTTTCGCCAATTTCGACAGCGAAGACTTCCAGGAGGGGCGTCTCGCCTTCCTTGAACGCCGCAGGCCTCGATTTTCCGGTCGGTAGGATGGGAGATGGCCGAGTGATACAAGAACCACCACTGGATGGGATGAAGGTGTTGGACCTGACACAAATGATGGCGGGCCCATTTTGTACGATGTTACTGGCCGACATGGGCGCAGATGTCATCAAGATCGAAAAACCCGACGGCGGCGACGACATCCGGCGCGCTGGGCCGCCTTTCATCAACGGAGAGTCGGCCGCGTTCCTGGGAATCCACCGCAATAAACGCAGCGTTGTAATCAACTTAAAGTCCGATGAGGGACGCTCAATTCTCCACCAAATGGCGCGGAACGCGGACGTGCTGGTGCAAAATATGAGGCCGGGTACCATGGATCGCATGAGACTTGGCTACGAGGATCTCCGTACGGAAAATCCGGCCCTCATCTACTGCAGCATCTCGGGATTCGGCAATACCGGGCCATATAAAGATAGGCCTGGATTCGATCTGATGGCCCAAGGGATGTCCGGCCTCATGTCTATCACAGGAGTAGCCGGCGGCTCGCCGATGAGGAACGGTCCGCCGATCACGGACCTGAATGCGGGCATATACGCGGCGTTCGGGGTGATGAACGCCTACGTTAGCCGACTCAAGACGGGTCTCGGGCAACACGTCGATACATCGCTGCTGGAGACGGGCATTGCCTACACGATATGGGAGTCGGCTATCTTCTTCGCCACAGGAATCCCTCCAGGGCCCGTGGGCTCGGGACATCACCTAACCGCCCCGTATCAGGCTTTTGCCACGGCAGATGGCTATGTCATGGTCGGTGGAGCGAACCAGGCCAACTGGGAGAGACTGTGCGGAGCCATCGGCCGTGAAGACCTCCTTCAGAACGAAAATTTCGCCAGCAACTCCCTTAGAGTACAAAATGTAACCCTCCTAGCGGAGACTCTTCAAGAAACCCTGTCACTACAGTCCACGTCTCACTGGCTCGAGGTGCTGGGCCAATCGGGGGTGCCCTGTGGCCCGATCAACGATATGGCCGATGTATACTCGGATCCACATGTGGTGGCGCGAGAAATGATGGTGGAGCTGGAGCACCCGCTGGCCGGCACTACTCGGAACATTGGTGTCCCGATCAAATTGTCAGCAACCCCTGCCTCGGTCCGTACCCCCTCCCCGACATTGGGTCAACACACAGACGCGGTCCTGGCTGACCATGGCTACACCCCAGACGACATCAGTGGACTTAAGGAGCGAGGAGTGGTCCGCTAGGGATTCCACCACAATGGCGCACAGCAAGTTGGCCTTTCGCCTAGTCCACATCCTGATTACTACATGGTCCAACTTTTGGAAACGAGAGCACCGGCTACATGTTTTTAAGTTTCCCATCCCTTCTACTAAACATTCTCGGTAAAGAGAATCTCCTGGACATTGATTCATTCCATACTTTGCTTTGGGAGATCCGGACTACTCGGGGCCAGTGAACTACCCGAGGAGTGAATTCGACATGAAAGGTCAAGGATCATGACAATGCGATTGAAGGACCAAGTAGCGATTGTGACAGGGGGTGCCAGTGGAATCGGTCGGGAAACATGCAAGTTGTTTGTCGGTGAGGGCGCTACAGTGATGATTGCTGACCTCGTTTCTGGGGCAGTTGATGATTTAGCCTCCGAACTAAGAGGGCAGGGATACGTGGTAGCCGCCATGACTATCGACGTGACCGATGCAGATTCGACTCGCCATCTGGCTGAAACTACATTATCTACCTTCGGACGAATCGACATCTTAGCCAATATTGCTGGCGGATCGGCAGGCCCTGTGATCAAGACGAAATACAGCCCTTTCGCCGAGTCGAGCAAGAAGCGCTGGGATGAAATGGTCGCTCTGAATCTCTATGGTACGTTGAACTGCACAAGGGCAGTGGTCAACCACATGGTTGAGAGGCAACGCGGCAGAGTTATCAATATCGCCTCAACGGCCGGCATCATAGGTATGCAGAAAGCCGCTGAGTATTCGGCCGCCAAGGGAGGGATAATCGCCTTCACAAAGACCCTTGCGAAAGAACTGGCTCAACAAGGTATAAACGTGAATTGCGTCTCCCCAGGGGTAATCGGCACCCACCGTGTACTGCAGGAAACACAGGATATGATACAGACCTACATGGACGGAATTCCTATGGGAAGGCTAGGTAAACCTGAGGAGGTAGCCAAGGTTATCCTCTTTCTTGCCTCAGAAGAATCCAGTTATATAACCGGCGAGAATATCGTGGTAGCTGGCGGTATGACTCTAGGGCCCACGGGTTATTAGTTGTCTCTTAGCCAAAGCATCACGCCTAGACCACAGATGCTGGAATCTCTACTGTTCCATGTTAATGACGATATTGTCTGGCCCACGAGCAAGGAACTGTTCCGACGGTTCGTCGTAGGGATTTTCCTCGATGTGCCAGGTATTGGCCGGAACAAAGAGATAGTCACCTGGGCCAGCCTCTACAAATTCTTTGAAATTCTCACCGTAATAGACACGGATGTGGCCTGAAATCACGTATGCAGCCGTCTCTGCCTCTCCATGGTGATGAGGTGGGCCCTTGTGATTTGGAATGCAGGTAACGGTCCCGAACCATATCTTGCTGGCACCTACCGTTTCCTTATGGATTGCGGGACGGCGCACCATTCCAGGAGTCTGGGAGGTGGCGGTTGTAGGCTGAGTCCCATGGACTACCTGGGGCACATTACGCTTTATGTCTGTTGCCATAGTCGACCCTCCTCATCTAATCGAGATGATCACACTGAGTCTCGGGTATAATGCCTCAACTGGCCACGGAGGGCAAGTGGCAGGTCCGCTGGATCTTCCACTCCAAGTGAGTGAGAAAACCGGATCCTCCCGTTGAGATCAAGTCCAATCTAGTCGCAAAGAATTGCCTTTGAGTCATATCCTCGACGATTCCCAATTTGCAGAGGTTGTGAAGGAGAAATATAGGACATGGGTATAGAGCCATTACCATAACTAAGGGTACCAATCATCAAAATGTCCTCTCGAAAACCATCCGATTATCCTTCCTTCAGATCTACCCGCGGGAACTCGAACTCCCAAACTGCCGGGCAGTCAAACCCATCACACTTCTAATGGCTATCCGCCCTTAACACTCAAGAGGATGGAAACGGTCTTCCTATTACGATGTCCAACTAACTGTACGAAAAGACATTCACGCCGTCCAATTCCGGGACCACCAAGACGTTGAGACCGACCGCATCCACGATGCGGCGGGCCAGCACATATGCCTGCTCCTCGGATACTTCGGGCACGTGAGAATCCGGGTCAAGACGCTGCAAGAGATCCACACGGTATCCCAGCGCTTCCTCCAACCTTTCAAGAAAGTCTGCACTTCCCCCTGTAACGAGGACTGTCACCGCTTTCTTGCGAAGAAACGGCCGTTCCCTTGCCTCTGACTTGGGTTCGAATTTCCGGTCCTCCCTGTAGACGAACCAGTGATAAGACAGTACAAGCAGTGCAGGTACAATGACTACGATTGGCACTCTTGCGTCGTTGATCACATTTGATAGTTGGCCGCCCAGAAGCTCCCGTAGAAATATGAACACTAAGGCACTAACACTGCCGAGCAACGCTAGCATGCCCGCCCCGAGGATTCCAAAGATAAAGATTTTTCGAGCTCCGGTCAGACGCTCCTCAAGCCCTTCGGAAAGGACTCTCCGACAGATGGCATTCCAGAAATAGACCCACAGGGGAACTCCGAGGACGCTGAACGTGATGGTCAGGGCCAAGCGATCTTTCCACAGGTCTCCGCCCGAAAACGCCCCCGACCCTTCCACAACCTCGAACACTGTTTCAACTAGCGCTCCCACGGCGAGAGCGGTTAAGACAACTCCTGCGGCGGCCGAAGCATAGAGAACAGCTCCGCGAGCTAACCACGCCTCCGGCATCCATGATTCTTCCTCTAAACTTGCAATCGCATTATGGTATCCGAGTATCGCTCCAGCGATGATGAGTGAGGCAATAGCTCCTGGCAGGAACCTAAACTGGTCGGCCGCGGAATCCAGCGGCAAGCCGATTGCCCACTCCAGAATACCGAAAATGATGATCCCAGCCGAGACCAGGATGGTCACGGCACTGCCGGCAAAGACAAATCCAAAGATATATATCTGTCTCATGGTGGATCCGCCATCGTTCTTAGCAAAGTAGAACCAGTGGACGATCCACGCGGGTACCACTACCATGACCATCCCTAGTATCTGTTGTGTGTCCTCGGTCCACAACCGCTCAGAGGACAGCACGATCACCGCTTCGGATGTCAGGCTGGAATAGGCCTCTTGCAAAATTCCGTGGATCAGATGGGCAGCCCCGAAGGCGGAGGCTGACAACAACGTCATCGCCATGATGTATATATACAGCCTGCGAACGGTGCGGGTTTCGGGTGTAGGCTGACCTTCACCACTCTCCATGCGCCAGTGAAAAGCCCAGACCACAGCCCAAACAAAGAGTGTGGCCCACGAATAGTTAGAGTTCTCCATACTTCCAAGAAGAAACGAGAGTACCGACACGGCCGAGCCAATGAACAGCGCCGCGGAGACTCCCAATACAATATATATGTACGTCTTTCTAAGGAGCGAACGTGCCTCCACCGGCAACTCTGCAACATACCTAGCAACTATCCTCCAATGGATCACCCATAGTGGGAGTCCCACGATGACCAGTGAAAGACCTGTTGCTAGTCGTCCGGTATTGCCCAAGATGGTGGAGTTCACAAAGATCGAGTCAAGAACAAACAACGCAGTCACGACGACGCCAGACGCGGCCATCATCAGCGCCACGAACGACACGACATAGAAATAAAGTCGGCGCACAGTGCCAATGCCGGGATCTATTTCCTGAAATCCCCGGCGTTTCCTAGCAAGTGTCACTAGTCCGTATAAAATGGTGCCAAACACCGCAAGCACCAGTAATCCTGGTATGAAGAACAGCAATAGGCCTTCCATCAATTTTGGCTCCTGTACAATGCTCCGCGAATCATTGAGCTATATCGTTGGATGTGGCCGAGACCCGCTCAAAGGCAGGTCTCCTGGTCGCGGCGCCTTTACGGGCATTCCTAAGGCTGTGCGCAACTTTGGTAAGGCCACGGATTGGCCGAAAGCCGCCACTCTCCCTTTTCCTTGATGAGGGTATAGTGTTCGTCGCGAGACCACCCCTCACCGATCCCAAAAGGGCCATTGCGAGAGATCTGAGTCACCTCAAACACTACGATTGCCCTATCATCGACGAAATTGGTGGTGTCGTGCACCACCCGCGAATCCTTGAGACTTTGTCTTTCAAAGGATCGGGAAACCATATAATCTAAAGTGCACTGCCCCTTCAATTCAGAGGAGAACATCTCCCGCACAACTGCGAAGTCATTATCCGATACGGCTTCGAGATAGAGTTGCACCGTGCGTTCTGGCGAACCCTCCGCCAAGATGACAGCATCCCGAATCAACGCGATAACTATAGCAACGATGAGCAATGCGCCGAGCGCAACCCCTGAACCGATTATCCAGTATTTTGACATATTCCTATCCCGCCATCGCCAGAACCGCGCCAGCCATTTCCATTGCGACAACTATAACAGCCCCGCCCAATGACCACTTGACGAGGTCGTATTATCTTTCATAGTAGGTTGGACAATACCCACGGCTATTTAGTCAATAGATTCTGCAATGTGGATATCGCTCGTAGGGTGTATCTCGAGAGAGTGACTGCAGGTCACCATCTTCGTCACCTTGCGAACACAGCCCGTGACCCTCATAGTGATGACGACTCGACCTTAGATATGTTGCGGAGCCAACCGCGACGTCGATCCTATTGCCGCCACCAATCATCTTTACGGCTGGGCCAACCTCTAAACGCATCCCTGTGCACCGAACATCTTTTTACCCTCGGACTCAAGAAATCCTAAGAATAGCGAGGGCGACTTAGTGGATTTAGAGAACGGTTAGGGCTACTGGTAAACCTACACCACCATAATGTTTCTGGGGCCCAGGGTGGTAATTGGACAAGTGTCCGAAAACTGCGACATAGGCAGGTTGATCACCACCCAGATAAGGAGCTTCGCCATAGACTGGCACTACTACTAGCACTGGATATTACCGCAACTTGCGGAATCGCTCCGGATCGGGCTCATTGTTGTTGGCTGATAGTGGCTGTCCCTGTACCAGCGATTCTGTCCAATCTAGCAGCCGAGTCTCAGGTATTGCGCCCACCCACCGTCGTTCGATAAGCCCATCCATGTTCACCAAATAAGTAACGGGCAACCCGACGACCCCGTAGTCGATAGCGATCTTCCCACTCACATCACGCCCATTGGGATAACTAACATCAAACTCCTCAAGATAGGCACGTGCATCTGCCTCTGAGTCCTGAATGTCGATACCCACGAATACGACTCCTCTGTCTTCATACCTGCGCCACGTTCGCTCCAGGGCACCGGCCTCATCGCGACAAGGAGCGCACCAGGACGCCCAGAAGTTGAGGACTATTGGTCTGCCGGAGAGATCTGACAAGAGTAACTGGTCACCGTCCATGAGGTCGAGGGTGAACTCCGGTGCAGGCTTATCCACACGGGTGATACCACTTAAACCAGTCACAGGCGAGCGGTTGGAAAGTGCCCACGACATGAGACCCACTAAGATCACCACACCCACGGCAGCTCCCACGATGAACCCATTGCGAATCATGAGTAGTCTTGGTGAGAAGCGTGATGGAAGGGATACACACGGCAGTTCATCACGACTCAAGGACACCCACCAGCGCCGCGGTCACGAGGAGTCTATGGTCGTATACGAAACGCGGAGTGCAGGTCACGAGAGTTATGTCCTGGGTGCCGGAGTCGGTGATGTACAAATCCTCCTCGGAGACCACTTCGACGTTGTAGATGCGATATGCGAAACTTCGTGCACCTGCCTCCAAAAAGACATAGATAGGCCTATCCGGTTCGTCCTTGAGTAATTCTGGCACCTCGGGCAAACGCCGAAAGACGCTTCCTTCCCCCTTAATGGGACTCTCCAGATGACCGAAGTACCAGCCATGACCACCGGACCCTGCATTGGCTGTCGTCGGTATGTGACCAACGACATGTTTCGGCGTCTCCCAAGACACCTTATTATTGGTACGAACAACGCCAAGCTCCGCAATGAGAGAGTCTAGACCGAGTGCGGGGATTCTGATTCGCGTGGCAGGCGTCAGATCACTCAGATCCAAGCCGTCACTCAGAACCGGGGTGTAGAGAGCTATCTCAATGCTAGATTCCTCGACCCACGATGGGCTCGTTTCGACGGCAAACGTTGTCTCTTTGACCGGTCCATCGCCGATACTATCTAGTGTCTCCGGGCTAATTGTAGCTCCAGATTCCAGGTCCGCGTTGACTCTCGTGGCCCGTGGCTGTTCTGTCTTGACCTCCGGTTGGACAGAATCACTGTCCCTAGAAGAGACTGTCTCTACTACCCTTGACTGATAAGCAGGTAGTGTGGCTCCCTGTACTGTCACTGGCTCCGGAGCCTGGCCGTACGATGACACGGTTCCCGTCGCACTGTCATCTCGGTGTTGAAGAATCTCGTTTCCCGTGTTGCTGAAGGCATCGTCAGCATTGAACGGAGCGTCAACGGATATGCTCGGGAACATTTCCAGCCTAACTAGCTCAACGTTGAGTTCGTCGACCCCGGACCCAGCCCAGGCAGCGTAGGCATAGTATGCCCCTGACATGATAAGCAAGCCGGCACCCCCGACGAGTAGCACCACAGCCGTGGAGGACCTGAGGCGGGAACGCTCTAGGATGATGGGGACTGTTTTTATAATGCTAATTCGCTATCGCCTAGGTCCAGAGTATCCACTAATTCTTATATATGATTATACGCCGTCCGCAGACCCGTCAAAATTTGAGTCTCGCTGTTCAGTGGGCCATGCCAGTAAAATCTAGAGAACTAAATCATAATTTACATATGTTGTATTTGAGAGACGTCCCTAGGCTCCCCCAATTGGGGTCACCCTTTTTCAAACCCGTCGATAAAGGTCTGTTCTGGGTCAGGCAGCACTGAGCCCGTCCCTTACATGGCGTGCGGGACACTTAAGGTTTCGGGATGCTTACGGCGTGGCCGGTCTCGGAAGATTCAATGGCCGCGTCTATGACCTCCAACACATGGACGGCCGCCGCGATGGGTGCCGGCGCCTCACCGCCAGTTCTGGTCGCTTGCAAATAGTCTTCAAGGAAACGTTCGCCGCCATAGCCTCCATATGCCTTAGAATCAGGTGGCGAAAAGGCGCGGTACTGCTCACCACCAGCGGCCCACCCCGACGCCTGACTGAATAAGGTGTAACCGTCGTCTTCCATTGGCATGCGTGCATACCCATCCGTGCCCCGCAGTGCAAGAAAGGAGTCGTATGACGCACCTGTATATCCGGCATCGCTCCCTGGAAGATGGTAGCCCGCGTGAAGTGATCCGAGAGCGCCCCCCTCAAACCTGAAGGCCAGTATCGCGGTGTCCTCCACCTCGAGCCTCTCCGGGTTGCGGTTGTCCACAATTGCAGTGACCTCCACTATCCGTTCATCCATCATGTAGCACATCAGGTCAATATGGTGACAACCCAACCAAGACAGGATACCGGAGCCACTCATTCCCTTACGGAAGAGCCAGTGCCCAGGGTCGCGGTAGCGCACCTGAGAGGTCACCATCCTCGACTCCACCGCCATTACAGTGCCCAGAGCGCCACCTCGACGAGCCTCCCTCACCTCGATAACTTTCGGTTTCGTGCGGTTCTGGAACATCGCTCCCATAACCAGCCCCCGGGCAGAGGCGAGTTCCATGATGCGGCGTAGGTCTCCGGCCCGCAGAGCACCTGGCTTCTCGAAAAGTGCCCCCTTACCTGCATCTATGCCTGCCTCTAGGACCATAGGGCATAGGTCGTTGCGCACCGATACCAGCAAAGCATCCACGTCTTCGCGGGCCAGTAGCTCATCGAGGCTGTCTGTCGTTGAGAGGACCTTGTCCGTCTCGGCCGCTAGTGCGTCCACATCATCGCCATCGAGACCGCACACATGGACCGCTCCGACGGCAGCCAGCACATCAAGGGTTTTGATGTGAAGGATCGAGTGCGGGTGGGGAGTAGAAACGAAGCCGACGGTGAACCTGTCATTTTTGGTTGTCATGGTGCAGACGCTCCTCTACCTGACACGGATTACAGATTTGGACGAAGAAAATGCCACTCAGTGGACTGCTCATATGCATGAGCTGCACGCAATAAAATCTTCTCCTGCATGTGGTTCGCCATAAACTGCAGACCTACCGGGAGTCCATCTACCATTCCTCCCTGTACGGAGATTGCCGGCAGTCCAGCGATGTTCGCGGGTTGTGTGAATATGTCGTTGAGGTACATCGTCATAGGGTCTTCTATTTTCTCCCCCAACCTGAAAGCGACTGAGGGCGACGTGGGAGTGACCAAAACATCGAACTTCTTGAAAGCCTCGTCAAATTCCTGGCGTATCAAGGTGCGGACTCGCTGAGCTTTAAGGTAATAAGCATCGTAGTAGCCAGCGGACAGCGCATGGGTCCCTAGCATGATGCGGCGCTGCACCTCCGGGCCGAAGCCCTCCTGGCGGGTCTTCTCAAGAGCATCCCACATGCTGTCGGCGTCCTTTGCGAAGTGACCGTATTTCACACCATCGTAGCGGGCAAGATTTGCCGAAGCCTCGGAGGGAGCGATGATGTAATAGACGGCCAACGCATATGGAGTATGTGGCAGCAATGTCTCCTCAACCGTCGCACCTTTATCCTTCAAGATACGAATCGCCTCGCAAATAGTCGCCTCAACGCCAGGATCCATACCATCTACAAAATACTCTCGGGGCACACCAACACGCAGTCCACGTATATCTCCATCGAGGGCCTTGGTGTAATCAGGAGGCTTGTAGTCGATGGAGGTGGAGTCTCTCGGATCGTATCCCACTATGGCATTCAGAACAATCGCTGCATCCGCCACGTTTCGGGTTATGGGCCCTATCTGGTCTAGTGAGCTCGCAAAGGCAATAAGACCATAACGACTGACCAGGCCATAGGTGGGCTTCATACCGACCACTCCGCAAAATGACGCCGGCTGGCGTATACTGCCGCCGGTGTCTGATCCAAGAGAGTACATCGCCTCACCAGCGGCCACCGCGGCGGCGGGCCCTCCGCTGCTCCCCCCAGGTGACCGATCCAAATCCCATGGGTTGTGTGTTGGAAAGAAGAACGAGTTCTCGGTAGACGAGCCCATCGCAAACTCGTCCAGGTTGCCCTTCCCTACCAGTACCGCGCCCTCGGCGTACAGTTTCCGGGCAACGGTCGCGTCGTAGACCGGCACGAAGTCTTGCAGCATGCGTGACGAACAAGTAGTAACGATTCCACTCGTGGACATGTTGTCCTTGAGCGCCATAGGGATACCGGTCAGTGGACGGGCCTCGTCGGACTTGATGCGACGATCCGCGGCCTCGGCCTGTTCCATGGCCAACGTTTCCGTTACTGTGACGAATGCGTTCGTGTGTTCCTCTACCGACGCAATACGGTCCAGCACCGCCCGTGTCAGTTCGACCGAAGTGATATCGCCTTTAGCGAGAAGACCGGCCGCCTGGCCAATTGTGAGGTCAGATGGCTCCAAGCCTCTACTCCAAGACCGCGCGCACACGAATAAACCCGTCCTCGCTGCGCGGGGCGTTTGCCAGTACGTCGTCCCTGGATAAGGAGACATGGGCGATGTCATCACGCATTACAGTCTCCAGACCCGCCGAGTGGCCTGTAGGTTCGACATCGGTCGTGTCTACCTCCTGGAGCACATCGAAGTGTCCCAAAATGTTGGATAGCTGGTCTCGCATTCGCTCAATCTCACCGTCAGTCATAGCAACCCTGGCAAGTGCGGCGATATGCCGGACCTCATCAGAAGTCAGTCTCACCTTCAAGAACCTCCACCGTGCGGAACGCAGTGTAGCAAGGGAAGGGTGCCCATACAAGAGAATATTAGTCCTACGAACAACTGTATCAATTATACCGATTCATAGCCGCATCGAGGCCTTCTGACAGATAGCAGACGATGGCTTCGACTGCATTGCCCACCGCAGCGTCAACCAGACCCTGATCCTCGGCATTGGCCCTGCCAAGAACGTGGTCGATCTGGTCATCACCTGGGCCAGGGCGTCCCACGCCGACCCGAAGTCTGACAAATCTCTGGGTTCCGATGGCATCAATGATGGACCTGATGCCGTTGTGACCACCCGATCCCCCACTGGGACGTAGCCGCATCTTGCCAGCAGGGAGGTCCATATCGTCATAGACGACGAGCAGGTCTACGACTGAAGCGCGGTAACGCGCCATGAGTGAGGTCACGACATGGCCACTATCATTTACAAAGGTGCGAGGCTTTACTAGGACAACATCCTCGCCCTCTATGCGGCCCTCTCCTGTCAACGCCAGCCGGCGTCGGCGATCTATCTTGATGGAGTGCTCTCCTCCCAACCGTTCTACACACCAGACGCCGACGTTATGACGTGTCTTTTCATAACGATCACCCGGATTACCCAGGCCAACGATCAATACACGTCGCCGCCGGGCACGGTGTAAACCCAGCAGTGAATCAAGTGCAGTCCAATGAATTTTTTTCATGGTTCATGTAACAGGGAATGTCTTCAGTACGTAGGACGACTGAACCAGCACGATATGCCGACTCAGTACAACATGATACACCGCCGGAGAGTCCTCAGCACCTCAATTCCTATTCATCTGCACCATATGAGAGTATGAAAAATGATGCGAATCCACGTGAGAGTCAGTAGACTGGCTAACTTGATCAGCCGGTGCAAAGGCCATAGAGCCTCACGCGCTCACTTGGCGAATAGGCACATTACAGACACTGGAAATGAGAAAGAAACTCGTCTAAGTCGGAGGAAACCAGGTCGAGATAAAACACCTCGCCGTGCCTGACCCGGAACCCGGAAAAATGCTCGTACGAGTTCATCTCTCCCAGATGAACGCCGGCATCGCTCTCAGCGAGTTCAGCCCTAGCATCGACCAATAGTGGATCGGTCGTCACACAGGAACCAGGCGAAAAAATGGTTGCAGGTGATGGAGCTCAGAACGAACGTCACATAGTCGCAGATCTGAGACGCCGTCACGCCAAGGTAACTCGCGGAGTACAACGTGTCAACTATCTCAAGGCTGGCCAAGCCCAGAAGGAGCAATCTTCAGTAAGCCCCCCCAGAAAGCCCTCGCACAATAGGATATACTCCGTGGACCAGCGCGCCGATCGAAAGGAGAGGGAATGTCCGACTACATAGCGTACTACAACGGTGAGTGGATGCCCTACAACGAGGTGAAGATCCATCCCCAAGACCGGGGGTTTACCCTGGGCGACGTGGTGTTCGATGTGGAGAGGACCTTTGGTGGCAAGAGCTTCCGAATGAAGCAGCACATCGAGCGCCTGTATCGTTCGCTGAAATACGCGAGAATAGACCCAGGGATAAGTGCTGAGGAAATGACGGAGATCACCGAGGAAGCTATCACCCGCAACGAGCCGATGAGGGCTCCAGTCGGCGACTACCGAGTTAACCAGTGGGTCACTAGAGGGGTCGGAGGGATGGGGTTTCCGGAGGAGCCGCCTGTGGTGTGCGTAAACATCCTGCCCATCGACTTCGCACGCTATGCCAAGGAGTACGAGACAGGCAAGAACGGAGTCATCACAAAGACACGGAGTTACTCTCCGGAGGCCCTGGACCCCAAGATAAAACATCACAGCCGCATGAATTTCAACCTAGCGACGCTTGAGGCCAACGATGTCGATCCGGGCTCGTGGCCACTTCTACGTGACGACGATGGCAATCTCACCGAGGGCATCGGTTACAATTATCTTCTGGTGACTGACGGAGTGATCCGTACGTCCACCGACAAGGCCGTGCTGCAGGGTATATCGAGGGGAATGGTGTTCGACTTAGCAAACCAACTTGGGATACCGGTTGTGCAGGAAGACCTACAGCCCTATGACCTGTACTCTGCTGATGAGGCATTTTTCGCCAGTACCAGCTACTGTGTCCTGCCCATGACGCGCGTAGACAAAAGAGACATCGGCGACGGCCGACCTGGGCCTATTGTGCAGCAGCTCCTGGCAGCATGGAGCGAGGCGGTGGGACTGGATATCGTGGACCAGGCGATACGCTTCGCAAACTGACTGACTTATTACTCCCCTAGTGGATGGGTCCTTACCGGAGGTCCACGTGACCATCAGGCAGCAGGCCAAGCGAAACCGGCTGGTGCTCGTCGCGGGTGCCATGAGCCTTGCGGTCGTGCTCATAATCTTGGCCCGGGGAGCCCTGATCCCCTTTATAATCAGTGGAACGCTCACCTATCTGCTGTACCCGGTTGTACGTGGCCTCGAGAGCCTCATGCCCTGGCGAAAGCGATGGCCGGGCCCCAGTAGGATGGTCGCAATTGCAGTGATCTATGTCGCGGCTATCGCCGCATTCACAGGAGCCGTCGCTCTCATAGTACCGCCGGCATTCAGGGAGGCAAGCGAATTCGTCGACAGCATTCCCAACCTGTTCGCCGGAGCACGGGAGACCATCGAGGGGTGGAATAAGACGTACACCGACCGTGTGCCGGAGGACCTGCGCGAGCAGATTGAGTCTTCCTTGGTCAGTAGTGGAGACATTCTCGTGAGCGCTGCCAGGTCGGTGTTTGCGAGGACAGTAGGGGCCGTCTCGGACACGGTATCGGCGGTGATAGGTCTCGCGGTGGTCCCCTTCATGGTGTTCTATTTGCTGAAGGACCGCGAAGCCGCCGTCGGCGGATTCTATTCCCTCATGCCCCACAACGCCCAGCGCCACGCGAGGAACGTCGTCGACATCGCAAACAGTGTCCTGGGCGCCTACGTCCGTGCCCAGCTCACCCTGGGTATCATCGTCGGCGCTGTCGTTTTCCTAGGGCTGTTCGCGTTGAGATTACAGTTCTCGGCCCTGCTGGGCCTGATCGCGGGAATGTTTGAGCTGATCCCGGTCATCGGCCCGCTGCTGGGCGCCATACCTGGCGTGCTGGTGGCCCTTGCGACCTCCCCGTCCGATCTGCCGTGGGTGATACTGCTGTACACAGGCGTGCAACTCGTGGAGAACTCGGTCCTGGTACCGCGTATCCAAGGGCACGCGGTTGACCTCCACCCAGCGATGATCATGCTGCTGCTGGTAATCTCCAGCGAAGTTGCCGGCCTGTGGGGAGTGATCGTGGCGGTACCCCTAGCGGCCGTGTCAAGAGACGTGTTCCTCTACTTCCTGCACGAGTGGAGCGAGGAGCCGGCAGAAGAAGCATCGCCCGAAGAGGCACAGGATGACGAGCCTCTGCCAGCCACAGGGGGCTGAGCCCGCGCATTCGATGGAGCCGCACCGCCGATCAATGCGTATGTCTTTACGTAGGCCCCACGACCCTGGTACACATTGCTCGGTGAGCGAGTGGTTGGCTAGAATCATGGGATGGACATGACGACTCAGCAGCACCGCGAGCGATTACGCAAGACCTTCGCCGCCCGAGGCGTTTGGCCGCTCGGTGCTCTGAACAGTCGTAACGCCTTGATGACCGCCGCCCTGGTGTTAACGCTCGTGCTCGCCGTCTGTCTACGATTCTACGGCCTGAACTGGGACCGCGGGCAGGCCTTCACCCCCCATCCTGACGAGCGCGCCATCCTGATGAAGGTGGGCGAGCTCTCGCTGCCCACTCTCGGCGATCTGGGATCTCTGCTGAACGCAGAGGAGAGTCCGTGGAATCCTCGCTGGTTCCCCTACGGCAGCTTCCCCCTATATCTGCTCAAGGGCGTGCAGATCGCATACGGAGTGCTGCCAGGCCCCGACCTCGGCGACCTGAGGACGGTCGGCCGCACCATCTCCGCACTCGCGGATACCGCAACGGTATTGATGGTCTACATGCTTGGCAGGCGCCTGTTCGGGCTTAGGGAAGGTCTGCTCGCCGCCGCGCTGGTGGCCACGTCGGTGCTGCACATCCAGCTCAGCCACTTCTTCGCGGTCGACACGATCATGGCGCTATCGGCGGTAGTCGCGCTCTACTTCCTCTATGGCGTCGCCATTGAGGGCAGGCCAAGAGACTCAGTGCTGGCCGGGGTAGTGATCGGGCTAGGCATCGCCACCAAGGTGAGTATTGCCCCAATCTACATCGCCTTCGCCATGGCCCACGTGATGTTCGCCACAGGAGCGCTGCCGGGTAGTAGTCGGGAGGGCAGGCCTGCGGAACGACTGTCGAAGATCATCACCGGCGGCGTGTTGGGCGGTGCGGCGTCGCTGGCGGCATTCGCTATCGCGCAGCCCTATGCCCTCTTAGACTTCTCAAGGTTCTACACCGACACCATCGAGCAGTCCGAGATGGTGCGGAGGATCCGGGACTACCCTTATACCCGCCAATATATCGATACAACCGCCTACCTTTACCAAATACGACAACTCGCCACATGGGGTTTCGGCCTGCCGCTCGGCATCGTTGCGTGGGCTGGACTGCTGTATGCATCTCTTCGCGGGCTCCGGCTAATTTACGGCGTGGCGTATTTGGCCATAGGCTGGATACTGCCAATGGGCCTGCTGCTGTTTTCTAACAGTATATTGGTAATCCTCCTTGCCTCCGGCGTCGCCTTTGCCGCCCTGGCGGGCACGTTGCCGTTTCGCAGAGCGGACACTCGAGGATCTGTGCTGCTGTTGTCGTGGGTCATCCCCTATTTCCTCATCACAGGCTCGTTCCAGGTCAAGTTCATCCGCTACCTTCTGCCGATTAGCCCCTTCTTAGTGCTGTTCGGCTCCCGGATGCTGATTGACGCGTGGGACGGGCTAAAGTACCGCGTGCCAGCCTCTCGAACCGTCCTGGGCGGGGTGCTTGCACGGCTTCTCGGTGGGACGGGGTTCTACGCCATATCCTACATGTCAATCTATGGAGAGAGCCACACGGCCGTACGAACAGCACAGTGGCTCAATAGCAACGCGGCACCGGGCGCCACAATATTAAAAGAGCATTGGGAAGAAGGCCTGCCAAACCTAGAGGCCTTCAGGGTGCGGGAGTTGCCCCTTTATAACGACGACGACGAAAGGAAGTTGCAGTCGCTGGCAGAGGAGTTGTCAGCCGCAGACTACTTAGTCTTCTTCAGCAACCGCCTTTACGGGACGCTCCCGCGCCTGCATGAGCGCTACCCTCTTTCCGGCGAGTACTACCGTCAACTTTTCACGGGCGGGCTCGGCTACGAGTTGGTCAACGTCGAGACGTCTTATCCCAGCCTGGCGGGGGTGACTTTCACCGAAGACACTTTCGGCAGACCTGGCGTGCCGGTACCTGAGTTGGTGAAAGACAAGGCGCCCTCCGGGTTCCGTTTAGACCTCGGGTTTGCGGACGAGAGTTTCACGGTATATGACCATCCCATGGGGTTGGTTTTCGCGAATGAAGGGCTCTTCTCGGAAGAGGTGCTGAAGAAGACTATCCGGGGGGAAATATCGCCGAGTACACCAGCATCCTCGGAAACCCAGGTGGAATATGGCTTGATGTTAAGCCCCGAAAACGCTGAGACGCAGCAGGCGGGCGGGACCTGGTCCGAGATAGTAAACCCCGGTGGTTGGAGTAGCAATCACCCTACGCTGACATGGCTGTTACTCATTGAGGGTATAAGTCTGCTGATCCTGCCACTGACCCTCGTACTGTTCCGACCACTGGCCGATCGAGGTTACTTGTTCTCGAAGGGTATGGGGTTATTGGGCGTCGGATTAGGCGCGTGGCTTCTGACCAGCCTGCACTGGATGACCTTTGCGCGGGAGTCAGTGCTGCTAGCGATGGTGATACTGTGTGTCTTGTCACTTAGTGTAGCCGCTCCTAGAGGCAGAACGCTGATTAGGTTCGTGCGTAGCCACTGGCGCATCTTGCTGGTTGAGGAGGCGCTGTTTCTCGCCGCTTTTTTTGCCTTTGTCGCCGTACGAATGGCTAACCCGGATTTGTGGCACCCACATCTGGGCGGTGAGAAACCCATGGACATGGCGTACCTAAACGCGGTGCTCAAGTCGAGCTACATGCCGCCTTACGACCCCTGGTTTGGTGGCGGTTTCATAAACTACTACTATTGGGGACAGTTCCTAGTCGCTATGTTGATACACGTAACGGGTATCGACCCTGCCATTGCATTCAACCTTGCAGTGCCGATGTTCTTCGCCCTGGCGGTCGTGGGCGCATTCACCATCGTCTACAATCTGGCTGAAGCCACGCGCATGGGCCAACCAAAGCCTTTAGGGAGACGAGGTCCACCAACGATGGTGGCGGGCATCATCGGCGCAGCTTTCGTAATGGTGATCGGGAACCTGGATGGCGCGCTGCAGGTGATACAGGGCATAGTGCGAGTGTGGCTACTTAATATGCCATTCGGTAGCTTCGACTTTTGGCGCAGCACCCGCATGATGCCTCCGGATCCTCCCGGACACGAGATCACTGAGTTCCCATTCTTCACGTTCCTGTTCGGGGATCTCCACGCGCATTTGATGGCGATCCCATTCACGATGCTGGTCCTGGGTCTGGCACTGGCGGTGGTCCTCGGGGCGAGGGAGGCAAGGGAGATGACCACCTGGACCAGATGGCGGCCTGGCGAGGTGGCACGGCTGATTATGCTGGGTGTTGTCGTCGGCTCTTTGAGGCTTATCAATACCTGGGATTATCCGACCTACCTACTGGTGGCGGCTGGGGCGATTTTCCTCGCAACCTACCTAAGAAATGGCGGTATAAATATGGCCGTGTTCCTAGTCTCCGGCATGAAGATAGCACTGGTCATTGGACTCGGATACGTGATATTCCTGCCGTTCCACCTGCACTACGAGACCTTCTTTTCTAGTCTGGAGGGCACGACGAACCAGACCGTGCTCTGGCAGTTCCTCCTGATCCACGGCCTATTCATATTCATCGTGGGCAGCTACTTTGCCATCGAGTCTAAGGGATTATTAGTAGCGCTGGGCAAGGCATTGAGGAGTGCTGCTAGGAAGAGTGTCACGGACGAGTCCGTGGGACCGGAGGATGCCCGGACAAGAATTTCACGTGGCCGCGCCACAATCCTCGCTGTAGTGGGAGCCTTTGGAGGGCTAGTGGGGATCACTATACTGACGAACTGGGTCGGCAGCACGATACCTTTCGCGGTGCTGCTGCTCGGCTTGGTGATGCTCGGCGGGATCAGGCGGGCATCAGCCGTTGATGTCAAGGCCCCAGTAATTGCGTTTGCAGCGTTGCTAACAAGTACCGCGCTAATGCTAGTCATAGCGTTGGATATATTTCGGGTGCAGGGTGACATCGAGCGCATGAACAGCGTGTTCAAGTTCTACCTGCAGATATGGATACTGTTAGCTCTGGCCTCAGCATACCTGCTATGGCATCTTGTGTGTAAATACAGGTCCCTCCCGCTGACCGGAGATAAGTGGACTAGGCTGTGGGTCGGCGCCTTAATAATGCTGGTGATAGGCTCCGCCATCTACCCGCTTCTCGGCACCCAGGCGCGGCTCAGAATGCGGTTCGAAGTCCTGCCGGTCACCCTAGATGGGATGGCTTATATGCAGAGTGCCGTGTACCAGGATGCTAATGGGCAGATCGAGTTGGCTCACGACTACAATGCCATTCGATGGCTTCAGCGCAACATCGAGGGATCGCCAATGATTTTGGAGGGGCTAACCCCTAACTACCGCTGGGGCGGGCGGGTATCGACCTATACGGGTCTGCCGGCCATAGTGGGCTGGCAATGGCACCAGCAGCAGCAAAGATGGGGGTACCGAGAGGATGTGGGTGCCCGAGCAAGGGACGTCGACGAGATATTCAGTACGACAAGTGTACCTGAGGCGCTATCACTGCTCGATAAGTATGGCGTACAGTACCTTTATGTTGGTCAACTCGAACGTCTCTACTACCCCGCCGAGGGGTTCAAGAAATTCGAGGATGGTCTCGGTGGCCGCCTCGAAGAAATATACCAAAACTCGCAGGTGACTATCTACGAATTACATCATCAGATGCTTGATTCTCCTTTAGTACATCAATAGAATATGTGCGGCTATCTCAACAATTTCACTTTCTTGCGGCGGGGGGTGATATGGCACACTGCGCTTGTACTTCGGCTGAGGCCGCGGGGATTACCAAGGACCCGTGGCACACTCAGCCGCACCCACAGCCAGCAACCCTCGTGACTATTGATACGGTACCCTTCGTCGGTGAGACACCCCGGGAAGCGATCCAAAACTGGATCACCCCCAATGCCCTCTACTACGCCCGCAATCACTTCGACACTCCGTCAATTGACGTGAACCAATGGACCCTCACCGTGGACGGTCTGGTATCCCATCCTCTTACTCTAGCCTTTTCCGACATCCTAGAATTGCCCCAGAGAACCCTCGTCGTGACAATGGAATGCGCCGGCAACAATCGCACCGCCCTGGATCCTCCCGTGAAGGGCAACCAATTCGACGGTGGAGCGATCAGCACCGCCATCTGGACCGGGGTATCTTTGAGGGATGTGCTTGAGCGAGCCACGGTCGAGGAGGGCGCTGTCGAGGTGTTCTTCGAGGGATCTGATTCGGGACACGGCGCACCGGATCAGGTGATTGCCCCCTACCAGAGAAGTCTCCCGATGGAGATGGCCCTCCACCCTGACACCTTGTTGGCGTATCTGATGAACAGTGAAGAACTACCGGCCGACCATGGTCACCCACTGCGATTAGTAGTGCCGGGATGGTACGGAATGGCTTCGGTGAAATGGCTGAGCAAGATCACCGTGCTCGACCACGCATTCGTCGGTTTCTTCCAGACCGACCGATATACCATAGAGACCGAAAATGGAGAAAAGGACCCGCTCAGGGGTATGGTGGTCAAGTCGCTCATCAGCAAGCCCAGGCACGGCGAGGTCTTCAACTTGAGAATTCACCAGATTACTGGACTGGCATGGTCCGGTGAGGGTGCGGTCACTAAGGTGGAAGTTAGTGATGATTTCGGCGAGAGTTGGCGTCCGGCGCAGTTGGGCGGCCTCAATCACCAGTACGCCTGGCAACAGTGGACCATGACTTGGCGCCCACCGTATCCCGGGCACCACACATTGATGGCCCGGGCCACGGACGGCACGGGCAATGTCCAGCCAATGAAGTCCACCTGGAACGAGTTGGGCTATGCAATCAATGGTGTACAGTCCGTCTGTGTTAATGTTGAGTAAGAAAACTGCATACGCTAAATTAGTTGGGCCCAACTAGTGTGTGCAGATATGAATTTGAGGAGAAGCTTGATTGACACGCTTGGGTCGCGGGCATTAAAATCTTGGTCTTTACCAGACATGAGCATCGCCTATGTCACTGAGAGAAAAGAGGCTTCTGCAAACCGCTAGATTCAAACTTCCCGGAGGTAGTGGATGGGTACCAATGCCTATATCCTGATCGAGACAGCGGTTGGTAAGTCACGTGACGTTTCCAGTGAACTGTGCAGTCTCAATGGTGTTGAGACAGTTGACCCCGTGACGGGCCCATATGACATCATCGCAGTGGTCGCTGCTAACGATCTGAACGCCGTAGGCGATCTGGTCACCAGCCAGATTCACACCATTGCCGGCATCGTACGAACCGTGACCTGTCTGTCGGTGGGCACTAACTAGTCCCACCTTTCTAAGATCCTTGAATCCGCGGTGCAATGCTGCGGCACTCTCTGGGATAGACCGACGGCCAAAGTTCACCAAACCTGCCCCAGAAAACAATGACACTTGAGACTGCGTTCTCCATAGACACATCCAGTATCAAGTACGGCCCCGGGGTGACACACGAGGTCGGCTACGAGATGCGGCGCCTAGGCGCCGTCAGAGTGATGGTGGTCACCGACCCCGGATTGTCCAATTCCGATGTCGTCAGCGGGGTACTTCACTCACTCCGTGAGGAGGGTATCGACGCTGTCCTCTACGATCAGGTGAGAGTCGAGCCCACGGACGTGTCCTTCCAGGATGCAGCTGCCTTCGCGACGGAGGGCCGGTTTGACGGTTTCGTGGCCGTTGGCGGTGGCTCATCGATGGACACGGGCAAGGCGGCGAACCTGTACTCAACTCACCCCGCGGAGTTTCTCACCTATGTCAACGCACCTATCGGAGAAGGTGCGCCAGTCCCGGCTCCCCTCAAGCCTTTGATAGCGGTGCCCACCACTTCCGGCACCGGTAGCGAAACTACCGGGACCGCGATCTTTGACCTCCTCGCCATGAGTGCCAAGACTGCCATCGCCCACCGCGCCCTGAGACCATCGATGGGCCTAGTGGACCCAGAAAATACACGTACGCAGCCAAAAGTTGTGACGGCCTGTTCAGGGTTGGACGTGCTGTGCCATGGACTAGAGTCTTACACGGCTCTCCCTTTCCATATGCGGATCGCGCCTGACAGCCCGGGCGTACGGCCCACATACCAGGGCGCAAATCCCATCAGCGACGTGTGGGCTACGAGGGCTATTGAGATGGTAGCTGCGAGCCTGGTACGTGCTGTCCACGACACGGATGACGCTGATGCTAGATCGCAGATGCTACTTGCCGCGACCTTCGCCGGCGTCGGCTTCGGCAATGCAGGAGTCCACCTACCCCACGGGATGTCATATCCGGTTTCTGGGATGGTCACCAAGTACGTCCCTGCGGACTATCCGGGTGGAAACGCCATCGTACCACATGGGATGTCAGTGGCCCTTAATGCCCCAGCGGTATTCCGCTTTACAGCGCCGGCTGATCCGGTTCGACACATGGAGGCCGCAAGACTTCTTGGAGCCGACGTGGCGGATGTGGATCCAGAGGATGCAGGAGAGGTGCTGGCGGATGCCATCGTTCGCCTACTGCGGGCCATTGACATGCCCAACGGCCTCTCTGCTGTAGGGTACAGTTCGGGCGATGTTGAGCGTCTTGCGGCGGGCACCTTGCCTCAGCACCGTGTCACGAAGCTATCGCCGCGGCCTGCCAACGAGGTGGATCTACAAAGGCTGTTTCTGGACTCGATGACGCTCTGGTAAGCAGGGGCGACGAGGCATTGAAGTCTCTGGCGAACCGAGGAGGAGGCGCGGTGGATATCCCCGTAGGACTGAGTGGCCGGAGCGCCGCCGATGTGGCCCGGGAAGCTACCTTGAAGGCAGGCGAGATACTGATGGATAGATTCCATAAGGTGAAGGAGGTCTCCTTCAAAGGCCGAGGCAACATCGTCACCAACGTAGATGTGGAAGTTGAGCACGAAGTTCTTGCACTTCTTGCCGCCGAGTTTCCGGACGCTGCTCTGCTGGGCGAGGAGTCTGCGAATGTGCGGGCAGACGAGGGTTTGGTGTGGATCGTCGACCCTCTAGATGGGACGCGCAACTATGCCTCAGGGATACCGATCTTCTCAACGGTGGTCGGTCTAGCACTCAATGGCGAAGTCCTGGTAGGAGTCAACTATGACCCTAACCGAAACGACATGTTCGAGGCTGAGAGAGGCAAGGGTGCTTTCCTGAACGGAACAAGGATTAATGTCTCCGAGACCACAGCTATTGCGGATGGCATACTTGGTATGGACCTTAGCTACAACAACGATGGTGCGATTAACGGGATGGATGTGATTCACGAGATCTGGCCAGACATGCAAACGGCGCGGATCATCGGCTCTGCAGCGATGGGTATTTCGTATGCTGCTGCCGGCCTAACCGACCTCTACTTCCACCACCAATTGGAGTCCTGGGACCAGGTGGCGGGATTGCTATTAGTAGAGGAGGCCGGTGGGATCGTGACTGACCGTACAGGCAAGCGTGCTGGTCTCTACAGCGATGGGTTGGTTGCATCGAACAAGACGTTGCATGCCGAATTTATGCGTCGTACGACCGATATGGCCTGGCGACGATCGACCCATGCACTAACTTAGGAGGCGGTATTCTAATCCAGAAGGGAGAGCCCGGTTCCTCCATGTAGCATTCCGCCTCGCCTGACTTGTGTGCACAGCACCTCTAGCGCACGTCCTCTAGCTGTTCGGCCAGAGTGACTTCAGTGGTAAGCCTGCGCATCCCACGGTAGAAGGTGACCTCGACAATCTCACCTGGAAGGTGGTCGATCAGGAACTTCGAGAGCTTCCCCGTGTTCATGATGGGCTGGCCCCCCATCTCAACGATTACGTCCCCGCGCATCAATCCCGCCTTATGAGCCGGATATCTTCGGGTCACGGAATAGACTAGGATACCCTCGATGACCTCTTCCGGAAGTTCCAAACCTGTCTGACTTATGATGGCCGAGGTCAGATCGATGGGAGAAAACCCCATGAATCCCCGCTCAACATAGCCCTTATTCATTAATTGCTCAGCCACCGTTCTGGCATCGTCAATGTTGATAGCGAAGCCGATCCCTTGGCTCTCTAGGAGTATGGCCGTGTTGATGCCAACCACCTCGCCTCGGGAGTTCACGAGCGGGCCTCCGCTATTACCGGGGTTAATAGATGCGTCGGTCTGGATCAGGTCGACAATCGTCATCTGTGGGTCCGTGGCAAGCGAGCGGCCTACAGCACTCACCACTCCTTTGCTCACTGTGGGACCTCCTCGTAGTCCCAGGGCCTGACCGATGGCAATCACACTCTCGCCCACCTCCAACTCAGCGGCGACTCCCAGTCTAGCTGGGATCAGACCGACCGCAGCAATTTTGATCACGGCGGTATCGGTCCTAGGATCCCGTCCGATTAGTATCGCCGGGTATCGCTGGTCGTCGCTGAGGGTCACCACAATGTGCTGGGCATCTTGGATTACATGGTTGTTGGTGAGGATGTGACCTTCCTCATCAAGGACCACGCCCGTGCCCACACCCTCCGGCACTGGCTGAATGAGTGTGTTCATTCCGGCATCTAGACTTGTGGCGATGTGAACCACTGACGGCCGCAGAAGCCTCACAATATCGACCGTCGATAGCTCTTCTACGACTGCGGACCCGAACGCAGTGCCCATTTGCAGGCTGGTTCCGTTCCTATCCTGGTTCGTATTCTGCTCGGGCAGAGTGATCGCCGTCACCTCTACAGTTACTGTCGGTGAGTGTCCCGTGTCTCCGTCTGCCGATAGCGTGGGTTCCCCGATTGACGAGATGGGCTCGCCCGTGGACCTCGTGACCGTAGGCGCTGCGACTACGGTTTTAGCTGTCTGTGATGGAGAGACCGAAGACGGCGCAGTTAGGTCTGGCGATGACAATGTGGAGGTTTCAGGCACCGAGCCAGCGGCCGGATCCTGCACACAGGCCACCAGAAGGAGCAGCGTGACGAGTGAGATAATGAGTGTTAGGTTACGAGTACCAAGCATTCCAGACCTCCATAGGAGTGCCACCTCATTGTGTGGCCACATGCTTCTTGGCATATGGGACGATCTGCACAGCGAGTGGTTTAGAATATGAAACGCTTATGGGGGCAAGATGTTAGGCGGAGACGCGGGAAACTCACAACGATCTATGTGCAGCACAGCCCGCGAAGTAGTAGCGATGAGAGCGGGTATTATGGGTATGGGGACTGGAGAACTAGCGAAGGCACGATCCCCTAGACGAGCCTAGCGATTGCGGCGACGGCGCAAGCGGCGAAGGCTGCGGGCTTTGTCCAGTCGCTCCTGTTCGCCCTTCGAGCGAAAGAAGCGTCGATTTCTAAGCTCGCGCAGGATACCAGACCGCTGCATCTGGGTCTGGAACCGCTTCAGCAGTTGCTCGGCATCTTCACCATCACGAACAGTCACGAAGGACACGCTAGCTACCCTCCTCAAGTTGGGGCGACCGTCAATCAAGACCTTTGTTACGCGGCCAGGGCCCCATTATATACGGGGGAGCTCATTCGTGCCAGTGGCACGAGACCAGGCAACGTCAGTCAGCCACCTACAAATCTGCCAATTAGCAGCACAGCCGTGCTATTATAACACTAAGATGTCCTCGGTGGTAGAATGGACTCTGCCCACTGAGGTGCTCATAACTTCCGCCAAACCCCTTTCGGAGGATCGCTTTTGCCACTGGAAAACATCGTCATCCAGGGCGCCCGTGAGCACAACCTCAAAAATATCGACGTAACCATACCCCGTAACAAGTTGGTCGTGATGACCGGCGTGTCGGGGTCGGGGAAGAGTTCACTTGCCTTTGACACGGTGTACGCCGAGGGCCAGCGGCGATACGTCGAGTCCCTCTCCGCCTATGCACGGCAGTTCCTGGGTCGCATTGACAAGCCTGATGTTGACTACATAGGCGGCCTGTCCCCGGCCATCTCCATCGACCAGAAGGGAGTCTCCCGTAATCCACGCTCCACGGTGGGGACCGTCACTGAGGTATACGACTATCTGCGTCTGCTGTTCGCCAGGGTTGGCAGGCCGCACTGTTACAAGTGCGGCCGCCTCGTGGAGATGCAGACTGTGCAGCAGATTGTGGACGCCATCCTGGCGATGCCGGAAGGATCTCGAATCCAAATTCTGGCACCGATGGTGAGGCACAGGAAAGGCGAACACAAAGACGTGTTCGAGGAGGCTCGCGGTGCAGGGTACGTCCGAGTCCGTGTAAATGGCGATGTCCACGACTTGTCCGAGAGCTTCGATTTAGACCGCAAGAAATGGCATACCATCGAGGTAGTAGTCGACCGCCTCGTAATCGGCACAAGCGCGGATCCGAGTCGGTTGGCAGACTCGGTGGAAAGCGCATTAAAGATAGCCAATGGCACCGTGCTAGTGGCTGACACCGTCGGTGAAGAGCGAGTCTTCTCGGAGCAGTTTGCATGTGTTCACTGCAACATCAGCCTGGGTGAGCTCGAGCCGCGGACCTTCAGCTTCAACAGCCCCCACGGGGCCTGTTCCACCTGTACAGGTCTTGGATACAAGTTAGAGGTGGATCCAGACCTCGTAATTCCTGACAAGAGCCTGTCTTTGGACGAAGGGGCGATTCAGCCCTGGTCCAGAGCGGGGTCATCTAGCCCGTGGCTCGCAAGTCTGCTGAAATCGCTGGCACGCACCTACAAATTCTCCACCAAGGTACCAGTCGAAAAGCTGTCCCAGAGCAACCTCGATCTCATCTTGTGCGGCGCAAAGGGAAAGACCATCCGCATGAGTCATCAGACTCGGCGTGGGCGCGACTTCGAGTGGGACACGAAGTTCGAGGGAGTGATCAACAATCTGGAGCGCCGGTACCGGGAGACCGAATCCGATCACATTCGGACGGAGATCGAGCGATATATGGCGTCACGGCCCTGTCAGACATGTGGTGGTGAGCGGCTGAAACCCGAGGTGCTGGCGGTAACGGTAGGCGGGCTGAACATCACGCAAGTGACTGACAGGTCAATCAAACATGCGCAAGAGTGGTTCGCCGCCATCGCCGGAGAAGAGGCTGAGCACCAGGCCAACGGTGTTGCCCCGAGCACAAACGGCGCCGGTTCGATTCCTGACACTGACGATGTGTTGACGTCCAGAGAGTTGACCATAGCATCACAGATACTTAAGGAGATCCAGGCAAGGCTCCTGTTCCTGATCGACATTGGCCTCGACTACCTGACACTGCAGCGCACGGCGTCAACGCTCAGCGGCGGTGAATCGCAGCGAATTCGTCTCGCGACTCAGATCGGCTCGGGTCTGATGGGCGTCCTGTATGTCTGCGACGAACCCTCTGTTGGGCTGCACCCCTTGGATGATTCACGTCTCATTGAAACCTTGCAGCGGCTCCGTGATATCGGCAACAGCGTGCTCGTTGTCGAGCACGACGAGGCCATCATGCGGGCGGCAGACCACATCATCGATATTGGGCCCGGCGCGGGAGAGCACGGTGGCCACGTGGTCGCGTCTGGCACGATCGGTGAGATTATTGCGACCGAAGAGTCCATTACTGGGCAGTACCTGGGCCAGACCAGAGTGATCCCACTTCCGGACGCGAGACGACCCGGCAACGACCTCTCAATCACGATAGTAGGCGCCCGGGCAAACAATCTCAAGGGCATGGACGTGACTATACCTCTGGGTAAACTCGTGTGTATCACGGGCGTATCCGGGTCCGGCAAGAGCACTCTAATCTATGAGGTATTGTTCAAGAAGCTGGCTCAGGACTTCTACCGGGCCAAGGACAGGCCAGGCGACCACGACTCCATCGTGGGTACGGAGGCCGTCGACAAAGTCGTTAATATCGACCAGTCACCTATAGGCCGGACCCCTCGCAGCAATCCAGCCACCTACGTCGGCGTATTCACCCCCATTCGAGAAATATTCGCCACCGTACCGGAAGCGAGGGTGCGCGGGTACAAGCCTGGGCGATTCTCATTCAACGTCAAGGGTGGCAGGTGTGAAGCCTGCTCGGGCGATGGTTATACGAGCATTGAAATGCACTTCCTCCCCGACGTTACGGTGCCCTGTGACGTATGCGGAGGCCAGCGCTATAACAGGGAGGCCCTGGAGATTCATTTCAAGGGGAAGAACATCGCCGAGGTACTTAACATGACCGTCACTGAAGCGCTGGCGCACTTCTCGAACATACCTCGGATCAAAAACAAGTTGCAGACGATGCACGATGTAGGGCTTGGCTACATACGACTGGGGCAGCCTGCAACACACCTGAGTGGAGGCGAGGCCCAGAGAGTGAAACTGTCGACAGAGTTGTCGAAGAGGGCTACGGGCAGCACACTATACATCCTGGATGAACCTACGACGGGCCTTTCCTTCGAGGACTGTGCCCACCTTCTACGAGTACTGCACAGGCTCGTGGATGCTGGTAATACCGTCGTACTGATTGAGCACCACATGGACCTGATCAAGAACGCCGACTGGATCATCGATCTGGGTCCAGGGGCAGGGAACAATGGTGGCAGTGTAATCGCTGAAGGCACGCCACAGCAGGTCACCGAGGTTATCAACTCCCACACCGGCCGCTACCTCAAGGCCCATCTGCTCCACCGGGAAGTGGCCCACGTGACGGATTAGGTACCGGTCGCTTCGCCCCTCTTCGATGTAGAAGACTAGAATGGGGGACCAGCTGCTTACTTCGACAGCCATCTACGAAGTCGATTCACCCTCACCTAAATCCTTTATCATTGAGGGAGAGGAGGTCTGAACACAAAGGATACGATGAAATGAGTACCGTAACTGCAGTCACTATCGACGATGTCCGTGCTGCCGCCAGACGTATCTCGGGTGTCGCTGTTCGGACGCCGTTAGTGCACCTCAACGTCGACGACGGCGCTGCCGAAATCTATCTGAAGCTGGAGAACCTCCAACCCAGCGGTGCTTTCAAGCTCAGGGGTGCGGTCAATGCCGTTCTGCTCGCCGACCCTGCGGCCCTTGAGCAAGGGATCTGGACAGCCAGCTCCGGCAACATGGCGTTGTCCGTAGCATGGGTCGCGCGACACTTCGGGCTGGCCTGTACGGCCGTGGTCTCGGACAACTCGCCGGAGGCGAAGCTAAGCGTTATAGAGAGACTGGGAGCGAGGATCATCAAAGTCCCCTGGGAAGAGATTTTACATATATGCCGCGTCGACGGACGCGATGGCATGCAAGGTCTGTTCCTCCATCCTTTCAGCAACGCTGATGTCATGGCCGGCAACGCCACTGTTGGACTGGAAATCGTGGAAGATCTACCGGAAGTAGACACGGTCCTTGTGCCCTACGGCGGCGGCGGATTCGCAGCTAGTGTCGCATCGTCGATCAAGAAGCTGCGACCCCAGGCGAGGATACTGGCGGCCGAGGTTGAGTCTGGGGCAGCTCTGGCCGGAGCGATTGCAGCTGGAGAACCGGTCGAGGTAGAGCAACCGCCGTCATTCGTGAGCGGCATCGGCTCACCCATGGTCTTTGAGCACATGTGGCCCCTGGTGAACAAACTGCTGGCCGGCTCGGTCGTTTCGTCCATCGAAGAAACGGCCTCAGCTGTAAAGTTAGTTGCAGAACGAGCACATACCATCGTGGAGGGCGCCGGAGCGTCATCGGTGGCTGGTGCGTTGTCAGGCAAAGCTGGGGGCGGCAAGATTGCTTGTGTCGTGTCGGGCGGGAACATCGATCTGTCGAAGTTGGCGAAAATACTACAGGGCCAGGTGCCGTAGCAGTGATAGACCACTCAATTCCTACTATTGAAGCAGTTCGGACGGCACAGGAGCGGATTACGGGTGAAGTGCTGCGCACGCCACTGGTTCGCCTAAACGTCGAAGACGTTCCCAGCGAGATCTACCTGAAGTTGGAGAACCTCCAGCCTGTGGGCTCGTTCAAGCTGCGGGGTGCCACCAGTGCAGTTAGGTTGATCCCAGAGGCGGAGATGGAGCAGGGAGTGTGGACTGTGAGCGCCGGTAACATGGCCCAAGGCCTGTCTTGGGCGGCCCGTCGTCTCGGAGTAAACTGCATCGCCGTGGTCCCTGAAAATGCCCCGGAGGCCAAACTGGCCAACATCCGGCGTCTGGGAGGCTCCTTCGTCAAGGCGAGCTTCGAGGAGTTCACCACGATATGGGGCACCCGCGAAAAAGACGGCGTCGAGGGCCGGCTGGTCCACCCCTTTAGCGACCCAGCGGTGCTGGCCGGTAACGGCACCATTGCCCTGGAGATATTCGAGGATCTTCCCGATGTCGACACCATCGTCGTCGCATGGGGTGGTGGAGGGCTATGCACTGGCATCGCGGCTGCCATAAAGGCGGTGAGACCACAAGTGAAAGTGTATGCCTGCGAAGCGGAGACATCTTCACCACTGACTTCTGCTCTCGAGGTAGGCGGGCCTCTGAGGGTCGACTATTCGCTCAGCTTCGTGGACGGCATAGGCTCGCCCATCGTGCAGCCGGAAATGTATGCTCTTGCTACACAACTCATCGATGGATCGATACTAGTCTCTCTCGAAGAAACGGCATCAGCGGTGAAGATAATGGCCGAGCGTAACCACATCATAGCCGAGGGTGCAGGAGCAGTATCGGTTGCGGCGGCGCTGGCTGGCCGAGCGGATGGGGGTAAAGTGGCATGTATCGTCTCGGGCGGAAACATCGACCCCACTAAACTCATTACTGTACTGGAGGGCGGTGTGCCTGCGGCGGGGTAGCAGACTCTCAGTTAGGTAGGCCCCAGCCTCACCAACTATATGTGTGCAGTACCGTGCGCAGGACTTAGACCACTTCGAAGATCGAGCCGTTGGGGGTCTTGATGACCTCGATACGGTTGGGGAAAGATTCCTTGATCTTCTCGATGTGCGTGATCACGATGATCTTCTCGAAGTCGGACTGGATCGACTGGATGGCCTCCTGCAGACGGTCCTGCCCTATGGCGTCCTGGGACCCGAAGCCCTCGTCGATGAACAGGATGGGCAGGGGCGCGCCGGATCTGCGTGCCAGCAACTTTGACAGGGCTATGCGAAGTGCGAAGTTGATTCGAAATGCCTCTCCTCCGCTGAATGTTTCATAGCTGCGGGTGCCGATTTCATCAGATATCTTGATGTCCAACTCCTCCGAAGGTATGCCAATGCGTCTCTCGCGACGACCTTCTTGCACTTGCAACTTTAGGAACATGCGATTGTCGGTGAGACGGCCCAGCAGCTCGTTGGCGTCGTCTTGTAGTTGAGGAATCGCTGCCTCGATGATGAGCGCTTGAATGCCGTTTTTCCCGAAGGCGACGGATAGTTCATCGTAGATGTTCTTGCGTTCAGCAAGCTCACTCCGGCCCTTCTCGCGCACGCTTATTTCACGAGCTATATCAGCGATCCGGCGAAGCTGCTCAGATCGATGACGCTCCTCGACTCTTGCGGTTTGCTCCTGTCGTTCCAAATTCGCCAGGTCATCCTTCGCTCGGGCCATCTCTGATTCGAGATCTGGCAGCATTAGTAGGTCGGTAGCAAATTCCTGGCGTCTCGCATCTTCACCTGCCATGTCGGTGCGCTGACGCTCCAGCGTCTGCCGGACGGTCTCCAGGATCTTTTCTTCCCTGGGAAGGGCCTCCTCTGCCTCATCGAGCCTGCGATTGAGATCTGCGAAAGGTTCCAGGTCGCGGGCTCGCATTTGTGCCGCTTCGTGGGCGGCACGGTCGTATCCAAGTGCCACCAACTCTCGGTCGATTTCGGCCATGCGGATACGCTCATCGGGGGCATACTCCTCGGCATCGATTGCTCGTTGGATCTCCACAAGATTGGCTCGGCGTGGCTCCAATTCCTCCTGCGCCCTACGAGAATCCTGGAGGTCCGCCCACAGGGACATGACTCTGCTACCCATCCCACGACGACCTTCGTCAAGTTTCTTCTCAAGCTTCGCCAGTCGCTCTCCGATCTGGATGGCCCGCTCCCGTACAGTAGACTGGCGGACGGGATCATAGGCGAGCGTGGCTAGCTCGGCATCGAGTCGCTCCAGACGGCCTCGGGCGTCTACAGCGAAGCGATTGGCCTCCAGATCCTCGTCGAGTTGTATCAATCTCGGATTTGAGGTGTCGAGCTCTTGCTGTGCTGTTCGGGCCTCTTCCTGACCACGCTCGGCAATGCTCCTTCTGGTCTGCACCTCGCGCTGTTTCTCCTCGCGTTCATTATCCAGTCTGCGGATCAAATTCGTCAGATCAGAGTGGCTGGAAACAAGGCTTTTCTCCTCGTCGGAATTCGCCTGGTAGCCCTTTTTAAGGTCGCGGCCTTGTTCCTTGTACTCTGCCTCCAGGTGGTCTTTCCCTTCGGGCCCCAGAGGCTGCTTGCACACCGGACATTGGGCTGCATCCTGGGCCACGAGGATGTCATACTTATTACGCAAGTCTTCCATCCTCATCAACAGATCTTTGTTGGTCTGGCGAAGGTATCCGATTCGTCCATCTATCTCCTCGGCCTCGCGCCGGCGCTGACGTGCGATCTCGGCCTGGTTTTCCAGTTCCGATTCTTGTTGAGTCGCCGCACGGATCTCCTGTTCAACGGCTGCCAGTCGTCCAGCCCTCGGTCTCATTTCACACTCGATACGTTTGCGGAGTTGATCGCGCTCCGCGATAAGCTCCGCCTTTTGTACTGCAATGTACTGTTCGATTTCCGCCTTCTGCGAGTCGAGTACATTCTTGAGCTCCAGAGTCTTGGCAAGGCGCTCCAGTTCCTTGGAAACCTCCCTGAATTCTTCTCTGAGCCTGCCGACACCGGTTTCCAGTTGGTCGAGCGCGGCCTGCTCCGCAGTCAACGCGTTGTACGCCACTTCGATCTCTGGCAGATTCCTAGCCCTGGGCTCCAGGTCGTCCCGTATGGTACGGTCGAGCTGGACAGCGCTACTGGACAGACGCTCCAGTTGTACAGCGACCTCTGCAACTAGCCTTGCGCGCTCCTGCCCGAGCTCTGTCGCGCCGAATGCCGCCCGGGCAAGCCGGTCAAGGTCCGCCCTAGCAATTTCCAGCTCTGCGTGTTGCCGTCTCACCTCTTGCTCTCGACCCACTAACTCTTCAAACTCTGCAACTGCAGATCCGTGTACTCGCTGTCGCTGTTCCAGATCCGAGATCTCGCGTCGCCTATCGGAGATCCGGCGGTCGAGGTTGTCCAACTCCTGCCTGCGAGTTTTCAACGCTCCGACACGATCACGGAGGGTGTCAGTGTGATCTCTACTGGACGAAAGCTCTGGCACCAAGCGTTCTAGCAACGCGCTGACCTCAGCAAGCTGGGTTTCGTGCTCAGGCCTTTGCGCCAGTTCCTGTCGACGTAGGTCTATGGCATTGTCGGCGGCGACTATACGGTCGCGGGCATCCTGGCTGTGTCGTTTGGCGCGGTCTTCAAGTGTCTCGTAATGGGATAGATCGAGAACTTCGGCCAAAACCTCTTTGCGCTTTGCGGGACTGGCCCTGGTGAATTCGTCTGCCCTGCCCTGTAGTAGGAAGGCAGTGTTGACGAAGGTGTCGTAATCCATGTGTAGAAGGTCTCGAATGCGGGCCTCGGTGTCTCGGACCGAATTTCCAGTAATTGCCCGGAATTCATCGCCGTTAGCTACCTGTAATTCTAGGATGGTTGTGCCGTTCTTCCCGCGTTGAGCGTATCTACGACTGACCCGGTATGTCTGGTCCCTGGCGGAGAACTCAAGTTCCACGGCCATATCCTGCTGGCCTTGGTGGATCAGTTCTTCCTGAGTGCTGGCCCTTGCCTTCCCCCAAAGTGCCCAGGTGATGCTGTCGAGCAGCGCAGACTTGCCGTGGCCGTTGTCTCCGCACAGGCAGGCGACGTGGATGCCTTCAAGGTCGAGAGAGGGAACATCGTCTCTATAGCACATAAAATTTTTGACGCTGAGTTTCAGCGGGATCATTGTGCACGCCTCGAGTGGGGTTCGTCGGGAGTTGGCCCGATTATAGATTTACCTCGGGGATGGGTCAACGCGACGGACTATAGGGATACAAGCTGGAGCGGGCAGGCGTATAATGACCGTGCTCGGGCACGGACACAAGTCCCCCCGCGTGAATTAGCTACCAGGAGAGGTGCCGATGGCGAACCTGAAAGAACGGATCCGCAAGGGCGAGCATGTCCTTGGAGTTATTGTTGCGATGGACGTTGAGAAGGACAAGCTAGCCGCTATCATCGAGTCGGGCCCCTATGATTACGTATGGGTCGACGCGCAGCATTCCCCATTCAACGAGGAAAGATTGGCCGAGTTCTGTGGGATCGCCAATGATATGGGTGTGCCTACATGGGTTCGACTAAAGCACACTCGCGATGCTGTATTGGTCGGGAACTACCTGGATCTAGGACCTTCTGGGATTGAAGTGCCTCAGGTCGAGACCGTTGAGACGGTGAACATGGCCCTTGACAACTTCTACTACCCTCAGACCGGCTTGCGTAGTTGGGGAGGCACAATGCGTGTAGGGTTTAAAGGCAGAGAGGAGCGACTGCAGTACGCAAGGCTGTGGGCCGAGACAGGCGTACAGTGGGTACAGATCGTGTCCGTCGACGCCGTTACCAACGCGAAAAACCTGGCGAAGCCTGGCGTGGACTGTTTATCATTCGGCCCTGCGGACCTGTCTTTCAGTATGGAGGCGCACCCGCTCCACCCATTCCAAACTGTAGACGATTGCGTGCGCCATGTCGTGGAGCAACTTAGGGATTCAGACGTCGCGGTCTGCTTCCGTAATTACGTCCCTGAGGAGAGACAGAGGTATCGGGACATGGGGGTCACGGTATTATTGGAGCGACCCTGACAGCACAGATCGTTTTGTACAAAAGAAACACGCAAC
>CAYLLU010000002.1:0-48575 GCA_964384845.1 uncultured Dehalococcoidia bacterium
AGGTGTCGCGGTAGGTGTCGCGGTAGGTGTCGCGGTAGGTGTCGCGGTAGGTGTCGCGGTAGGTGTCAGGGTCGGGATGGCGGTTGGCAGCGGCAATCCAATGAATATCAAGTCAAGGGTACGGCTCGTCACACCTTCTTCGTAGATTGATTCTTGAGAAGCCGAAAAGCCATTCAGTGAAAACACCAACGGCTGTCCAAGCAATTCTCCATTCTGCGGGTCAACCACTAGGGCCCTGTAATTGTTGCCTTCTACCAAAGCTGGGGAAGACTGATAGGAACCCACCTTCACAACCAGAACCGCATCAGCCGGCACGTCGCCCCCAGCAACGACAATCGAGCCAGAATATACGATTGTTGGCGCGGTACGTGGGGTATTTGTCGCCGTAGGGGTTGGGGTCGGCGTTGGGTCGGGAAGTCTAGAGAACGTCAGGTTAAAATCCAGGTCTACAGACGCAGGAACAAAATTCAACGTCTGATGGGCCTCCACCTGGTTACCCAAGATAAACACGAGTTTTTTACTGATCAAAGTGGGATCTTGAGGAGCTACTACCAGATCGTAGAATCCATCAGTTACCAGGGCAGGTTCAGATAGGTAGGAGCCCACTTTCCCAACAATGAACTGGCCATCCGGGACCGGTTGGCCTGCAACGGTCGCTGTACCTGAGAAAACAGCTGGGATCGGAGGAACTTGCGCGCGCGCAGTATCAACGAAAAGGTTGATGGCAATGGCAACCATTAGCAGGACCACTACAGGTCGTACGAGAATGTGTCGCCTCATCTTCTCTTGCTCCCCAAAAAAAAGCCTCCCTCCCCCATGACGGAGGAGGGAGGCTTACTATGCTATCCCAGTACTATCTTTCAGACTCAGTACCATTCCCGACCTACGGGGGAACTAGAGTACCAGCCTTGTTCAAGAACACCCAGTACGCTTTGCCTAGTGCCACCGTATTCGAAGTGTCCGGCAGTAGGCTGGTGAACTTGTTCGTCGCATTGTCGTATCCGAACGCCCTGGACCAATCGAGTCCAGTGAAGTAGCTATCGACGTCGATCGTAGTCACGCTGAGGTCGGATGTCGTGTAGGACACCAAGTTCCAACCCCTCGTCATAGCAAAACTCGGTGGCTGGGACGGCGAACCTGGTGTTAGACCAGGTACGTCTACCGTCTGCGTTACAACCGCAGTCGAATGGACCCAGTAACCCTTGCCTGTCGTTACGGTCTCTAGAGCGAGTCCACTACCAGGCCTACCCAAGGTACCATCGGCCTGTCGTGTAGCGCTATACCAGTTGTTGCGTACAGCGTCGTAACTCAGCACAACGTCGATCTTGTCGGAGGTGAACACATCGTTCACACCTGACGCTGTAGCATCCGGTGAGTCAGGGAGGGACACAAGGTTCCAGCCCGGCCTGATGGCGAGACTAACCGTGCGCTTCGCTATTGTAAACGTATGGCTAGAATCGGTTAGCGCGTTGCCTGCCGAGTCAGTAGCGCTCACCTTTAAGGTGTACGCGCCCAAGGCCAAGTCAGCGGCTGCCCAGATGAACTCAATGTCGTCACCGGTGGAGAAGTCAGCCAAGATATCCGTGGTGACCGCATCCGGATCCGTAAGCTCGGCTTTCGTCAGCGTCACCGTCGTGTAGCTGTCGCCAGGGTACTCATCTTCGTCAAAGATAAGGCGAACAAACGGTGACTGATTCTGCACGTCTGCCGTACCATCGGGATCGACGGTCACCGTAGGAGCGGACTGGTCAACCTCGACTGTGTCCGGCGTGTAACTATACGTAACAGTCCATGCATGGGTCGTCGTCGCCGCGCTAGAGAGTGTAATGGTCCTAGCACTGGCGTCAATGGCGCTAATGGATGGTACTCCGGTAGTCGTCGCGTTCATGAAGACGGTGACATCGGATGCATCTACGCTACCACTAAAGTCTGTGTCACCTAGAGGACCGTTAGCTAATGTCAGGACCGCGCCACTGATGGTCGGCGTCTCCGTTGTGACATCCGTCAAGTTATCGCTCAGGTTGTTACCCAAATCCTTGAATTGGACGGACACACCATAGGTACCCGTAGTATCGCCAGCAGCAACCGTTGCCGCGGCTTCGAAGTTATTGGGCGTTGGCGACGTCACAGTGAGTGCACCGTTGCTGCTAGCCCCACTCGGACCGCCCAGCGTGACTAATGGCCAGTCAACGGCCAACTTCTCGTCAGTGCCAACAGAGGTCGTCACTACGTCAGCCAAGATGGCCAAGTCCTTGTCAACAGTCAGATCGGATTGTACAGCCTTTACGCCGTCAGTAGCGGTCACCACAGAAGCAGCCGTGACCGTGTTCCCGGCTGTGTCGCTAACGTTCGAAACCGTTACCGTAGGCTTCAAATCAGAATCCATTGCAGCGACTGTCAGATTGACCACGTTCTTGTTGTCAGCATCCACCGCAGCGGCGGATACAGTAGTACCAGCCACTGTAAAGTCGGCGGCATCAATTGTGGCGGAGTCAAGTCCCACAGTGTCGCTGAAGGTCACCACGATGGCCGTATTCGCCGCGCCTGTTGCAGCTGACGCTAGCACTGGTGCGGTCTTGTCAATCGTGATGTTAGCAGCGGTGGTCTCCACCGTCTGGGTATTACCCGCCTGGTCAGTAGCGGTAATCGTCAAGCTAAATTCCGTACTATCCGTGACGGCAAATCCGCCCGTAGTGGAAGTCGCCGTAGTCCATGCTACGCCTGACGCATAGATGGCTCGGAACCCGTCCGCGATGGCCTGGAACGAGATGTTCGAAACCGCTGTCCCATTGATCGCTAGGGTCAAGTCCGTGGCGAAGTTAGTCGTGGAAATTCCCGATCCTGTGTCGGTTACGTCAAAGGTGACAGTCGGGTTGGCTACGTTAGTAACGCTCCCGTCCGCCGGCACAATCGCGGAAATAGTGGGCTTGACGCCGTCAATGGTCACGGTGTCGCTGTCCACTACCGTCCCCGCAGAGTCCAAATATTGAACCGTCAGCGTGTCGGCATCCTGCACCCACACACCGTCGCTGTTGGTGCCCTGGGTCGCCGCGTCAGAAGACAAGAACGCGAGGCCGCTGAACACTCTGGACGTCGCATCGGCCGTGGAATCGGTGGCCGAGGCTACCTCAGAAATCGTGACATACTCGCCCGCAGGGTCAGACGTGCTGATGACCCTGGCTCGCCTCAAAGTTGAGTCGGTACCTGCCCACACGTCCTGAATATGGTACGAGAAGGTACCGGTGGTCGTGGCATTAGCGGCTACCAGGAGAGTGAACGTCCCGGCATCCACGTCAGAGCCAACGACGAACGAGCTTGCCGTCCCGACCGTAGCAGTCGGATTGCCCGTTAACGGCGTGCTGCTAGGTGAAGTCGTGGCATAATCCGCCGCCGTCACCACTACAGTTACACCAGTCGATGTAGCGGTGCCCGCCGCAGTACCCGCAGTACCGTTGGCGATATCAAAGAATTTCGAGTCGGTCGGGATTCCGCTGAACGCCGCAGTGCCACTCTTGGTGGGCTCAAGCGCATCGTCCCGAATAAAGATCGTCGTGGTCGAGTTCGGCTTGGCGGAGCTGACGTCAACACCCGCAGCCGTGGCGAACTCGACCTCGTTTTCGGCGATGGTCACCGTTGCGGCTTCCACCGGCTGTGCCCCGAAAAAGACCGGGCCCGCCGCTATTGCGGCCACCAGCAGCCCCAAGGCCACCATGATGGACAGAGTTCTCAATGGATGCTTCACAAGCCTACCCCCTTAAATATTTCCGCGTGCTACAGCTTAAAGACTTGAACTGGGATTTCGTTTGGAACAAAGAAAATCCTGGGACGAATATATCTCCCCAGGAACCGAAGGCCCCTCCCTCGGCTCGGCGCTTAGGGGCGCCGTTAAACCCTTGTACTCTCGCTCATTTCGGCAGTTTAGTTTGTACACCATTCACCATATGTTGTCAAGTAGCCACGGGGCTGCTTGCGTAGATATCCAGAACCGTCTCTGCGGCTTGGCGCCTGTTACGCTCGCACCGTCGGATTGTTGGGCACGGATCACAGAAATCAAGCGCAACTATATCGTAGCCGATCCTTCGTTGTCAATAAGGATTTTTGCCTATATTTCTTGTGTTAATACCTGCCGGATCACTAAGCTGCATCCTTGCCGAGATTGTCGAGAAAATCCTTGTTGGTCTTGGTCTTCTTGAGTCGCTCGAGCACTTTGCCTGTCGCCTCTGCGCTCTGGATGGAGTCGGTACTGATCATACTGACCATACGGCGCAATAACCACACTTGCTTGAGTTCGTACTCGTCTAAGAGCACTTCCTCTCGGCGTGTACCACTCCTAGAAATGTCGATGGCAGGGAACACTCTTTTCTCCGATAACTTACGGTCCAAGTGCACCTCCATATTGCCGGTACCCTTGAACTCCTCATAAATAACATCGTCCATACGGCTGCCAGTATCGATCAAACAGGCCGCGATGATTGTTAGGCTGCCGCCGTGCTCGGCGTTGCGCGCGGCACCGAAGAATCGCTTCGGCGGGTATAGCGCCACAGGGTCTATGCCGCCGGATAGAGTCCTACCACTGGTGGGCACAGCCAAGTTATATGCACGTGTCAGTCGCGTCAAACTATCGAGGAGCAACACCACGTCACGTCCTGCTTCAACGAGCCGTTTGGCTCGATCCAAAGCCAACTCCGCCACCCTACAATGGTCTTCAACCGGCTCGTCAAAGGTCGAACTAAACACCTCGCCGGCAACAGATCGACTCATATCAGTGACTTCCTCGGGCCGCTCCCCTATCAGAGCAACCATCAAGTGGATCTCGGAGGAATTCCTAGAAACCCCATTTGCGATCTGTTTCAAAAGGGTTGTTTTGCCTGCCTTGGGCGGCGAGACTATGAGACCGCGCTGACCACGGCCTATAGGTGAGATCATATCGATAACTCGGGTCGATAGTTCCTTCGGCTCTGTCTCAAGAACGATACGCTGCTCTGGAAATATCGGGACCAATTCCTCGAAGTGCGGACGGGTCCGGGCGGCATCCGGATCAATGTCGTTGATAGCTTCGACTCGGATCAGACTAAAATAGCGCTCCCCGTCCTTGGGAGGACGAACCTGACCCGCCACCTGGTCTCCGGACCTGAGGCCAAACCTCCTGATCTGGGACTGGGACACATAGACGTCCCCGGCGGCGACACGGTTGCCCTCATCCGATGATCGATCCGACTTGTCGGACTTCAAGAATCCGTAGCCGTCGTTGGTTTTGGAGAGGATACCACGCGCTATTACATGTCCGTTGCTCTCAGTCATCTCATTTCCTTTTTGATGGACCACAAACCAGCGATGGCCCTCTTACTTCTATCCCCATGGTAGCGTTACTTCTTCGATACTCCCAACAGTTTGACTTTACAGTATGATCACTGTGCCGTGTGTACAGCCACGAATCGTGAGTGTACCTGGACGAGCATGCTGTCGCACTAGCACACAAACATTGCAGTGGCGCGTTTCTAATAACCGCCATAACCACCGGATTCCGCCCACCCCTGCCTCATGGCTCATTTCAACATCATCGGTGCACAAGACAGTGTTTGACCTCAAGAAGTTCCAGGGTAGGGATCAACTTCTTGCCCCGGATGGTCAGCCCGCTAACTCGATAACATGGAGTCGCGGGGAGAGCGGCGTCCTACATCTGGTAGGTGGATGCCGGAGGCTCTAATTGGATCACCAGCGATGCGCTCCGAACATCAACTGTAATGGGAAAGTGACGAGGTGGACCAGATGAGCATAGCACACCGTCCAGGGACAAGTCTACACCTTTTGGGTTGACTTAGATGCAACAAGGGGGAGTTCATGCTGGCCGCCCTCGCGCAGCGTCTTACTGGCAATCCCTATAAACTCTCTGAACAGTGGGTGTGCCTTGTCTGGCCTCGACAAGAACTCAGGGTGAAACTGGACACCGACCATGAAGGGATGGTCCGACCACTCCATTATCTCCACGAGCCTCCCGTCCGGCGAAAGCCCCGTGGGCCACATACCTGTGGATTCAAAGGCTTCACGATATCCATTGTTGACCTCGTACCTGTGCCGATGACGCTCATAGACCAAGGCCTGCCCATACGCACGCTGTGCCCAACTATCGTCTTCGATCTGGCAGGGATACACACCCAGCCGCATCGTTCCGCCCATCTCTGTGATGTCTCGCTGATCAGGCATCAGGTCTATGACAGGATCCGGGGTATTGGGGTCGAACTCGGTGGAGTTAGCCTCCGGCAGGCCCAGCATTGTACGTGCGGCCTCCACCACCATCACTTGCATCCCCAGACAAAGGCCGAGGTACGGCACCTCGTTGGCCCTGGCATATCGGACCGTATCGATCATGCCCTCGACGCCCCTCGCGCCAAATCCACCAGGTACAACTATGCCATTCACGGTACTAAGATATTGGTCGGGCCCATTCTCGGTAACGTCCTCAGCCGCCACCCATTGCAGTTCCACCTCGCAATTCTGGACCAACCCCGCGTGGAGGAGTGCCTCCTTCACCGACAGATATGAGTCCTGCAGATCAATGTACTTACCCACAATAGCAATCGATAGTACGTTCTTCGGCTGCTGGACGCGCTCGACCATATTGCTCCACCAGGTGAGATCCTTTGGAGTAGTGGACAGGTCGAGACTCTCCACCAATAACTCGCCAAGCCCCTCTTCCTCAAGGAGCAACGGCACCTCATAGACAGTCGAGACGGTAGGCATGCCGATGATGCCCCGCCGTGACACGTCGCAGTGCACGGCAATCTTGTCCTTGATCCCATCCTCTACTGGGTGATCACTGCGACACACGATGGAGTCGGGCAGAATCCCTATGCCCCGTAACTCCCGCACGCTGTGTTGAGTCGGCTTGGTCTTGAGTTCCCCCGTGGCAGATATGAAGGGTAGGTAGGTAACGTGGACATAGAATACGTTGTCTCTACCAACCTCGTTGCGCATCTGTCGGATGGCCTCGAGAAAAGGCAGTCCCTCGATATCGCCCACGGTGCCCCCGACCTCCACGACTATGACCTCGGCGCCAGACTCATTAGCAAGCTGACGGATGCGCTGCTTTATGGCATCCGTCACGTGAGGTACCGATTGAATCGTGCCGCCGAGATATTCGCCTCGACGCTCCCGTGCAATCACGTCGCTATATATTTGCCCGGCCGTGACATTGGACAGCCGTGTCAGATTGATGTCGATGAACCGCTCGTAATGGCCCAAATCCAGGTCCGTCTCGCAGCCATCCGCCGTGACGAAGACTTCGCCGTGTTGATAAGGCGACATCGTACCAGGATCCACGTTCAGGTAAGGGTCGAGTTTGAGGACGGACAGCGAGCTTGCACGGCTCTTCAGGATTCGCCCAATCGATGCGACCGTAATCCCTTTTCCCACAGAGCTGACCACGCCGCCGGTCACGAATATGAACTTGGTCATTGGACGATCACAACACGAGACAACCGTGGACGGAAAGGGCAGGTACCGGCTCGGACGCTACTGGGCTTTTGGGGATAGTCAGAGAAGGGGAGTCGCTTCTGAACGATGGCCCTACCTGCCATCTAGCTCAATACCTCGGCGCAGTTGGCGAACCAGACCAAACCCACTGCTTTGCACCCCTTGAATCTGGCCAAATAATAGCTGCCAATCAATCCATTGTCAACGGGTGCTGCGGTAATATACGAACTGCGGGCTGGACAGGATGTAGTGAGCAAGATTCTGCGCGCACTATCCCCTCCCCTCAAATTGTATGAGAACTTCCCCTGAAAATGAAAACCTCCCCCTGTTATGATGGTACGTGCCAGGGGCTTGAGCCCCTTTCTGTGACTGAAGTGTGTACATATATTTCCTTTCCTATCATAACTATGGACCGAACTGTACGGTATCTAACCAACGGAGCGCCCATTGAGATACTACAGACTGATCGATACAGCGGGCTCACAGCGACTTGCCGTCGAGACCAGCGACGGCAAGCTTGCCGATCTCACGTCGGTAGATGAGGACATGATCGATGTCGAGGAACTAGTTCGCGCATCGTACCTCTCAGATGTGTCTATCGACACTCTAGTGCAGCGGCTCGTTGAAGGGAAGAGCCCTGAGATCTACGAGCTAGGCCAGATCATGGATGATTCCCGGAGTGCGGCCGGCGATTTGTGGTTGGATAGACCTTTCGACCCACCGGAGGTGTGGGCCGCCGGAGTCACCTACAAATCCAGCGAGTTGGAGAGGCGTCGAGAGAGCGAGACACCCGATGTCTACTCGAAGATCTACTCAGCTGAGCGCCCGGAGTTATTCTTAAAGGCAACCGCCGAACGGTGCGTTGGACCCTTCGAGTCGGTAGGCATACGCCTTGACTCGGAGTGGAATGTTCCCGAGCCAGAACTAGCTTTCGTTATTTTCAAAGGAGAAATCGTCGGCTACACCATCGGCAACGACATGAGCAGCCGCTCCATCGAGGGGGAGAACCCGTTGTACTTACCCCAGGCTAAAGTTTACGATCGTTCCTGCGCAATCGGTCCCTGTTTCGTAACCCCCGAGACTATCGTCGACCCACACGATCTGTCGATACGCTGTATCGTGTCCCGAGAAAGGACAGAAGTCTTCAAAGGTGAGACCTCAACTTCACTGATGGCACGGAAGTGCGAGGAGCTCTGGGACTGGCTTCGCCGCCACAACACCATCCCCAATATGACTGCCGTACTCACTGGCACGCCCGTAGTGCCGCCGCCCGACTTCACCCTGGCGGAGGATGATGTGATCACTATCGAAATTCAAGGTATCGGAATACTGGAGAACGACGTGGTGGTCGTGTAACTTCCGCGCAATGTCGCATCTCTTACACCAAGCTCAAATCGTCTTCTTGGGCGATGTAGCCCGACGGAGACGAACAAATTCAGGAGTGCGCGGTCATAAAAGCCGCAATCTTCTTGCTCAAGGGTTGAAAGTGGAGATCAGATTCTCGGCTCTGGAGTCTGATTCTGATCTGTCTCACCTGGGACAATCCTGGAGAGATAGCAACTCAACCCTCGCCCCAACATTCGCGCAGAACACATACAGGACCTTTAGTCCAATAGTGCTCGAATATCGTGAACGATTTCACTCGGGACCAGTGGTGGAGTGAACAAGACCCTCATACGCCTCTGATTATCCAACAGGTAGACAGGCGTCACGTGGCCCACTTCGTATTGTTTGGAGATCTGGCGTCTGAACACCTTAGTGCTGGCATCGCCTTGACCCACTGGGGCTGGTCCATCGCCATCTGTCCATTTGATCTGCTGAGGGTCCAAATAGTAACTCGACCAAATTGGGGCCAGTACATTCGGCTGGCCCACCAGGAAGTCCCATTTATCGAGCATGCGCCACAGCTCAGAATATTCGAGGGCCCGCTCGACGGTGTCCCTCTCAGGATCCACGCTGATGGCAACGAAATTCACCCGCTTAGAATCGTCCAGTAGCAGTTCGTGGACAGTACGTAGGTGGTCCGTCACAACAGGACACACGTCGAGGCAATAGGTATATAGGAATGTCAACAGGACGACATCTCCTGAATAGTCGTCCAGAGCCACTACCTGATCAAATTGATTGCGCAGATCAAAAAGAGGAGCCGGATCTCCATCAAGAACCGTCCCCTTCAACGACTCATCCCCAATGCAGGCGACGGCAACCAGAGCGAATAGAACGGCGGATCCAGCCATTATCGACAACCGTGTGACCATACCGAACTAAACTAGTTTTTCTCCACCATACGTTGTCCGAACGCGGCCAAGGCCGGGACGCAGACCACCAAAGCGGATCCGAACCCTACGACTCCCCACTCCCCCGCCCCATCGTAGATCAACTTGAATATGATGCCAAGCCCCACGGCGACTACAAAAACAATCAGTACGGCCAACGCCGGGAACCACAGCGCCTTGTTATTCATTTTCATCGGTTATTGTCCTTTCATATGGACTTCTGGAACACATCGCCTACAAGAAACCCCGGTACCATGGTTAGATAATGTCAATTATCGAGAGCGTTCATCCTGGCATGAACCTGGCTATAACCTCATGTTAGTGTCGCTGGTCGGCCTCCTCCTGCTCACTCTTGTACCAACGATAAAAGGCGATTACCAGCAGCGTCATGAACAGGAAACCTCCACCTACCTTCATGATCACCCCGCCAATCTGCTGATCCGATAACGGCGAGATCGACCATATCCGTGGCGCATCAATGTACCATTGGTACAAAGGTTCGCTCGCAAACGTGACCGGCCCAAACACGATTATCTGTGCCACAGACATGGTGAACAGGTAGATCATCTGAATTGGATGGGAAAGACGAGGAAGTTCCGGCATTGTACTCACAATCGGCCACCACATGATGAGCGCAGCGCTAATGAACGAAAGATGCTCAGCAATATGAACCCCGTGGTTCGTAACCGACAAATTATACACCGCAGGCAGATGCCATATTGAAAAAATGACGTTAAACAGTACGATCGCCACGACAGGGTGTGTTAGTATCCGCGCCGCGATAAAGACGGGGCCCGGCCTCAAAATCCAGCGCACTAACCAATCCGGTACACCCAAGATGAGCAGCGGCGGAGCCACCAAGGTCAGCAGCACGTGCTGACCCATGTGCGCGCTAAAAAGATAGTTGTCGCTCAGGACATGCAACGGCGAAAGCAGCGCGACAAAGATGACTATTATGCCCGCGGTAAAGATCGCCACCTGCCGTGGATCAACACTCTCGGCGAGGCCAAGTCTCTCTCTAATGGGACCGACCACAAGAAGGTACAGGCCCTGAACGACCGCGAGGCCGATCAGAGCATCTGTGTGACCATGCCAGAGAAACCAGATCGACCCCCCCACGTGGAACGCTCCTACTTGACCCCCCAGGGGCCACTAGGCAAAGAACTGAAACAGCGCCAGAACGGCAAAAGTAACACTGATAGCGAGCGCGATGCCCCCTACGAACAGCCAGGAGAAGATTCGGGAATCGTAGCGAAGATGCATATAGAACATCGCGACCAGAGCAAACTTGGCTGCAGAGAGAATCACCAGGACTGGAATAATCCCTTTACCTAGATCCTCTATATAGAAAACTCCGACCTCGATGGCAGTGATAATCGACAAAGTCATTGCAACCTTGAAGTAGGTTAGTGGTGTCGGGTGTCCGGTGTGGATCCGGCCTCCCTGCGCTTCTGTTGCTGAGTCGTTTGCCATGTCTCTCCCTCGTCTACGTCTATCGTTCCTGAAAGGCCCAGACTTCGTCAGGGACCCTATCACCTGTCCGTTTGTCCCTTGTGAAGATCACAAGACCACTCTTAAAGGGAATTATTAGCGGTCAAAGGGCCCTATCTCACTCTCCCAGCATAAGAGATTCCGCCCCTCTGCACACCCTCGCTATTGCAATCCGGGGAATACACCGAACAAGTAGACCACTGTGAAAATAATGATCCAGACCACGTCGACAAAGTGCCAGTAGAGCGCGGCGAGGTCAACATCCAGATGCGTCTCCGGCCTCACACCACCACCAAACGAGTGGAACCCCAGAGACAATAGCCAGATAACACCCAAGGTCACGTGAGCCCCGTGGAATCCGGTCAGTACGAAGAAAGTCGTGCCGAAGAGGTTGCTCTGGAGCGTCAATCCCTCATGTACGAAGTGCCTGAATTCGAATACCTGGAAGGCCAGAAAGACCATGCCTAGGATGGCAGTAGAGAAGATCCAGATACGGAACGAGTCAATTTTTCCTTGTCTGAGCGCCGCATAGGACAACACCATGCTCATGCTGCTCATGAGCAGCACGAAAGTGCTAACCGACGTGATTGGTATGCTGAACACATCTACAGGGAGGATGCCACTAACGCTCTTCCCTTGATAAACCACATACGTAGCTATGAGTGAACCAAAGAACATGCAGTCCGAACCCAAGAAAGCCCACATAAGGAGCTTTCTGTGGTTCAGGCCCGTCGAGGTCTGTTCATGCTCTTCGTGTATCGCCGCGTCTGCTTCGGCCAAATTACCAGACTCCGTTAGTGGACTGCACTGTCGACAGGATCATTTACGGGCTCCAAGGACCAGGCGTATATGGACACCATCGTAATGGCAGTGCCCAGGAGGCCGAAGGCGAGTCCGAATTTGAAAAAGTTTGCTAGGTACAGGATACCGAAAGCGGCGACGAACAGGCCGACTGAGACCACGAAGGGCCAGTAAGACGGCTGCGGCATGTGTATCGAATGACCGCCCTCCTCGCCTGAACCGCCCGCGACGGGAACGGTGGCAATCCCTTCACGTTTCTGGGCCCAGTAGGGGTCTCTACCGTGGACAGTCGGGATCTGCTCGAAGTTATACTCAGGCGGAGGCGAGGAGATGGACCACTCCAAAGTGCGACCGTCCCAAGGGTCAGCCGACGCCTTCTCACCATTCCTAGCGCTTTTGATCGCGTTGTGCAAGAACAACAGTATCCCAGCGGCCAGCATGAGCACCCCCGCAGACGACACCGCATTCCACAGATCCCAGCCCATCCCGGAATCATAGGTATAGATTCGGCGAGGCATTCCGTTAAGTCCGGTAAAATGCATAGGGAAAAATGTGATGTTCATGCCAATGAAGATCAACCAGAAGTTGATCTTCCCTAGGGTTTCGTCCATGAGGCGGCCAGTGAATTTGGGGAACCAATAGTAAATCCCGGCCAGCAGCGCCATAATACTGCCACCGAAGAGCACGTAGTGTAGGTGAGCAACGATGAAGTAGGTGTCCTGCTGCTGCGCGTCGGAGGCGGCAGATGAGTGCATCACACCGCTCAGGCCACCTATTACGAACAACCAAATGAACCCGACTGCAAAGAGCATGGCCGTCTTGAAATCGATCGAGCCACGCCACATGGTGCCCATCCAGTTGAATATCTTGACCCCGGTGGGCACGGCGATGGCCATAGTCGTTAGAGCAAAGACCGAATTCGCCACTGGTCCGAGTCCAACAGTAAACATGTGATGGCTCCACACCATCCAGCCCATGAATCCAATGACGAGTCCGGATAGTACTACTACCGGGTAACCGAACATCGGCTTCTTCGAGAACGTCGGGATGATCTCAGATACGATACCCATCGCGGGTAGGATCAAGATGTACACTTCCGGATGGCCAAATATCCAGAATAAGTGCTGCCATAGTATGGGACTAGCCCCCGCCGCAGGCACGAAGAAGTTGGTATCAAATTGGCGGTCGAACATGAGCTGGATCAGTGCCACAGTTATCACCGGAAATGCCAGCACCAGTAGAAATGAGGTTATCAAGGTCATCCAGGTAAACAGGGGCATTCGCATCAACAACATGCCTGGAGCCCGCATATTAATTATGGTCACTATGAAGTTGAACGCGGCGGCCAATGACGCGATCCCGAGGATCTGGAGACTGAGTATCCAAAAGTCAATGCCGGAGCCTGGATTGAAGGCACTGCTCGTCAACGGAGCGTATCCGAACCAACCGGCGTTGGGAGACCCGCCCAGGAACCAACTTAAGTTAAGCATCAGCGCCCCGGCCAGAAAGGTCCAGTAGCTGAAGGCGTTAAGGCGCGGGAACGCCACGTCTCTGGCGCCAATCTGCAGGGGAATTAAATAGTTGAAGAAAGCCGCACCCATAGGCATAATCGCCAGGAAGATCATGGTCGTGCCATGCATCGTAAAAAGTTGGTTGTACACCTCCGGGCTGACCAGATCCTGACTTGGCCGAGCAAGCTGGGCGCGCATATACATCGCCTCAAGTCCGCCTATCAAGAACATCACAAATGAGGTGATCCCATACATGATGCCGATTCGCTTGTGATCAACGGTGGTGATCCACCCCCACACTCCAGCGGGATGGACCGGACGCGCGGGAATGGGTAGCGATATTGAGGTCATCCTTGGCCCCCTAGCGTTTCGCAGGTAGTTCCGCCTGTTACCTGGCCGCATTTGTCGAAACTTGGGTTAATCAATTCAAGCTCCGCAGGTATGCCACCAGTGACGAAATCTGCGACTCCGTGAGCGCACGATCAGGATCAGTATACACCGCTGCACCCTTGCACATAGCGTTGCCAGGCTTGACATCACAGGGATCTTCCAGCCAGGCTCGTAGCCCCTCCTGATTATTCTCAACAATGCCTGCGGCGATCATTCCCCTTCCAGCCAAGTGGGTGAGATTAGGCCCCAAAGACCCTCGTGACTTTGACGAGCCTTCAATTGTATGGCAAGCCCAGCACAAGGCGTCATTACCCTCGAATAGAGCCTGTCCCTCTGCGGCCAGAGGCTCGACAGGGTCCATCGCCGGCGATGCCTGCGCCAACAACCAAGTGTCGAACTCGGCCCGGGGTTCGGCGATCACACGGAACCTCATGAGCGCGTGCGCCTCGCCGCAGAATTCCGCGCACTGACCGAAGAACTCTCCAGCCTCGTCGGACTGGATCCACATGGTGTTCACACTGTTGGGCACCATGTCGACCTTACCGGCGATCTTTGGAATCCAGAAGCTGTGAAGCACGTCCTTCGAGTCGAGTTTGATGTTGACTACCTCGCCGACCGGTATGTGCATCTCATTGGCCGTCACCACTTCCTCGCCAGGTTCGGTTGGGTGCGGGTACTTGAATTCGAACCACCACTGGTGACCCACGGCCTCGACGGTCAGAGCCCCAGGCTCAGGCGAGTTGGCGTTGTCGAAAATTGTAAGCACAGTGGGGACGGCGACTACGGCCAGCAACAGTATCGGAACGATGGTCCATCCGATCTCCAGCTTCGTATGGCCATGCGTCTGAACTGGATCTACGTCGGAGGACTGTCTACGGAAGCGTAGGCTAATGTATGCGAGCACTCCCCCGACTACTACAAATACTACAACTGCGGCCCAGAATATCCAGTAGAACAAGACCAGTTGCGAGCGTGACACCGGTCCCACCGTGTCGAAGGTAGACTGGGAATCACTCGGGGTACAACCCACTAGCAAAGCTACGCTTACTAATAATAGCATCCCTCCCAAATAGACCTTGGAGCGGCTGCTTAAAGTTGACATCAGTAGGGGCTAGGTCTCCTTCATGAAACTAGTTAACGTCTCGTGCAATATCTCGTGCACTGAAGAAAAATCTATCAGACAGAACCTTGGTCAGTCAAGCATCAGCGCGAGCTAGAATCGAGCGAATACAGCCCCCGGGCAACCGATCTATTTGAATTGAATGGAGAGATCGTCAACACTGCTTTAGATACTAATGTAGACATCCGCCACCACTCCGATGAAGATCAGCGCCAGGTAAAGTAGAGAGAAGAGATATGCGCTCTTTGCGCCCCTGATATCTGGCAGTGAATAGAGCCGCCACGTGTAGTAGATGTACCCGAGACCCACTACGGTCGCTATAGCGAAGTAGAACCACCCCACCACGGAGGTTGTGACGAACATCAGCGTCAGCGCGACGAGTATGAATGTGTACAGCAGGATTTGGCGCTTGGTCTCTTTTACACTAAGTACCACCGGCATCATCGGGATTCCTGCGCTCAAATAGTCGTCCTTGATCATGAGAGCCAGCGCCCAGAAGTGGGGTGGTGTCCAAAAAAAGATTATGGCAAATAGATAGATAGCGGGCAATTCAATACTGTTGGTCACAGCTGCCCAAGCAGCCATAGGCGGCACAGCCCCTGCCGCTCCACCAATAACGATGTTTTGAGGCGTCGAGCGCTTCAGGCCAATGGTGTATACAAACACGTAGAAAAGTGTGGCGCTAAGGGTCAACATCGACGTCAACGGGTTGACCAGGACAATAAGCAATACGAATGCTATGACATTGAGGATTACTCCGAACCACAGGGCCTCCCGAGGCGATATTCGCCCGGAGGCCACAGGGCGCTTCCTAGTCCGTCGCATCAGTGAATCGGTGTCGCGTTCAATATAGTGGTTCAGAGAATGGGCGCCGCCCGCGGCCAAGGCGCCACCTACTAGCAACCATACAATCAGTGTAATTTCCGGCACCCCGTCCGTCGCTAAGAACATGGCGCATAGCGCGGTGAGCAGCAACATCGAGAGTATGCGCGGCTTAGTGAGAGCAATATAATCACGAATCAATGACTGGGAACCCCACACCTGAGCAATCAAGAACTTGTACCTTCCTGTTTGATCACAGAGCCCGAATTCTCATTGACCCGCCTTAATGCGGCCGACCATCCAGGAATTTGTAGAACAGATACGTACACAAGAGCGACCCAAACGACTGTGGCCACCATCAGATGTACCACCCTCATTCCCAATGTAAACTCCGACCACACGGTTATGGCCCCGACCAATCCCTGGCCCACGAACAGAGCCAGAACAACCAACATGGTCCATTTGACGCAGGGCCGGACCGCTTCGTACCAGGCAACTCCGGTCAGCACCAACACCAGCACTCCCGCGAGTCCCGCAATGTAACGATGCGACATGTGGACAAGGTAAGCTTCCCCGGAGGGCACGAGACTACCCAAGCAACCCGGCCAAGTGGAACACGATGAACTGTACCCGCGACCTACCATGTAAGAGCCAGATAGGATTAGCAAGAATGTGCCGACCATAGCAAGCCCGGTCAACCACCGCATTCGCAGGGAGAAGGCATTTTCCGCAGTTGGAACCTCCACGCGTCCACCCTGCCACCCCACCACGGCTGCTACCACCAGACTTGCGACAACTCCCTCCGCGATTCCTAAGTGCAACAACACCACCCACCATTGAAGCTCGGTCAGGACTGTGATGCCACCGAGCACAGCGGCCACGCCCACCAAGGCCAGGGCAACCGTCATGGCAACGACAGCTATCTGGCATCGCAAATGAGCCCGCCAGACTATGATAGTTCCAACCAGAACCAGAAACCCCAACATGCTAGCCGACAGCCGGTGAGAGTACTCGACAAGAGTGTGAAAGTCAAAAGGCGGAATGATGCTGCCGTGGCAGAGCGGCCAATCGGGACATCCAAGACCTGAGTCCGTCACGCGGACTACTCCACCGAGCGTTATCTGGCCTACCGCCACCAGAATCGTCCCCACTATCACAATTTGGAAGGCCTTATTGCCCCTATTACCATGCCCCCGACCCACCCTGGCTAGCAATTCCCTCACTGTATCCATTCCATTCGTGAAAGTTTTCTCACATTAGCATAGTGGCTATAGACCGTCAACGAATACAGCCGTTCATCCAACACCTATAGTGAGGGTTTTCTCTCCAGCCAGCAAATGCATCACAAGGTGGCGCACCGCCACCTACAGCGCCGTCATTGTGATGGCCGCCACAATGAGCAAGGTGTGGTACCTAGAGTGGAGCTCGAGCTAGCAGGGCCGGACATGATACCAACGACAACCAAAATGAACGGCGAGAACATGTCAGTATTCCCGTTATTTTGGTCGCGTCTGAAGTTGACATGCCAACAAGCTCCGTGCGCCTAGCGTGGGATCACTGGTAGCAACACATGGGACGGGTACTTACGTGTATGGTAAACCGACTGCCTGGCAACGCGTATCTCGGCATCCTTACCGTAGTCTTTACCTGTATTCAAGTTACGATCGAACCTCGGGAAGTTCGACGACGAAATTTCGATGCGAATCGAGTGGCCCTTCCGAAAGACGTTCCCTGTGACAGCAACATCGATCTCATACCTGTAAACTCGGTTGGGCTCTAGAAGTCTTGTCTCATACCTGCTCTCCCGGTAACGCGCCCGGAAGATGCCATCGCATAGGTTCATAGCGTAGCCTGTGGGAAACACGTCCACCAACTTCGTCGTCCAGTCTGTGTCCGGACCGTCAGTGGCCGCATAAAGTACCATCGTGATCGGTCCCGTCACCTCCATGTCATCCTCGAGCGGCTCGGATGTGTAGCACAGTACGTCGCTGCGCATCTCTACCGCCCGCTGATCGTAGGGCCCCCAGGGCACGATATCTGGAGAGCAGCAATTGTTACCACCCACCGTCTGTACGGGGAACTCCGGATCATAGACGAACCGGTCCTGTGGTTCGTCCTCGGGCATATCTATGGAAAGCCGGCCGCCGCCCCGAACACTGTTGGCATCACCATCTGAGCGCAGGTGCCACCGCTGCCAGTCGGTTCGCGCTAAGGGCCACTCATGCTCGTCACGCCACTGATTGATGCCCATGATGAAGAGCCGGAGCGGAGGCTCATCCATAATGCCATTGTCGATTCCCTTGAGCCAATAGTCGAACCAGCGCTTCTCTTCCTTATCAAGGTTCGCCATCGACCCCGCTCCGAAGTCTACGTCCCCAGTCTTGGGAGAAACGCTTAGACTATGCGGCCACGGCCCTACGACAAGTTTGCTCTGCCGCGCCTCCGGGGTCCTGCCACGTTGCCGGATGCCATTGAAGTTGGTGAAGGCATCCGATGAATATAGATCGAACCAGCCCCCCATATTGAAGGCTGGGACATCGATCTCGTCCCACTTGTCTTCGACATCGATGGCTTTCCAGTAACCATCATACGCCGGATGGTCGATCCAGTCCTTGTAGAAGTCCAAGGATCGGCCCGCAAGCAGGTCCACATTCCCCACTGGAAGTGCGCGAAACGCGTTGGTCCAGTCGTGGTAGTCGATGCTCTGGCCCGTTCGCCCGTTGGTACGCATGCCCCACGTCATCACTACATTGAGCTGAAGAGCACCGCCGGGATAGACGAGACCGCCGTGAAAGTCGCCACAGATCACCCGTGGTGCCAGACAGGTGAGATACTGACTACGCAACGGTGCACTGAGCCACTGGACCAGCCCCAGGTAGGATCCGCCAGCCATGCCGATTTTACCGTTGCTCCACGGCTGCTGACCGACCCACTCCTGGGTGTCGAATCCATCATCGACATCGTTGTGGAAGGGGTAATAGTCGCCGTCTGAATCCCACCGGCCTCGTATGTCCTGTACAACGCAGGCATATCCGTCGTTGGCAAAAACACGGGCTCTCTCAATGATCATGTCCATGTTGTTGCTGTATGGTGTGCGCATCAGAACCGTAGGGAACGCCCCCGATGCCTGGGGCAGATACAGATCTGCAGAAAGCTCTACTCCGTCCCTCATGGGCACCTTGATATTGAGCCGCATATCTATTTTGTAAGTTGTCAGCATAGGTGCTCCTTGCAATAATTTCGCGGGTGCCGGCCTGTGCTCACTCGACTATGAAAGAGGCACGCCCTTGGGGGCTAATCTCGCTCGCCTAAAAAGATTCCTTGCAAGAGTTTATGCTTGGCGAACCTCCTCGGCAAACATGGACCAGCCTGCTCACTCTTGACTACAATTTGGGAACTGGGCAAGACCACTTAGTATCTTGTCTCCACCATTGCGCCACATGATCCAGTCACGCACCGAAACCAACACTGGCGACCTTGAAGCTCCAGATGAATCCACGATTCGCCCGACAAACGCCATGATTTCGACGAGCCATATGGCCCAAGGGTCATGGCTTGCAGTAATCTCTGACAAAGTCGATGGAAGTAGTGTATTGGCAGCGCGATAGATCCAATGATGCCAGAATATCTACGATCTTGTCGCCGCGCTCCATCCTTCCAGTTCCGGTGCTTGTGGAATCGATGAACACAGAGTGTCCGTTCCGGAGGGCAATCAGCGTGACCTCCTCTACGATATGCGTGTGGCTCGGATAGATGCGGGACTACTAGTCCGTTTTATAGAGATATGACTCCTCCACGTACTACTCCGTCGCCCAACATAGATGCCTCACTCTTCGCAGTCAGTACCAAGAGGTGCCCGAAGTATTCTAGTCATTGAAGTAGGTTGCTGTATTCCTTTACTCATCGGAACATTCTGGTGATGTCCTGCAGCCCTTTGCCTGTGGCCATTTGCTGCATTAGCTTCCGGGTCTGGTTGAATTGGTTGAGAAGCTGGTTCACATCCTGGGCCGTGGTGCCGCTTCCTCTCGCAATGCGACGCCTGCGACTACCGTCGATGATCGTCGGACGACTACGCTCATATGGTGTCATAGATTGAATGACTGCCTCGATTTTCACTACCTGGTTTTCGTCAATCGCTTCTGTGGGCAGGCGATTTTTGACGGAGGCCATGCCCGGTATCATGTCCATTATCTGCCCCATAGGCCCCATCTTCTTGAGATGCTGTAGTTGGCCTAGGAAGTCCTCAAGATCGAATGTGGCCTGGCGAACCTTCTTCTCGAGATTAAGAGCCTCGTTCTCGTCGAAGTTGGCCTGGGCCTTCTCGATGAGGGTAAGCATGTCGCCCATCCCGAGGATGCGCGAGGCCAGCCTGTCCGGATAGAACTCCTCCAGAGCGTCGATGTGCTCCCCGGTGCCAAGGAATTTGATGGGCACCCCTGTTACCGAGACCACCGACAAGGCAGCGCCACCTCGTGCATCACCGTCCAGCTTGGTTAGCACCATCCCAGTGATTCCGATCCTGCGGTCGAAATCGGTGGCCACGTTCACGGCGTCCTGTCCAGTCATGGCGTCGACCACGAGTAGCGTCTCCACCGGTGAGACAACTGTCTTTATCTCCTCCAACTCGTTCATCAGACCATCATCGATCTGGAATCTACCAGCCGTGTCAACGATTGCCCACTTAGCATCCATATCGAAGGCTCGGCGAACGCCTTTTCGTGCCACAGCCACCGCATTTGAGGCACTATTCTCAGAATAGACCTCAACATCGATCTGGTCCCCAAGCGTGACCAGCTGCTGTATGGCGGCCGGACGGTTAAGATCAGCGGCGATCAATAAGGGTGTCTTTTTTATCTCCTTCAAATGTCGCGCCAATTTGGCGGAGGTTGTCGTCTTGCCTGAACCATTCAGGCCGATCATCAGGATGACAGATGGCTCCCGCGCAGCAGTGGCCAACTCTTGGATACCGCCGCCGAGGAGAGCCGTCAACTCCTCGTTGGCTATCTTGATGACCTGCTGACCGGGGGTAAGGCTCTTGAGTACGGTATCGTCCAAGGCCCGCTCACGGATGCCTGCGACAAAACTTTTTGCTACCTTAAAGTTGACGTCGGCCTCTAGTAGCGCCAATCGAATTTCACGTAGTGCCGCATCGACATCCTTCTCCGTCAGACGACCCTTGTTGCCAAGGCCGCGGAACACGCCATTTAATTTGTCAGAAAGGGTCTCGAACACAAATCCCTCCGCCATATGAAGCTAAAGTCTGCCCTGTTGTCTCTGATTTTATGAGCCACTCCACGAAAGGGTCAAGGGGGGGCGAACTCGCCTGTTACTTCAACTAGAGGCACACGTGGTACTGTGGTGGCAGGTGGCTCATTCCATGGTATCGACGGCAGCGTATAAGAAACTTCCTGGCCGTAATAATCGTTCACTTCTCTGTGGACAAACAATAGTATTGTGAGTGATACCCTCTCATTCCTGCCAGCCTAGGAGCAGATCCAAGCCACGCCGCAAGTTCTCCCAGTCCAAAGCCTTCAATGTCTCGCCGCAAGATCATCTAGGGCAAAAATGCCTAGGGCGACCGCACTCCCAAGTAGCTTGGGGTTGATGAAATCTAGCGTGTCGCCAGTGGTGTGGATGCGGCTAATGTCATTGGCGAAGAAGAATAGGGTCGGTATGTGTAGAGGCGCGAAGGACTCGTGATCGCTCCCACCGTCATCAAGGTTCCCGCGAATGACCCTAATACCATTGACATCACCATAGTTGCGGACCCTGAGGGACATTTCTGGATCACCCTGCAGTTCGATGAAATTACCACTACCGGGCACGTCGAAATTGAACATTGCGATGAGATCGCCCTGTTTCTCTTCGGACAGGGCAGTCACGTAGAAGCGACTCCCGAGGAGGCCGACCTCCTCGGACCCGAATGCGACGATCTGAATGGTAAACGGGAAGGAACTATCGAAGATTTCCTGCGCCAAGGTCATCAAGACGCTCACGCCAGAACCGTTATCGTTGGCGCCCTCTACATTCGGCACCGTATCGAAGTGAGCTCCGAGTACGACGGTACCGGTACCTGGGTCAGTCCCAGGCTTATTGGCAATCACGTTTCGAGAATTGAAGGTCTCAATCGCGACAGCAACGGTGACCTCGACCTCCTCCCCGGACTCCATTAACTTCGCCAGCAAGTCTCCGCTCTCCTGCGACACACTTACGACCGGTATATTAGACCCGGTAATCATAGATCCTCGGAAGGTACCAGGCAGGTTGTTATATATGACGGCGCCGACGGCACCCGCATTCTGGACCCTGATCACCTTTCGTTCAAAGGTGTCCTCTCCTCGCTGGATAAAGGCAACCTTGCCAACGAGGCCATCCTCAGAGAGGTCCTGGGGCAGAGCAAGTCCAACATCGACCAGTGTACCTGTCACAACTCCCTCGCCAGACCGCGATAGGGGAGTGCCCGACAACTGCGGTGGTTCGTACATGTCCACTGTCAGTGGCACAACATCATCGTCCACGAGTTGGAAGTCGAAGAGTTGAAGACCTGTGTCGTAACCAATCTGCTCAAAGCGATCCAAGATGAAGAATGCCGCGTCTGCCTCCTCGTCGGTAGCCGTCTCGCGCGGGCTGTGCGCCTCGGTCAACTCAACCAGAAATTCCCACGCAGCATCCGAGAATCTAGCGACCTGGTCCTCCAATGGTCTCTCGGCAGTTGGGCTGCCTCCGGGCTGGACCGTTTGGGTCGCCTCGGACGTCTGGATGATCATGGAGGTCGGGAGCGTCGTAGATATTAGGTCAGACGGTAGGGGCGATTGCTGTGCAGGCTCGGCAGGCACCGATGCAGGATTCGAGGCACCCCCGCAAGCAATTACCACTCCTAGGCCCACAAGAGTGGCGTACACATTTAGTCGTCGTGGATATAGGGTCAAATTGGCATTCTTCAGTGGATAGAACTAAGGCAGACGTCGTTCGGGCTGATCGGCCCTCGCCACCCATTGGGATTAGGATAGCGAGAAGTGCCTCATTCCGCCACATCAGGGCCTGTCCGTTCACTCGTCGATTCTTCGGGAGAGCTTAATCACAGCCTAGGCGCCCTTGATGTCTCTTCCAGGAACGCTGCCGTTGCCTGTGCCATTGGAACCGACAGATAGCGTAGCGGCGGCGGCCTCGGTATTGTCGAAGTGCTCTACGCACGCGATCGAGGCGACGTTGTCACCGGCGTCCATTCTAAAAATCGTCACGCCCTGAGTGGCCCTGCCTGTACTCCGAATCTCCGACAGGCTGGTACGTAGTACCTGGGCCTTCTCGGACACCAAGTATACTTCATCGCTGTCGGCAATGACCTGAGCAGCCGCTACATTGCCTGTCTTCCGAGTGATATTGAGGGTTTTGATGCCAGAGCCGCCCCGGCCCTGGACCCTATACCGCTTAAGGTCCGTGAGCTTGCCGAATCCCTTCCTACTGATAACCAGGAGCTTGCTGTCGGGGACGGCGATGTCCATGCTGACAATCCGGTCCTTCTCTCGCAGCGCCATACCCCTGACACCTCCCGCACCCCTGAGCCTGGGAGAGACGGAAGATACCGGGAAGCGAATCGACATGCCCTGCTCGGTTACCATCATGATATCGTCATCTTCGCCAGTGAGCCGTGCAGTGACAAGATCATCTTTGGGTTTCAAGTTCATGATGATGAGCCCGGCACGGCGTATATTGGCTATGGCTTCCAAGGCGACGCGCTTGATCGCACCTTGGCGGGTGGCCATCACCAGAAAAAGATCCTCCCTGTGCAGTGTGCGAACGCCTACGATAGCGTTCACCCGCTCCCGATCTACGAGAGGGATTACGTTAACTACGGGCACACCGCGGGTGTTCCTGGACGTGTCGGATCTCAGTTCGAAAGACTTGAGGGCAAGGACGCGGCCCGTGTTAGTAAAAAAGAGCAACATGTCGTGAGAGTCACCTACGACGATATGCCGCACCGGATCGTCGTCGCGCATGCGCATACTGCTAACACCTTTGCCTCCACGGTGCTGATTACGATATGTGCTAGCCAGGATTCGCTTGATATAGCCACCCTTGCTCAGAGTGACGACGACCTGTTCGTGGGGTTCAAGCTCCTCGCGTCTGAACTCTTGGAGGGGTGGTCCGATCTCCGTCCGGCGTTCCTCACCATGCTGCCTCTTGAGTGTTTGCGTCTCTTTCTTGATCTCGGCGTTGATCTTCTCGGGATCCGCCAGCAACTCTTCAAGTTCACGAATGAGTGTTTGTAGTTCCTTATACTCGTCCTCTATACGTTCGCGCTCAAGGGCGGCGATACGACGTAGCTGCATATCGAGGATGGCCCTAGCCTGGGCCTCATCCAGGTTGTACCACTGCATCAGACCGTTCCGGGCAGCCTCGACATCCTGGGCGCCTCGGATAAGGGCAATGATGGCATCTAGATTGGCCAGTGCAATGCGCAAACCCTCAAGGATGTGGGCCCTAGCCCTGGCCTTCTTGAGCTCGAAACGGGAGCGCCGGGTGATGACTTCGCGCCTGAACTTGATGAATTCCAGCAGAGCGGTGCGAAGAGAGATGACTTTCGGCGTGCCATCGACGATGGCAAGCATATTGGCGGAGAACGAACTCTGCATCGCAGTGAACTTATACAGATTATTGAGAATAACGAGGCCCTGGGCGCCTGAGCGTAGTTCCATGACAATGCGCATGCCGCGCCTGTCGGACTCATCGCGGATTTCCGAAATGCCCTCTAGTCGTTTTGACTTGACCAGACCGGCGATTTTCTCGATAAGGGCGGCTTTATTGACCTGGTATGGCAACTCGGTGACGGCAATCTGCATCCGGTTTGATCGCTTTATTTCCTCGATCACGGCCACTGCGCGGACAACGATCTGGCCTCTACCAGTCTCGTATGCACTGCGGATGCCGTCGGTGCCCATTTTAGTCGCACCGGTGGGGAAGGCAGGGCCTTTTTCCCGCTTAAGCAGATGGGCGATGGTGGCCTCGGGATTTCTGAGGAGCAGATAGATGCCGTCACAGAGTTCCGAGAGGTTCTGTGGGGGAATGTTGGTAGCCATGCCCACGGCAATACCTGAAGCTCCATTGACCAGCATGTTAGGGAGTCTGGCAGGCATGACAACAGGCTCCCGCAAACTGCTGTCGAAATTATCTATGAAATCGACGGTCTCCTGGTCTAGATTAGCCAGGACTTCCTCTGCAACTCGGCTTAGCCTTGCCTCGGTATAGCGCATGGCTGCGGGAGGATCATTGTCGACACTTCCGAAGTTGCCCTGGCCATCCACTAAAGGTGCACGCATGGAGAAGAGCTGCGCCATTCGAACCATCGCATCGTAAATCGCGGTGTCACCGTGTGGGTGGTACTTACCCATGACCTCACCGACGAGACGAGCGCTCTTTTTGTACGCCGAGTTGGGCCTCATCCCCAACTCGTGCATCGCATAGAGGATTCGCCGCTGGACCGGCTTCAGGCCGTCGCGGACATCCGGCAACGCCCTAGATACGATAACGCTCATCGCATACTCGAGATACGAGCTTCGCATCTCCTCTTCAAGCTGTTTGGGGTGTATGTAACCGAATTCCGTCTTAGTGGCCATCTGTACTCCTGGAGTCTGAAGCAAATCCTTTGAACTTTTGAACTTTAGCGTCATGTCGAGAACCGGTCTTAAGACCGGTTCTCGATACTCATATTATATCATCCTGTCGCTCACTTTCAGAGACGCGGCCAAGAGAGCCTAGAGCGGATACGATAATTAATATATCTCAGAATCCATTAACCGCCCCGGGGAGGGCATTTGCGGGACCCTCCCCGGGGCGCTGTTGGGGGCAATCCGAACACCTCTCAGCAGAGTGCCGGAGTACCATTGGGGGTATTGGCATCGCAGCCAACACGGCACCAGTTTACTGATGCCACCGACCAGCTTCAAGTTTTGTCCGCGGCCATGCCACAAACATATGGCATGGCCACTTGCCTTGTGATAAGATATTTGTGGCACTGGTCTCAGGTAAAGACAATTACAGAACATGAGCCTCATAAACACCATCTGTATGGAGAATCGAATGGACCGAAGAGCACACGTGTCAATGCCACCACCATACGTTAGCTTCAGCACCTTCAGAACGCTGCGGGAATGGCTTGGCGAAGAGGGCGTGCCACTTAGATTCGATAGATCTTTCTGGGAATCCAAATTCAGTGGCAGTACTGGCACGCAGCTTGTGGCAGCACTTCGCTTCCTTGGTCTCCTTAGCCTAGAACAGCCACAACAGGGTATGGAGCGCATGGCAGAGGCGAGCATTGTGGAGTGGAGGCTTTTTCTCGCCGGCCTCCTCCAAGACTCCTATACAGCCGTGCCATTCGATGAGCTGCCACGTGCCACTCCAGCAATGGTCCGTGGATGGTTCCGTGCCTACCCCGTGGACGGCCACACGCTCCGCAAGGCTATTTCTTTCTTCGTTAACGCGGCCAAGGAAGCAGATCTCCCGATGTCCAACGGGGTCCGAAAGATGGCAAAGAGCCGGCCCTCGCGCCAGTCCTCTCTAGCGGCATCCGACCGGGGAGACGTTAGGCGCACCCAAACGACCTTCGCAGAGCCTAGACCAGTCCAGACCACACGTTTCGAACCCGTCGGTAGTGCACATGCGAACCAGACCGTGGTGAGGCTGGAGAGCGGCGGCACCGTCACTCTGAATGTCGCAGTCGATCTGTTTCAACTCTCGGAACGAGATCGATATTTCATCTTGGAACTAATTGATCTGACAAAAAGGTACACCGAAGAGGACACATATAAGGAAAGTTGACACTACCCGTCCATTTGAAGACGTGCCTATACTAGACCCCGGGGTGTCAGGTCGTATTGTGACGCTGCGCAAACTCTACGAGACTCTGGAATAGCCGATCAAAATGGGGTGGTATCTCCAAGCACCGCTCGGGCCTGAACTGTACCCCTATAACCCATCCATGATTAGGACTTTCAAGAGCCTCGATTTTGCCATCCTCCAAAGAATATGAGGATGCCAACAAATGGGGCGACTTGTCGACCTCGCGGATACCCAGCACATGGCGACTGTTGACCCTCACAAACCCGCCGGAGCCGATCACTGCGGCCAATTTGGAACCAGGAGCGATGTAGATACGATGGTAGGAGGAGATTTCCCCGTCCGGCCCGTGCCCTTCCACAGTGGTCGCTGGACTACCTCCAAGGGCAAGGTTGAGTGTGTAAAGCCCTGCCCCAATAGCTAACAATGGCATGTCCGACTCCAGTGCCGCCTTCGCTAGTCTGACATAACTGTAATCGGTGTCCACGGCAAGTACCAGGGCAACTCCCTCTGCGAAGACATCAGCCCCGGAGTCCCCGAGATTTTGTGGCAGGGCCATCGGAGAGCCTCCTGCTCGGCGAATCGCGTCGGCGAGCAGCCCGACATCCTCGGAAGATGCGGCTATACTGACTATGGGAGCTGTTGGCATGGCGTTCGCTACCTCTGTAGATCGGGTGTATTCCGGTTGTACTGGAGATCCCAAGCATCCTTGGTAAAGCACCGCGGGCCGGTTCCCAATACCGAGATCCGGCTCAACTCGCGTGAACAGCGGCATCAATACGCCCTACCAGCAACTTGCTAAATTGTAACCTGTCCGCATTCTCACATGCATCAGACACGTGCGAGTCTACCTTGCCAGAGTTGTTGTAGATTAGAAACATACGTGCTACAATTGGCCTGATTAGCTATAACCCAGTGGCGCAATTAATTAAGGGGAGCAGATGAGCACACAGAAGGCGAAGGCTCTAGAGTTGGCGATGGGCCAGATCGAGCGCGACTTCGGTAATGGCACGGTGATGAGGCTGGGCGACTTCAACCTGGGATCAGAAATCGAGTCTATCTCGACGGGCTCGATCTCACTCGACGTGGCACTGGGTATTGGCGGCATTCCCAGGGGGCGCGTCATAGAGATATTCGGCTCAGAATCATCGGGCAAGACCACCCTCGCCTACCACATCATGGCACAGGCCCAGCGCTTGGGAGGCGAGGCGGCCTACATCGACGCCGAGCACGCCCTGGACCCAGGATACGCGGCAAAGTGCGGCATCGATACCGAATCCCTACTCATATCACAGCCTGACTCTGCAGAACAGGCCTTAGAGATATGCGAGTACCTCGTGCGCAGCGGGGCAGTCGATATCGTGGTGATTGACAGCGTCGCTGCACTGGTGCCGAGGACCGAGTTGGAGGGAGACATGGGCGACACTCACGTCGGACTGCAAGCCCGGCTCATGTCCCAGGCCCTACGCAAACTGACCTCGGCTATCAGCCGATCCAACACATCAGTGGTGTTCATCAATCAGATCCGGGAAAAGGTCGGCGTGGTCTGGGGCAACCCCGAAGTGACCCCTGGTGGCCGGGCACTGAAGTTCTATAGTTCCGTACGTATCGATCTGCGCAGGCTCGAATCTCTAAAACAAGGGACCGATATCGTCGGGTCGCGCGTTCGCGCACGCATCGTAAAGAACAAGGTCGCGGCACCGTTCCAGGTAGCAGAATTCGAGATCATGTTCAACGAGGGTATCAGCAAGACCGGGGATCTGATAGAACTGGGCAGTGATATGGGATTCGTGAAGAAGAATGGCTCCTTCTACTCTATGGGGGAGACGAAGCTGGGACAAGGGAGGGAGAACGCCAAGGTATTCTTGAAGTCCAATCCAAAGATGATGGATCAACTTGAAACCAGGATACGAGAGAAAATGGGCGCAGATGCGACTCATCCTATAGATACCCCGGAACTGGAAAAGACGCAGGAGGACAGGGCGGAGGCCTAGTACAAGGGAGCGCGGCGATTCCAAAGCGCCTACCCCACACCCTGAAGACAAGACCTTTTTCGCCGAAGTACCAGGTCAGAGAAGTCTTCGCTGATGAACACGACCGATCCGTTACGCAGCGCCTATGCAGCGGCGCTGCGCCTGATAACCTACCGGCCACGTACCCGCAAAGAGATGGTCACCCGACTCAAACGCAAATTTGAGCCAGACGTGGTCAATAGCACCATTGCACTATTGACCGACCAGGGGTACCTCAACGACACCCGTTTCGCCGGCGAATGGAAGGCACGTAGCGAGTCCCACAATCCCAAAAGTGCCTGGCTTATCCAGCGGGAACTCGAAACCAGGGGAATAGCAAACTCGGTAGCACTCGAAGCGGTCCAGGACATGGACGACGATGAAAATGCCTATGCCGCCGCTGCAAAGGCAACACGCAGGCTCGCGAATCTTGAGAGTGCCGTGTTCAAAAGGAGGCTGTGGGGACATCTGATCCGACGCGGTTTCAGCAAATCGGTGTCCCTGCGCACCATCGAAAGGCTATCCGAAGAGAGGGATGAGAACTCCACCTGAGCACCCAAAGGACTCTCAGCTTGCCCGTCTCTCTGAAGAGATATGAGGTTCAATCCTACCTCTTTAAACCGATTCTTCAGTAGCCCAGCGCCATAAATTTGGCCTCGAGGTCCGACAGCAGCTTCCTCTCCATCGGATCGATTTCAGAGGCTATCCAATCGATGATCCAGCGCGGATCATCAGCTTCAGAGTCTATAAGCAGTTGTTTAACCATCCACAGCTGCTGCTCTTCACCGAATCGCTCACTAATGATGGGACATATGAAGGATTCCTCGTTCTCGAAATGGTCGATCTCCAGGCTGCCCAGCATTATTACTCGACTGTATAGGTGTCGCCTAGTGCGTGCTATCACTTGTCTCTCGCCAATCGCGATTGCCAACTCGTCTTCGACTTCCTGGATCCTCTCCACCATTTCGCGATGCTGTTGCTCTTCGAGGGCCAACACCCGCTGCACATCCTTCCCCAGACCAGCGGTATCTCCTTTCATCATAAATTCAATGATCTCTCCGCCTTGCTGTACCAACTCAGAATGCTCCGCCTCGTTATCTCTCGCAGGCTTGAAATCAATGAGCGGCCCGGTCATATATTTGTCCTCGGCGGCGGCGTGAAACCGGAATTGCTTTATCCAGAAATTAAAAGAGTCCCGGAATTCCCCCAGATACCCCCCCTCCTGGCCCTTTGCAGCCAGGGTCTGGGTACGTTCCGTTAGGGCCTGGAAAGCCTTGTGTATCAGCATTTGGACATCGATTGGGTTGTCGAGTTTCGTAATTTGCGGCAGCATCGCAGAACCTCTAGTAATCATGGTTGCGATCCAAAAATTTTTGGATCGTGCATGCGCAGTCATTATAGCGGCGAGACTGGTGAATAAATTGTAAAGAATCGATTCTACAACCTCGGTACCGGCTCATGCCGCACGAGTTGTCGTCTCCACCATCCAGACTCAGTTCTCGATGCTTGCCGTTCATTGCCTCGAGAACTAGTTCTGAGCAAATATCGGCGCACTATGGAACGAGAATCTCCTCGAAGCCGGCCATTAGGGCGCGTTCCTCGGGATCAAGGTGTTGCCGGATCCAATCGAGAACCCAGTGCGGATCGTTTGACATATTATCGACAAGAAGCGCCCGAATCATGTCGAGCTGCTCATGTGGATCTAAGATCTGCTTAAGTACTGGCAACACAAAGACTCGCTCGTTTTCGATGTAATCCTGCTGGGCAATTCTCAAGGACAGCACAGCGCCAAAGAGGTGCTGACGGGTCCGCCGTATGATACTAGTCCGTCCTATCTCGACATTGAGTACGTCTAAAACGCCTTGTAATTTCTCGTACAACTCGCGACGCTCTTCCCTGTTGACCGCGAAAATGCGCGTCGCCGTCTCGTCCCTGTGAAATATGGCATCTGGGCGATGGTCTCCAGGATGACCTGGGAAAAGCTCGTCCTCCCTCTCAAAGAGGTATATGATTGCCGTCACCCACTCGTTGAATGCAGTCCTGAAAGGCTGGAGAGAGGAGTTCTTCTGCAGTCTCTCCACCTCTTGTTCCGCCCTTTTCGCACAACCGGCCATTGCCGCGTGCACTAAGAGCATCACGTTGATAGAGGCAGTTTCGTGTTTAATCAAGACTCCCAATCCCTAGTGAATGAATGGCTTCGTAGAATACTACATATAAACTCTACGTGTGAAAGAAGTGCCACTATAAATGTGGTGCAGTGATGTGAAGGGCAGAAGTCAACATATCGGTTTAAGCGGCCACTTTGCGTAACCTGGCAGGCATAAACAATGTGTTAATAGTGCAACCTAAGGCCTCATAAACCGTAAAAATGGCGTTGCCAATTTTCCAATCGCCGAACGGCGCCCCATTATGATGTGCCGTGAGCGCACGGTCAAGAGTCCCTGCTAAATCCGATTAGAGTATAGGAATGAGCGAATACCCATACTGGCCCAGTCCTTCCCAGGCACAAGACAAACTTTATTTTGGCTCTTGTCGTATGATTCCCTTGGCTTGGATACCAATAGTCACATCATGCGCACCCAACGAGTATGTCACTTCGATTGGGGAACGCGGCCCGCTAAGGAGACAAATCAGGGTGAAGGTTGAAATAGATTGTCCCGATAAAGTGTCCACCACATTATCGACTCAGCAGAGAGGTTACTGATGGAATCAACATTTGATCTGCAATTTGGAACAAGGCCCCAACTCGTGATTTTGATTTTCAGCCTTATGGCACTCAATCGACTATTGGAGGAGGTCACGGAGCGAGTAGGTAGAAGTAAATTAGACTCGTTGAGGAATATCCGGTATTAGGGGGAATCACCTTTCAACTCGATGGCAGCATGAATGCAAACTGGATCTACAAGGTCAAGTAGGAGATCGATATCGATCTGGGCCAAGGCAACTTCGATGCCACGTCTGGATTCCTACTTGAGGAACTCGGGCACATCCCTGACACTGGTGAGACATTTGAATTCAATGACCTGGCTGTCATGGTACTGGACATTAACCGTTTAAAGATCGACGCCGTCAAACTGACAAGGAGGCTGGCACGCCCCTCCTGATGAAATTAGTGGATTCGCCAGATCGATTTGTCGAGCGGGTGGGTACCGCCCTGAGAGAATGTGGTGCCAAACCGACGGACCTGCTTGTAGTAGCAGTCTCCGGTGGCCCAGATTCGCTGTCCCTGCTCCACTCAATGTATCGCCTGAGCTGCGACACCGGACAACAGTTGCACTGTGCCCACCTCGACCACGGCCTCCGGGGAGAGGCCTCAAAGAACGACGCCACCTTTGTTGCCCGTCAATGCAGATTACTTGGTGTTCCTCTTACCTCCAAGGCAGTGAATCTAGAGGAGATCCATGGACTCCGAAGACTCTCTGTGGAAACAGTCGCACGTGATGTCCGGTACGAATTCCTTGCAGGGGTCGTCAAGAGACAGGGGGCGAAGGCAGTCGTACTAGGGCACACAGCGGACGACCAGGCGGAGACCATCTTAATGAATATCGTCAGGGGCAGCGGCTTGGCCGGGCTGAATGGCATGCAACTTTCGTCGAGCCGCAGTATCGACGGGACAGATCTTATGATACTGCGGCCCTTGCTGGGCATCGGTAAGCAGGACACCTTGGAGTTCTGCCTTGCTCTAGGCCTTGAGCCTCGGCTCGATGAAACAAACCTGTCGACAACGTCCACCCGCAACATGCTGCGTATGAAGGTGATGCCACTTCTCGAGCGGCTGAATCCGGCCATTCGAGAAGCTTTGTTGAGGTTATCAAAAAGTGCTGCTCAGGGCGTCGCACACCTCGACCGAGAAGCAGATGAGGCGTGGGACACCTTGGCACATCACAATCATGGCGTGGTCACACTGCCCAAAGCCGCACTGAAAGCTATGGATCCTGCTGTGCGCGCACACCTACTGCGAAGAGCGGTGCGTGAAGTGCAGGGCGATCTAGATGGACTAGATCAAGGGCACCTCGAACAGATGGCCAGACTAGTGGTCGGGCCTGCGGGTCGGTCGTTGGACCTGCCTAGAGAGCTTAGCTTTTCGGTTGATTACGACGAGAGCATAATTTCCCTCGGTCGCTCTGTCCCCATCTCTACCATGATCGATGGGCACCACGATATTGCTATCCCCGGAGAAACGCGGGTCGGTTCGTGGCTCATTTCAGCCAAACTGATTAGCCGCGACGAGTGGAAGATGAAAATCAACGAGTCGACGTCGACTCGGCAAAAGAACATTGCCCACCTTAGTTTTGCCGCCGCGCCGAAAATACAGGTGCGGAGTAGGCGCCCCGGGGACAAGTTCCAGCCCATGGGCATGTCCGGTCATAAGAAGCTGCAGGACTTCATGGTAGACAGCCATGTCCCGCGGGAAGTGCGTGATTCTATCCCAGTGGTCGTAGTGGGAACTAGTATCGCGTGGGTGGTAGGCTGGCGAATCGCCAACTGGGTCAGAGTCAGGGAATATGACTACAGGGTGTTAGAACTGTCTTTTTCGCTGGACGACAGTGCAGTATCATCATTTTAGATTGCTATAGTCACTGACACATCCCTCAAAAAACTCCTTCAGGCTTGCAGAGTCCGACTCTCTATGTCAGGATATCCTTTATGCAAATAGGCGCCTTCGAGGTCTCCGACGATATCCCGGCCCTCACCAACACACGGGCCCTGGTAATGCTACGACCATGGGTAGATGTAGGAAGGGTAGGCACCCTGGTACTCAGAAAGATCGAGAGCCATCTCGGCGCGATTGAGGTCGGGAGACTGGCTCGCCCAGGCAACTTCTTCGATTTCACGATGTACCGTCCTCGGGCTAGTACCCTCGACGGGCAGAGATCGTTGAGGGTGCCAAACAGCGAGGTGTACTACGCTCACGACGACACCACGGACCGCGACCAACTGTTCCTCCATCTACGCGAGCCCCATGCCCGCGGGGAGGACTACACCGACGCTATTGTAGAGGTTCTCAAGCACTTCAACGTCACCGAGTACTGTCGAGTCGGCTCGATGTACGACTCAGTACCCCATACCCGACCACTGCGTGTCACCGGTTCGCTTACCAAGACACAGCAGCATCTCACAAAAGGTATCGTCTCCATACACCGAAACACCTATGAGGGCCCCACCAGTATCGTTAACCTCGTCAACGAGTCTCTCGATGACATGGGAGTCGAGTCCACGAGTCTGATGCTTCACCTGCCACAGTACGTCCAACTCGACGAAGACTACATGGGCGTCGCACGAATGATGGAGGTTATGTGCCTCCTCTATGGCTATCCCGACTCGATGGCGGATACGACCAGGGGCGAGAGTCAGTACAAGGAGATATCGATAGGAGTCGCAAACAATCCTGGGGTACGTAGACTACTTGAACATATGGAGAGTGAGTACGACCTTCAGCAGATAGACAACGACCCCCAGAAGGTCGACGAGGACGACTCACTCTCCATGCCCGCCGAGATGGAGGAGTTCCTCCGCGAACTTGAGAGTCGACACCGCGACATAGACGCATAACAGTCCGTGCCCATCTCGGCTAACTCATTTAGGACCATCCGTTCAGGGCAAACACATTGCCCCATCCTATCGATTCGCTTATTACTATAGCCTTGTTGTCAGTGCCGGCCCAGTATAACGCTGCAAACTATTTAATCTGGTGAAGTCCCAGTCTGACACAACTGTGCCGTCGAGAAAGTGATTGAGGCCAGGATTGGGACAGTCTATTGCGAACTACCTGTAACTCAAATTGCTGAAGAAACACAGGCCGCACGCTTTCTGTCACCAACAGGATTTTAACTGCGGGACTGCGAGAATTTCCATAGCAATCCCGCTAACTATATTCAAATTGGCCAGTGCAAAAACGCCCCCACGCCCACAGAGGTACCCTCGTCTACTTCAACAGATGGGGAATCCCGAGCCAAGTGTAACCATGATTCAGTTCAGTGGTCATGCAAGCCGTCCGTGACCACCGTTCCCTTCGAAATTGCGCGTACTGAACACGCCAAGATCACGCCCCTGGTGCACATGAACGATGGGTCCCTGTCGTGAGATACCCACCGAATCCATTAGCTGGTCGTCAATGATATCGATTAAATCCTGTATCTCCTCAGTCGTGATACTCTCTGCAATATTGAGCGTAGCGTGCACCACAGTATCTGCGAAATGGATGTCGACGCGTCCTACGGCACTCTCTTCAGTCATCACCGTGTAACACTCTGACTGCGCGGTCCTCGCCTCTCTCTCAAAGAAAAACTGTGCCATGTTCAACCACCTGAAATATGTATACGTTTAGTGCACGTAGCACCACTATCGGCCTTCTGTTCGCAGGTTACTCCCTGACCTGTCCCGTCCCCTGCACAGTCCATTTATATGACGTCAGCTCATTGAGACCCAACGGCCCACGGGCATGGAACTTGTCAGTGCTGATGCCGACCTCTGCACCCATGCCAAACTCCCCCCCGTCGTTAAAGCGCGTACTGGCATTGACCATTACCACCGACGCATCCACTTCATCTTGGAATCTGTTGGCAGCGGTGTAGTCCTCCGTGACAATGGCCTCGGTATGACCCGAAGTGTGCGTCTCTATGTGTTCCAGCGCCTCGTCCAAAGAATCGACTATCTTGACCGCCGCGACTAACGCAAGGAACTCTTTGCCCCAATCATCGTCAGTGGCTGGGATGGCACCGGGCTCGCTCGCTGGGCCCAGGATACTCAGGGCACGGGCGTCGCAGTGCAACTCCACGCCAGCTACAACCAATTTTGCGGCGATCTTTGGTAGAAAGACAGGCGCTACGGCCGAATCAACAAGCAGTGTGTCGAGTGCGTTGCACACATAGGGCCTCGACACCTTTGCGTTGAACACGATGGCGGTCGCCATATCGATGTCTGCCGAACGATCTATGTATGTATGGCAAACGCCGATTCCTCCGGTGATGGCTGGCATCGTCGCTTCTCCCGCTACCCGACGAACCAGGGCTGCTCCACCACGGGGAATCATGAGGTCGATATGCTGTCTCATGCCTAGCATCTGCCCGACTAGCGCCCTGTCGCTCGACTCGACGAACTGTACAGCGTCCCTGGATATACCTGCCTCTTCGATCCTGTCCCTCACCAGAGACGACAGTACAGAATTTGAGTTGAACGCCTCCTTGCCTCCTCGCAGAATGACCGCGTTCCCCGACTTCAAGCACAGAGCAGCAATGTCGATAGTGACATCAGGACGACTCTCGTATATCGTGCCGATCACCCCGAGGGGCACACGCCGTTTAGTGACACGAAGGCCGTTGGGCAGAACACGACCCTCAGATATCTGTCCTATTGGATCTGACAAGGCGGTGATGCCGCGCACGCCTCGCGCCATCCCATCGATGCGCTCGGCATCCAGTAACAGGCGATCAAGTACCGCTTCATTTACGCCGGATTCCTGGGCAGCTCGATAATCCCGTTTATTGGCCTCGATTATCCGGTTCGTGCCTGCGACGAGTTCATCGGCGACGAGCGCCAGCGCCCTATCCTTGACATGTGAGTGCTCTTTCGCCAGTGCGCGTGAGGCAACCCGCGCACGTGCGCCGATAGCTTCAAGTGCTACATCTTTTGTCTCGGTCACGGCATTCTCCCCAACTACAACGACACCATGTTATTACGATGAACCACCTCGTCGCCATATGTGTAACCAAGAACTTCTTCGATGCGACTTGAGTGAGAACCTTTGATCATATCGAGTTCCGTCGACTCATAGTTTGTAATACCAACCGCTATCCGAGGCCCTTCCGAACCCAGAATCGATACTATATCGCCGCGCTGAAATGCCCCCCGGATCTCCTTGACACCTGCGGGCAGCAGGCTACTACTCTGACTGCGAATCACGTCGACTGCCCCGGAGTCCACAACAATGTCGCCGTGATTGGACAATCCACTAAGCATCCAGCGTTTGCGACTCTCCATTTTATTAGCGGTCGCAGGAATGAACGTGCCGATACGTTCGCCGCATGCTAGCCGAGTGAGCACGTCCAACTCCATGCCGTTGGCAATGACGACGTCGACGCCGGAGGCGGTGGCAAGGCGAGATGCATCCAATTTGGTCGCCATGCCACCTTGCCCCTGGCCGCACCACGACTCACCGCCCAGGGAAGCGACCTCGTCGAGGCGCTCGACGACCTCAATCAACTTCGCCTCACCGTCGATGTGAGGGTCTGCTGTGAACAGGCCCTCCACCTGCCCAAGCATCACCAGGAAATCGGCATCTACCAGGTTAGCTACCATGGCGGAGAGGGTATCATTATCGCCGAACACGTCCCCTTTGATCTCATCGATCGCGACGACGTCGTTCTCGTTCACGATCGGCACGACTCGCATCTCCAGCAGGGTCAGTAGCGTGTTACGTATGTTCAGGTAACCAAGTCGCTCCGAGATATCCTTACGGGAGAGCAACGCCTGGGCCACAGGAATCTGGTGCCGGTCGAAGAGCTGCTCGTAGGCGTGCATTAGCCGACCTTGGCCGGCGGCGGCGAGCACTTGTCTGAAATTAGCCAGGTCACCTTCGGGGGTGATTCCAAGGACGTGGCGTCCGGCAGCAACCGCTCCCGACGAAACGAGTACCGTCTCGATCCCGGAGAGGTGCAACATTGCGAGTTGCTCCGCCAGGGTCGCCATGGCCTGGAGATTGAGCCGATCGCCGCCACCCGTGAGGAGCGTGGTCCCAGCCTTTACGACGATGCGACGGTAGGCTGGAATCTTGCCCCTGGCAATAGCAGACTTCTTCTGAGCGTCGCTCTGGGTAGTCATCTGCAGACCCCCTGGGCCTCCCGTGCAGGCCGCCAGCACACGGATTCTAACGACACGACTCCTCCATTATATCAGCGACGGATGCACCCCAACAAGAATGATTCTCATCCTACTTGATCAAACGGCGCCGCATAAGCTCGGCCGCCACCTTGTGGGCAGTCAACGCCATAACCAGTAGTTCCAGTGTCCAGACTACCATCCACTACGTCAGTTCCCCTCCAACAAGGCCCCGCACAAGGGCTGTCGCTGGGGTCAATGGCAAAATCCATGCCAGCCATAGAGTCGATTAGATAGTCGTCGACAAAAAGCTCAAGCCGAGAAGCAATATCGATAGCAGAGCCAATCATGGGGCCCTTTAAACAAGGTTTGAGTGAACGTTATATCGGACTCTAGTTATGTCGAGTCACTGCGTTATACAACAAGCATCGCGTCGCCGAAGCTGTAGAAGCGGTAGCCGGCCGACGCCGCTTCCTGGTACGCGGCAAGCAGGCGTTCTCGGCCTACTAGGGCACTTGTTAGCATGAGAAGTGTGGACTTGGGCAGGTGGAAATTGGTCACTAGTGCGTCCACCAATTTGAAGCGGTGGCCCGGGTATATGAAGATATCAGTCCAACCTGAGCCCGGCGATATCTGACCGTCTGGAACCTGGGACGCCGCCTGTTCCATCAGCCGCACCGCCGTCGTGCCCACTGATACTATTCTGCGTCCCTCGGTCTTCGCTCTGCCTATGGCATCTGCGGCGTCACTACTCAGCTTCCAGTACTCCGCGTGCATTTTGTGGGACTCCGGGTTGTCCACGGTGACCGGGCGAAAGGTGCCCAGGCCGACGTGCAGGGTGACGAACACGGTCTCGATACCTTTTTTGCGTATCTGGTCCAGCAAATCTTGGGTGAAATGCAGTCCGGCCGTCGGCGCGGCCACGCTGCCCTGCTCCCTGGCGTACACCGTCTGGTAGCGCTCTGGGTTCTCGAGGGGTTCGTGAATGTAGGGAGGTAACGGAACGACCCCCAGTGCATCCAGGTGTTCTTCGCCAGACAGCTCGACGGTGCGAGAGCCATCCTCATGTACTAGAAGCACCGACCCGGTTATGCTGCGGCCTCCTCGAGAAACCTCGAAGGCATCGCCTTGGCGCATCTTGCGGCCCGGCTTCACTAGGGAGTGCCACCTGCCGGGCCTCTCGCGGCGTAGTAGGAGCAATTCTACACTGCCACCACCCCTGGTCCTGCTGACGTGCAGCCTAGCGGGTGTGACCCTGCTGTCGTTGAAGACGAGCACGTCGCCACGCCTCAGGTATTGCGGCAGATCGTAGAACCGCCGGTGCTCAATCGCACCGGACGCGCCGTCCAGCACCATCAGACGAGAGTGGTCTCGTGGCTCCACCGGGGTCTGGGCGATCAAGTTTTCGGGCAGATGGTAATCGAAGTCGTCTTTCTTCAAGTTGGTCCTAATTGGTAAGATCCTCGGGCAAGAGAGAGATGGGATGTGGCCAGAAATATCGACTGTGCGATCGGCACTCCCCACTCTAATCTTCTCTCCCAGGGCAGCGAAGGTACCAGGCCTCCTCTTTCTTGAGAGAAAGGATGTCCGGCAGTTATTCTCAGTCCTCCCCGAACGCTTGCCGCGCAGCCAACAACGTGTTCTGAAGCAGCATGGCGATTGTCATGGGACCGACACCCCCCGGTACGGGGGTAATCGCGGACGCCTTTTCCGACACTGTGTCGAAGTCGACGTCACCCACGAGCCGGTAGCCATGTTTGCGCTCCATCGCATTGATCCGGTTTGTGCCGACATCAATCACTACGGCTTCGTCCTTGACCATATCCGCGGTGATAAACCGGGGCTGCCCGATTGCGGCAATCAGGATGTCCGCCTGCCGCGTGATCGAACCCAGATCCGTGGTGCGACTATGGCATATGGTGACGGTGGCGTTGGCACCAGGTTTCTTCTGCATCAGCAGGAGCGAGACAGGCTTGCCCACGATCTCGCTCCTGCCGCACACGACGACATGTTTGCCCGCAGGGTCATTGCCAGTCCGCAGCAGCAGTTGTTGGATACCCGCCGGGGTCGCCGGCACGAACCGGGCTCTCCCCTGCAACAGCAGTCCCACGTTGGTCGGGTGCAGTCCGTCCACGTCCTTGTCGGGGTTGAGTGCTCCTATGACCACATCTGCGTCTATGTGGTCGGGCACCGGCAACTGTACCAGTACCCCAGACACCTCGTCGTCTTCGCCAAGAAAACGTACTTGTCTCAGGAGCTCTTCCTGAGTTACATCTCCAGGAAATTTGTGGTCATCGGTCACCATACCAGCCTCGGTGGCGGCCTTCTGTTTACTTGCAACGTAGATCGCAGACGCCGGGGCATCGCCGACCAGCACCACTGCGAGCTTGGGCACGATCCCTAGTCGCTCCTGCATCTCCGCAACACCGTCTGCAACCTCTGACCGCACCTCGCCGGCAATCCGCTTTCCATCGATCAGTTCAGCTTTCATTCGACTGTGACCCATTATTTCTCCCCCGTGGAGGAGAGGTTTTCGTATATCAGCGGAACCCTGAGGATTCTGCTTAGGGGCTATTGCTATGTGCGCACCACTTCGGTTCGGACGACGCCACACGCACCGTGCCCACAGCGTAGCACCTTACAATTATATACAGAGGGCGGCGGCCCCGTACGAATTCCTCTTTTCTTACGTCCGAGCGACAACTATACTATTTCCCGCTATATACGGCCTATACCTAACTTTCGAGGTATTACATTGAGCAAGTTCGCAGATACCCTGTCCTCGGGTAAGTTCGCTGTGACGTGTGAGTTGAACCCACCCAAAGGAATCGCTCTGGAGCCTCTGTTGGGAAAAGCCCTGGCCCTCAAGGGTTCGGTCGACGCGTTCAATCTTACCGACTCGGCCGGTTCCAACCTGGCGATGGCGCCAATTGGCGCCGCTCGACTCCTCGCAGAAGAAGGTGTCGAGACCATTTTGCAGGTGGTATGTCGGGACAGAAACAGGCTGGCACTGCAATCAGAGATACTCGCCGCAAGCGCACTCGGGCTCTCCAACATACTGTGCATGACCGGCGACCCTCCGGGCAAAGGCGATCACCCTGAGGCCAAGGCCGTCTTCGACATCGACGGGGTCGATCTGCTCCGGGCCGTAAGCTCACTGGCGTCCGGGCAAGATTTCGCTGGCAACACGCTTACAGGCACTCCAGAGATTTTCCCCGGGGCCGTCGTAAATCCCGGGGCATCCGACCTGGACAAGGAATTTGCCCGGATGGAGGACAAGATCAAGGCGGGGGCATCCTTCTTCCAGTCACAGGCAGTATATGATCCTGAAGCATTCGAAAAATTCATGGTGACCGCCAGGAAGTTCGGCGTGCCAGTTCTCGCTGGGATGATCGTCCTGAAGTCCGCCAAAATGGCGCGAAATCTCGACGCCAACCTACCCGGGGTCTCCGTGCCGCAGCACATCATAGACGAGATGGAAGACGCCGAAGACCGGACCGCCACCAGTATTCGCATTACCTCCGATCTGATATCGCAAGTGAAGAGCCTGTGCGACGGTGTGCACATCATGGCGATAGGCTGGGAGGCGCGGGTACCCGCAATCCTGGCCACAGCCGGGCTGCCCTACGAGACGGCCTGATGATTGCAGGAGTCCGGGACTCCCGGGATTGAGCATGCTTGTCACTGGTGTCGACATCATTGAGATCGAGCGTGTACGGGGTGTTGCTGAGCGCTACGGCCAGCGCTTCTTCAACAGAATCTACACCCCTGGGGAGCAGGCATATTGTCGGGGACGAGCGCCCCAACTCGCCAACCGTTTCGCGGCTAAGGAGGCCGTTATGAAGGCCCTGGGCACCGGCGCTCGTGGGGTGAGTTGGCGTGACATCGAGGTGACACGGCGCAGTGGCCAGGCCCCTGCAATCACCCTTCATGGCACGGCTCTGGTCCGAGCGCAAAAGATAGGCCTGGACAGCCTAGCCCTATCGCTGTCCCACTCCAAAGAGTACGCTATCGCTTCAGTCGTCGGGGACAGTGAGCACGGCAACCTCGTCCCCCACCGTACATCGTAACCGGAGGGCCCGATGCGTATTGGCATTTTTATCGGCGTAGTCGGCTCCGCACCCACCCTGGATGGCCAGGTGCAACAGGTCGTCGAGACCGAGTCGGACGGATTCGATAGTTACTGGGCCCCTCAGGTCGCCGGCACCGACGCCCTTACTCTTCTCGCCCTTGCGGGCGCTCGTACCAATCGTATCGAACTGGGCACGGCGGTCGTACCGATATTCCAGAGCCACCCGACAACCCTGGCGCAGCAGGCCCTCACGACACAGAGTGCCACGAACGGCAGGCTCTCCCTGGGTATCGGGCTGTCCCACAAGCCGTCCGTTGAGGGACGTATGGGCCTCTCCTTCGACAAGCCTGTACTCCACATGCTTGAGTATCTGACAGTGTTGCACGAACTGGTGCAGATGGGACAGACCCGCTTCTCCGGCGAGACGCTGAATGTGTCCGCCTCCGTGCAGGTCCCCGGCGGGTCACTATTCCCGATTCTGATCGCGGCCCTCGGTCCCAGGATGCTGAAGATTGCGGGCGAACTGTCCGCGGGCACCATAACCTGGATGGTAGGAATTAACACACTAAGCGACCACATCGCACCCAAGATCACCGCGGCCGCCAGCGCTGTGGGAAGACCCACTCCTCGAATCTGCGCCGGTGTCCCGGTCTGCGTCACCGACGACCCATTAGTAGCCCGTACTCGAGCTGCGAAACTATTCCAGCGCTATGGATCCATGCCTAGCTACCAAAAGATGCTGGCGCTGGAGGGGACAACCGAGCCGTCAGAGGTGGCCATTATTGGCAACGAGGCCAGCGTCGAACAGCAACTACGTGATTACGCGGACGGCGGCGCGACCGACCTCCTGGCAGTCGTGTTCCCTGATAACGCCGATGAGGCGGCCTCTGCCGCACGCACAAGAGGCCTTCTCAAGAGTCTAGTGGGCAAGTTGTGACTCTCTTCGCGACATATCCAGCAGCCCCAGTAAATAGTTTTTACCGGTGAATCTTCAATGAAAATAGTTACATCGGAACAGATGAGGGCAATCGAGCAGCGGTCCGAGGAGGCCGGAGTCCCCATCAACAAATTGATGGAGAACGCCGGTTTGGCTGTTGCAAGGAGCATCCGGCGCGAGTTGGGCTCCGTAGTAAGATCACACGTTACGATCCTCGTCGGACCCGGGAACAACGGAGGTGACGGCCTTATAGCGGCTCGGCGGCTGCATTCGTGGGGCTGCCGTGTCTCCGTGTTCTTGGTCGGCGCTCAACCTGTTGGGAATCCGAACCTCACCTCCGTGACCGAGCGTGACATCTACGTAAACACCATTGACGGAGACGCGGGCCTGGCTCGCCTGGGTGAGCATCTTGAGACGACCGATATGGTGGTTGACGGGGTGCTGGGTACAGGTCAGTCGCGGCCCATCGAGGGCGTCTTGCGCAAGATTCTGATACAAGTTCGCGAGGTTGCAAAGCGCCGCTCTCAACTATATGTCCTAGCTATCGACCTGCCCTCCGGTGTTGACGGTGACACCGGAGCGGCCGACGATGCGGCCGTCGCCGTCGACCTGACTGTCACCCTGGGGCGACCCAAAACGGGATTGTACCAGTTCCCCGGAGCCACACTGGCCGGGAAAATCGAGATCGCTGACATAGGCCTGCCGGACGATCTAGATACCGACGTCTCCGTGGATCTTGTCACCCGACGTTGGGCGTTCGAGCATCTGCCAAACCGCTCGCCAGCCGCCCACAAGGGCAGCTTCGGCAAGGCGATGGTAGTGGCCGGATCCAACAACTACATCGGCGCGGCATATCTTGCGGCGGTGGCGGCAGGTAGGGTAGGGGCCGGGCTCGTAACCTTAGCAATTCCCCGTAGCCTTGTGATCAAAGTAGCGACCAGGGCTCCGGAGCCCACCTACTTACCTCTTCCCGAGTCAGCGCCCGGTATCATCCTGGCACACTCATCAGACATCATCCTCGAAGGCGCGGATGGATACAGATCGCTGCTCGTCGGCTGTGGGCTAGGTCAGACACCTGAGACCGCAGCCCTCGTGCAGGGGCTATTGCTCTCGAAGGCGACGGTGCCTCCTACCGTGATCGACGCGGACGGACTGAACCTGCTGCCGAAGCTGGCAGGGCGAGATTGGTGGAAAGAGCTGTCACCGCCCGTAATAGTGACTCCTCACTTGGGCGAGATGGCGCGCCTAACAGGCCTGCCCCGCAAGAAGATCGAAGACGACCGGGTCGCCGTCGCAACCGAGTCGGCCGTCAAGTGGGGTATGATCGTCGTCCTAAAGGGCGCGTTCACCGTCGTTGCCACACCAGTTGGACATGCTAGTATAGCGCCCTTTGCGAACCCGGCGATGGCAACCGCGGGTACCGGCGACGTCCTTGCCGGGACGATCGCGGGGCTCCTGGCCCAGGGTCTCTCACCAAAGACTGCCGCCTTACTTGGTGTGTTCGTCCACGGCAGCACAGGGGAAGCCATACGCCGCAGTCTGGGCGACTCGGGCCTCCTTGCCAGCGACCTCCTATGGGCCATCCCCCGAACGATCAGGCGGATAAGGAGCACGGGTCTCCTCTCCACAGGGAACTCGGGCGCCCATCTCACTTCCAAGGGAGAAGAAGGAAATGAAAAATCTTCTGAGGGACATCCACATGATCCCGGCAAAGAGATGAAACCTTTCTGCACATCCCGTCCCAGCCCAGTCTCGCGCGCATCGCACCTCTAGTGGCACATTTATGTGGCAACGAACGAGCCAGATACGTGGCCCGCATGTTCGGGCACATCTCTCGACGCTACGATCGGCTCAATACCATCATGTCCGGAGGGCGCCATAACGCGTGGCGGCGCATGGCTACTGACATGGCTATAACCGACACTTCGGGCCCGGCCCTCGACGTGGCAACCGGCACAGGAGATTTCGCCCTGGAACTGGGCGGTAGGCCGGAGGTTTCGGGGGTGGTGGGCCTCGACTTTACGCCTGAGATGCTACCCATCGCCCTGCATAAGACGCGTGATCGGCAATTCTCGGATCGAATGGGTTACGTAGTGGCGGACGCCCACGAACTTCCCCTTCCCAACGACCACTTCATCTGTGTCACAGTGGGCTTTGGCATTCGCAATTTTGTGGACCCTCCAAAGGCCCTAGAGGAGATGGTGAGAGTGCTACGTCCCGGCGGACGTCTAGTCATACTGGAGATCGTGAAACTGGATGGCCTGGGCATCTTTGACAAGGTCTTCCCACTGTACTTCAGGTATGTTACCCCTTGGATAGGGGCCACTTTCGGAGGCAACCGCGAAGCCTACACGTATCTGCCAGAATCTGTACAGGGGTTTCTCAGCGCCGCCGAACTCTCGGCGATGATGGAACAGGCTGGGCTTCAGAACCTGAGTCACCGAAAACTGGCTCTAGGAACAGTGGCGATACACGTGGGCGTCAAGGCAGGCGCTACTGCTCATGAGTGATGCTCCAGCCATCAACTCTATCACCGGGTAGAAACCGTGACCGTGCCGTGCATTCCGGAGGCCCATCCCCGGCAAATCGGGACAGGGCGAAGGGATCAAGGGCCGTCGAGTCACCGGAGACGATGTATTCTGCCATAAGCTCCCCGGAACCCGGACTCAGCATTATGCCTACATGATCGTGGCCTGACGCGACGCTCAGACCCTCCCAACCAGGGACCGGCCCCATCATAGGCACTCCGTCGGGAGACCCAGGCCTCACCCCAGCCACCATCTCCACCAACTCTGCCTTGTCCAGTATCGGAAAGGTGCTCATCCCGGCCTCGATTACCTGTCTAATACCGGTAACCGTGGTTATCTGATCAAACACTCCCTCTTCTCTGGTCGCCCCGACCACGAGGGTCCCGTCCACTTGGGGAACCACGTTCTCCACCGTTGAGCGGGGCACAAATCCTGTCTTCCTGAGCCTAATACGCTGCCCTTTTACAGGCCTGACAGGTATTCCATCCGGCACCCAGCGCCCGGCGATACCAGTCCAGGGCCCGGCGGCCAAAACGGTATGTCCTGCATGAAATACTTCAAGGGGAGTGCGCACGCCCGTCACACTGGCGCCGGTTACCTCCAAGCCTGTGACCTCGACGCCTTCTAGAAATGTGGCCCCCAGTCTACTACCGGCATGAATGAGTGAGTGGACATAACTCTTGCCTCTCACCGCCCCTTCTTCCGGAGAGAACACCCCGCCGAGCACCCCCGCGTGAATCTCCGGTTCACGCTCAATGATCTCTTCCGGCCCAAGCCACCTGACCCCCATGTCCATCTCTGTCTGCCAGGGCAATTGTGCTTGAAGGACGGAGTAAATCTCCTCCGTCATGGCAGGCTTCAGGATCCCAGTCTGGCGGAATTCCGGTTCTACCCCGGCATCAGCCAATTCCGCTGCAAGACCCGGGAACATCTCTAAGGAGCGCATCCCCAGCCGGAAGTAAGACGGCACAGACCGATCCACGTACCACAATGGACCGATGATACCCACCGTTGCTCCAGAGGCGCCAGTGGCAAATTTCTGCTGCTCGAAGACCGTGCTGTCTATTCCTCGTTTCGCAAGCTGGTATGCGATCGAGCACCCTATTACGCCCCCACCCACGATGGCAACGTCAGTGATTCTGGACATAGCGATCCTTCGGTGTGGTAGGCTACTGTTCAGAGGGAGTGTGCTCAGCTAAACCGTACGTGCGCACTTTACTTGAAATTCTTCTCTCCCGCGCAAATCGAGACCCGGAGGCGGTTCTCTAAAGGGGTCAGCGGACAGCTCCATTTCTCATTGTAGGCGCAGTATGGATTGTAAGCGATGTTGAAGTCAACTAGCATCTTGCCGCATGGAAGTGGCTGGACCTCCAGGTATCGACCTGCGTCATAGGTGTATGTACCGGTAGTGACATCGGCGAATGGCACAAAAAATGTGTCGCCGATGCCGTCCCCGAATAGTGTCAACTCGGCACTCTCACCATTCACAACGAACGACACCTTGCCCCATCGCGTGTACGACGCAACATCACCAGTGCTCGTTTGCATCTCGACGAGAATCTTCTCTTCAAACTCCTCCACTTCAGCCTCGCACCGGAAGTTGGCGTTCTCGTCAAAATAGATTAACCCTTTGAAGTTAGTCCGCTGTCGGGGCGTAAGTGGAGAATGGTGATTGGTAGCAAAGAACTTATCTTTGGTTTTGCGAAACTCGATGAGGTCGGACATCAAGGTTCTCCTATCATAGCCTCCTAGGCTAAAACGAAGGACAGCCAAGATGGATTCCAGGAACTGTCTCGCAAACAAGACTGGTCTCTACCTACTTCGCAGTTGTGGGAAAAGCACCACCTCTCGAATAGAGTGCTGCCCAGAGAAGAGCATGACAAGGCGGTCGATACCTATGCCCAACCCGCCCGTTGGTGGCATTCCATATTCAAGGGCCACCAGGAAGTCCTCATCGAGCCGATCCATATCCTCATCCTGGAACCGACCGTGAAGTTCTTCCTGCCACTCTAAGCGCTGGCGCTGGTCCACTGGGTCATTCAATTCGGTGAAGGAGTTGCAAAGCTCCATTCCTGCCACGAACCCCTCGAACCGCTCCACGAGCCGATCATCTCCACGCTTCCTTTTAGCCAGAGGAGACATTTCGACCGGATAGTCCACGAGAAAGGTCGGTTGCACTATATGTGGTTCAACTACGGTTGAAATAAGCTTGTCCAGCAACCCACCCCAACTCATTTGTTTGCCGATGTCGAGCCCCCTCTCTGCCATATCTGATCGCAGGGACTCGATGTTAGATATCTCCAGAAAGTCGATCCCCGCGCGGCGTTTCACCTCATCGCGTAACGACAGGCGCCGCCAAGGGGGAGTGAAGTCAATGGTGTTACCATCGAACTCGACGGTGGACGATCCTAGCACCTCATCGGCCAACGAAGAGACCAACTCCTCGACCATGACCATCACGTCTTCATAATCCGCGAAGGCCTGGTAGCTCTCCATCATGGTGAACTCGGGATTGTGGGTAAAATCCACTCCTTCATTTCTGAATATACGCCCTATTTCGTAGACACGTTCAAGCCCCCCAACGATCAGGCGTTTCAGGTATAACTCGGTCGCAATTCGGAGATACAGGTCGCGGTCCAGGGTATTGTGATGGGTTAGGAAAGGGCGCGCAGTGCCACCTGCCGCAACTGGAACCAGCATCGGTGTTTCGACCTCCATGAAGCCGCGTCCGTCCATAGAACGCCTAAGGGCACCGATCGTACGGCTCCGGAGAATTGCGATACGTTTGGCGTCCTCGTTGGCTATCAGGTCCAAGTATCGTTGTCTGTACCGTGCCTCAACATCCGACAAGCCGTGCCACTTCTCCGGCATAGGCCGAAGTGATTTGGACAGTATCGTCCAGGTCGACGCTTCAACCGTGATTTCACCTGTCCGAGTGCGAAACATCGGCCCCTCAACACCGAGGAAATCGCCAATATCTAACTCTCGCAGATCGTCATACGAGTCAAGGAGGTTATTGCGACGGAGTAGTACTTGCAGATTCCCAGAATGGTCCTGAATATCCAGAAACGTGGCTTTGCCCATCCGTCGGTAGCGAATAATCCGGCCAGCGACTGACACATATTCACTACGAGCACCGTCTCCAGACTCCGCCTCAGCAATTTCGAATAGCGCGTTCGCCTCCGTGGTAGTGTGGCTGCGGTCATAGTTGTGTGGGTAGGGATCGATGCCCCTGTCTCTGAGATTCTGCAGTTTTTGACGTCGGGCACCAACCAGATAATTTTCGTCGTGCTCGCTATTTGGATTCCCAGGTCCCAACGTCACGATATCTTGTTTACCGTTAACTTAACGACTCCCGCTGGGGTTTCAACGTCCACCTGATCACCTACCTTGACCGCTACTTTCCTATTCTTATTCTTATCGGGGATCTTTGCAACCAATGCCCAAGATAGAATCTGCAAAAAATCAAAGCTACTACAAACAACAACGGCC
>CAYLLU010000002.1:48585-89557 GCA_964384845.1 uncultured Dehalococcoidia bacterium
CCCGCTTCCGACACGCCACCCGCTTGGGTTGCTATGTCCACCTGAGCACCTACCTTGTGCCCCATCAGCGCTCGACCCACGGGCGAAGACTCCGAGATTTTGCCTTCAAGTGGCGCCGCCTCGGCACTACCAACGACCTTATAGAGCCGCTTGGCACCCTTGGCCACGGACACTGTGGCGGAGGAGCCAAATTCGATGACCGCTACTTTCCTTTTCTTATTCTTATCGGGGATCTTTGCAATCACTCCCCGAGATAGAATCTGCTCCAAATCCATGACTCTACCTTCTACAAAGGCCTGTTCTCTCTTGGCCTCTCCATATCCTGCGTTGTCCACCGTATCTCCCGCATCAGAGGCATCATGAATCCGGCCCGCGACCTCGCGTCGCCGCACAGACACGAGTCGCTCCAGCTCACTCTCCAAGGCCTCGCGCCCTTCCGATGTAAAGTGGATCACTTCCCTGGTCATCATCAGTTCCCTCTCATCCCACACCCAAGAAGACTAAGTCGCCGCACTACTGACGTAATTTGTGCCTCAGTCTAAGCGCCAATTCTAGCGTTTGCGGTTACAATTGTAAAACCGTTCTCTATATGTGTTACGTACCCGAGCGACCGGTCACTAACACTGCCCTTTTCAAATTTCTCTAATCTTTACTTTATCTAATCTTTCGTCTAAAGAAGATCTAAATTCTACTTTAACACCTCCTCAAACCGATGCTAGGCTTACCATCGACTTAATTGATGATAGGACGCCTTCGATGAGACATCCGGAGAGGCGATCCCGTGGACCTAATCCAACCGGCCCGGCTACAACTCGACTGACTGGAGGGAGCGCACGTGGACGCGTCATAAGGTCGGCTGGAGGACGCGATCTCCGTCCGACCTCAGAGAGGGTCCGTTCCGCGATTTTTTCTATTCTCGGCCCAGAAATCGTAGTAGGGGCAACGGTCCTAGACCTGTACGCAGGCACCGGTGCGCTGGGCATCGAAGCCTTGAGCAGAGCGGCCGCGTCAGTCGTTTTTGTTGAGACAAATGAAGTCCACTGTCGCAGCCTAAGAGCCAGTCTCAAGGAGTTGGGGATGGCGGACAAGGCACGAGTTGTGAAGGCTAACGCCGAAAGCGCCCTAGATTACGATGAGCAAGGATTTGATCTTGTGTTCATCGATCCTCCCTATCGGCTCGACCCGTGGGACGGTCTTTTAGGACGGATGGGAAACAGTGACTCGCTCGCAGATAGCGCCGTAGTAGTGGCAGAGCACTACCATAGGCGTGAATTGGCCCCCGCTTATGGTGGCCTTATCAAGACCAAGATGCGTCGCTACGGCGATACAAAAATCTCAATTTTCGACTTCGGAGGAACAATTGCCTAGAGCCCTCTATCCAGGCAGCTTTGACCCGGTGCACAACGGCCATGTCGACGTGTCCATTCGTGCTGCAAGTTTATTCGATCACCTAACCATCGCAGTTTACGATGCACCGCCCAAACGGGTGCTCTTCAGTACGGAGGAGAGGGTGGCTCTATTCAAGGAATCGACGGCGCATCTGTCCAATGTCGAAGTCATATCTTTCAGTGGCCTCGTCGCGCCTGATCTAGCAAAGCGATTGAACGCAAGATTCATTGTGCGCGGTCTCCGGGCCGGCTTCGATTTCGAGGCCGAGTTCGAAATGGCCCTGATGTGGCGCAATCTCGATCCCAATATCGACGTAGTATGCCTTATGAGCGCCCTACAATACCAGTTCGTCTATTCCTCACGTATTAAGGAGGTTGCCAGACTTGGAGGTGATGTGAGAAGCCTTGTTCCAGCACCGGTATCAACAGCTATGAAAGAAAAGTTTGCATCGGCATTTTAAACAAGAGACGCCAAGGGAGGACCAATCATCGATATCGTACAGGTAATAGAAGAAATGAAGTCGTTGGCAAGCACCGCAACTCGTGTACCGGGCTTCGGCAAGCGAGTACTGGTGGACTCGGACCGGCTTGAGACCATCGTGGCAGAGCTCCAGACCTCTATCCCGGCCGACGTGCAAGAGGCGCGAGAAATCCTGACTCAGAAAGATAGCGTGATCAACCAGGCTCATCTTGAGGCTCGTCGCATCAAGGAGGGAGCCGAGCAGGAAGCTCAAGCTCTGACCGCCTCTGCAAAGGAAGAGCAGGCCGCCCGGATAGGCGATACGGAGATCGTCAAGATGGCCGATATGAGAGCCGAAGAGATCACACAGCAAGCCTCTCAGGAGGCCCAGGAGGTGACCCAGAACGCCTCTCAGGAGGCCCAGGAAGTGACTCAGGAAGCACAGCGGCGAGCCTTCCAAATCATCGAGAATGCCGAGGCCACAGGCACTACACGTCGCGATGGCGCCGACCAATATGCCCGAGAGACCCTCTTCGACCTCGAAGAGCGACTCTCGATCCAACTAGGACAGGTACGCCGCGGCATAGATGCCCTTGGCCTAGATGTTGGCATTGGCCTAGATGTTGGCAATGGCAACGGCAATGGCAACAAGGTACCCAGCTAAGCTACTACTAGAAATGAAGTACACCTGCGTGTAACCTGACCTAGAACTCCATGTCCCGCACCCAAAACCCGAGATGTCCAGACCTCTCGGGTTTTGTCACGCAGTCAGTCAGTCAAAGCTTCCAAACCCCATCATCCAGGCTGGAACGTATCTGGAACACATTAGGAGTGGGGATGGTCGATCTACGGGGAAATACTTAAGAAGACAAGACAAAATTACTACCGGCCGGAACTGCCACGCAGCGGCGCTGTCAGATGGGTGCGGCTCATAGGCATCATCGCAAGATGCCGTGCTCGCTTGATCGCCGTCGCCAATCCACGCTGGTGTTTAGAACATACACCTGACTTACGCCTAGACTCGATCTTGGCCTGGTCCGACAGATACCTCGCCAGCACGTTTACGTCTTTGTAGTCAATATACTTAACGTGGTTAACACAGAAGGCGCACACCTTCCTGCGAGCGTAGTAACGTGGGCGTGAGCGGCGTGGCCCCCCAGCACCTACTCCGGTGCCGCCCCTCGGTCCTCCCGATGGTCTACTCTGTGTCGTCACTCGGTCATCCTTTCTTATGCATGTCTACCAGGGAAGGTCTTCGACGTTACCTAAGTCGGATACCGCTCCAGGAGGTGCGCTGCCAGGAGGTCCACTAATCGCTCCCTCTGGCCCTTGCTCCCCTGAGGCCACCTCCGATCGATCCGGGCGGTCCAAGAACCTTACGTCCGTGGCGGAGATCTCGTTGCCCGCCCTAGGAGCGCTATCACGACTTTTGTATGGCGATCTGTTGTGCCTACACTCGTCGTAGACCTTCATCCCCTTCGTGACATTTTGATTACACGTCTCTGCCAGCCGGTTCCAGGCGCTGATTCTGAACCACTCGGTCTCCTCACGCTGCTCGCCTTGGCTGGTTGTGTACCTTCGATTCGTGGCAACATTAAATGAAGTAACGGGGTTTCCATTGGGCGTGTAGCGCATCTCGGGATCAGTGCCCACGTTACCAATTATCAGCACTTTGTTCATCGACATTGTCTGACCTCAGGTCCCTATACCCTAGTTATCAAGAAGCGAATGATGTCCTCTGAGGCCTTCAAAGCACGAGTCATCTCAGTAATGGCACTTGAGTCCAACGTAAACTTCACTAGGATATAGTTGCCTTCACGAAACTTCTGTACCGGAAAGGCCAGTCGTTTGAGCCCCCAGTTGTGGTGCTCGTCCGATGTGCCGCCCGAGGCTGTTATCAGCCCGTCCACGCGCTCTATTGTAGACGTGATCTCCTCCTCGGTTGCCTCAGGGGAGAGGATCATCACAACTTCGTATTCACGTATTCGCTCTGCTATCAAAAGATCTCCTGAAAACCTGAACGGTGAAAACCAGTATAACCCCACTATACAGCAAGACAGATGATCATTATAGCATGGGGAATGTTGAGGGCGTAAAGTTCTCAATTTCGTCGTCGGATCCTGACTGCAATGTCTGATTGGAAAAGAGCACCGAAATTTGACAGTAGTCGCCAGCAGCCAGAGTCGCATGGACCTACTCAGGCACAGTACAGACCTTTATATCTACAGAGACTGCCCTCGTAACAAGTGTGTAACTAAGACCTTTGATGGCGACAAACTTCTTCGCGGGATACCCGAGTTTCGGAAAGCCCTTCTGATAGAAAAACTATGGTCAGCTGAGTTCATATTGCTGCAACAGTCCGCCACCCTATCAGACGGTATCGGGTCCCAGCCGACGCAGACTTGATTTCAGGTTTGATGCTCGATAGAAGAGATCAAGGAGGCACTTGCGGCCAGATCTAAGATCAATAGCAATGTGGAAATCACCTGGCTGTGTAATGACACCAACACGGCGAAATTCGCCGATACGCCACGAGTTGTTCCTACCAATCAATTCAGGTTACTACTATACGCGGTCGCTTATGTCGATCGGAGAATGCCGCTGCCGTACAAGCAAGCATTCGATCCTGGCGACTCTCCTCTAGAGTGGTGTTATACTCGTCGAACCAAGGAGGTGGTCCGTGGTAGCTCACGAAACGTTGCTCGCTGAAACTGTGCTGTTCCGCGGCCACCAAGGGGACCAGATCTCAGGATACTTAGCCCGTCCGATGGGATCGGGTCCCTACCCTGGCGTCATCGTGATCCACGCCGCGCCGGGATTCGTCAACCATTTCAAAGAGGTGGCGCGTAAGTTTGCGGCCGCGGGCTATGTCGCTATTGCACCGAACCTACATCATCGTGAGGGCCCTGGCGATCCGGACGATGTGGGCTCGGCGGTTCGGGCAGCTGGTGGTGTGCCGGATGACCGATTCCTCGGCGACACCCGAGGCACGCTGGATCTGCTGCGTTCGCTCCCCTATAGTAGCGGCAAGATAGGCGTCATCGGGTACTGCTCCGGCGGTCGCCAGTCGTACTTGGCCGCTTGCTCTCTCCCCCTCGACGCCGCGGTGGACTGCTATGGGGGAGGGGTTGTTGCGGGACCCGAGGACTTGTCCTCGACGGAGCCCCTGGCACCGATCGAGCTAACCAATAACCTTGGCTGCCCTCTATTGGGGTTGTTCGGTGCAAACGACAAGAGACCGTCCCTCAAGGACAATCGGGAAACCGAGCGAGTGCTAGCGAGCCACGGCAAGACCTTTGAATTCCACACCTACGATGGTGCGGGCCACGCATTCTTCGCCGACTATCGCCCCAGCTACCGACCAGAGGCCGCCGTCGACGGATGGCAACGCGTCTTCAACTGGTTTGGCAAGTACCTGAGGCAAAGGAGCGACATCCATGTGTGCAGGACACGTTGAGACAGTCGAAGGGACGGGCAGCGCCAAGGGCAGGGACGGCTGGTTTCCACTGGGCCAAGTGCACGCTGTCTACGATCACTCCTTCCACGCACAAACCGAGGAGTCCCTAATCATCGACTTCGTCAATCCAGACAGAGGGCCAGGCGCACGGATGTCGGTGGAGTTGAGCGCAAATTCTGCCCGCCGCCTGATCCAAGCAATTCAGGACGCTCTGGAGGACGGCGAACGCCGCCACGGCCCCTTGCAAGTAGAGACCACGGCATAGGCAAGCGACTCATTTTTCCAGACCGGTTCGCCTGTGAAAATCACGCATGAGCGATTCGACCTTTTGCTCTCACTCTATATAGTGCTGACCACACAAAGTCCAGATGTCTGCGATCCGATCCATCCCTCCCATGCCCATTCTTCACTAAAGTATAGCCAGACTTGGACTCGCCAATTTTCTTGTGCGCGCGCTGGCCGTAGGGGTATAGGTACCTTGGTCCTGCGACATCTTCCTGCGGCATCTTCAATTGCAAGAAATTCATCGTGTCCGGGTCAGCCGTAGTGTCCAAAATCGTGCCCCCGGCTGCCTAGTTCTCGTCTCCGCCAATGGAACACGCCCAGTCCGAACCGCCGTTGATGCTAGGTCCGTGCCCTACACTGAAGAAGCATAGAAAGTTGCCATGGAAAGCTGCAATGTCTGGGTAAAGAATGATTCACCCCCATCGATCCGTCCCGAGTCAAGTATTTCGATATTAGGTGCTTTCGCCTCCCTGCGATTGAGCCCCAAGGGGCATCATGCCGCTTATCCCTCTCAGATGTTTGTGGGTGTAGACAGTTAGCTTAAGCGGCTTATTACTCACTACTTTTTCCTAACAAACGACCCACAACTTGTCATAACTCACCTTGACAGCCTTAAAAGACTATCGCTAGCATTTGGTCAGGGGAGCGTACTCTGCAACATGGTATTCGTCAGATTAATATTGTTTTTGGTCGATGCGATAACTGACTTCCTCACCAAAAATTGCACCCATCTAGCCGGTGCCATTTCTTTCTACACATTGTTCTCCATTTTTCCTCTATTCCTGGCAGTCATCTCTGTACTAGGCTTTGTACTTGGTACAGGGGCCGAGGATGAACAGCTTGCCAAGGCCATAGCCGAGGTTTTGCCCGTTTCCAGCGACTATGTCACCCAGACGATTCAAGGTGTCGTATCCGCCCGCACAATCACAGGTATCGCCAGCGTGTTTGGGCTATTGTGGACTGCTACAGCGGCCTTCGGTGCTATTCGGAAAGGGATCAACGCCGCCTGGGGTATTAGAAAAACTCGTCCCTTCCTCAAAGAGCGTATGATCGACTTCGGGCTCGTCCTCGGCGCTGGCATGATGATACTGGCAGTTTTCTTCAGTTCCCCGATCCTCGGCGTAATGAGAGAGATCACTTTCATCATCACTCCGGAGTCCGAATACTTCACCAATTTCATATGGGACCTGATGGGAGGCTTGTTGTTCCCGAGCCTAACCTTCCTAACCTTCCTGATCCTCTATCGCTACCTACCAAACACCGAGGTCCGTATCAATGATGTGTGGCCTGGTGCCCTACTAGCGTCCTTAGCTTTCTTCAGTGTCAACCTGGGGTTTGTCTGGTACGTCCGCACCTATCCATTGGTCTACAACGTGGTCTATGGATCGGTCGGGGCGATAATAGCTTTGTTGACCTGGGTGTACTTGTCCGCTATCATTTTGCTGTTCGGCGCCCTGGTAACTTCCCGATACGCCGCCTATTCGGCGAGCCTGGGGGAGCGGCAAAATCACTTTAAGACCCTGTGGTCCGGTTTCTCACGTGTCCGACTACGTATTGTGGCTCCAACAAGGCCCGTCTAAGCTGACCGCCCGCTTCACGTCGTACATCTCTCTCCTCTCCCTCCTCTTACTCCTAGTCTCTGCGTGCAGCGTAACCCCTGAGGCCAAGCCCACTCCAGAGCCCAGCACTACGCCTATTGTGATTACGGTGGTGGCTACCCCAACCCCTTCACCGACAGGAGCTGCGCTCTCCAAAGGAACCATCGGATCACAAACACTGCCCTCCATGGCTAACGTGGTGGAGAAGGTCACCCCTTGGGTAGCCTCCATCACTGTAGAGGCAAGCCGTCGGGGTATATTTACGACCTTCCCCGAAGAAGCAGCCGGTTCGGGCTTCGTTGTCCGTTCCAGCGGATACTTAGTCACCAATAATCACGTGATCCGGGGCGCAGAACAGATACAGGTCCACCTGCCAAATAAGGGGGCCTATAATGCCGTAGTCGTCGGCACCGATGATATACGAGACCTAGCGGTACTGAAGATTGCCGCGATGGAGCTTGAGACAGCAGAATTCGCCAGAGGAGATACCCGTGTAGGCGACTGGGTCATGACTGTTGGCAACGCCCTCGACCTCAACGGCGCCCCAACCGTCACCCTCGGAATAATCAGCGGCCTAGGGCGTACTATTCAGACGGAGCAGTACCCGGGGTACTTCTACGACCTGATTCAGACCGATGCCGCCATCAACTCGGGCAACAGCGGTGGACCGCTGGTCAATTTGAACGGTGAGGTCGTGGGCATCAATCAGGCGACGCTGCGCCAAGCACAGGGCATCAGCTTCGCCATCAGCGCCTCGACCGCAATACCAATCATCGACAGCCTTATTGAGCACGGTCGCGTCATTCGCCCCCGCATTGGATTCGACGGCATTGACGTCACGCCTGCCAGGGTCAGTCGGTTCCAACTTAGTGTCGACCAGGGTGTGATCGTCACCAGAATGGCCAAGGAAGGCCCTGCGTTCCCCGCAGGGATCAGAGTTGGGGATATCGTCACCAGCATAGATGGGATACCGACTCCGGACATGGCTTCCTTCCTGAGCCTATTATGGTCGTACCAGGTAGGCAACATAATCCAGATCGAATACGTCCGCGGCGACGAAATCTCTATGGCCGAAGTGGAGTTGGGCGAGCGCAATAGCTAGGCGGATCTCGGGAGACTCACCGGAAGCTCTCACTGGTGCAGTTCTTATAAAGCCATTCGATCATATCTAACTCCAAAAGCCCGTGTCCTTAAAGGAGATCTATGAAAGCCGGTGGACGCACCTTCGGTTACGCATCAAGAAAACCGCTGACTATGCTCGGACCACGCCGAGAATCACGTCCAACCCATTGATCTGTTGTTTCTCCGAATGTGCTCTTCCCGGCACCACACCACGAACCAACTCGCGCGATAGTGTCTCCTGGCAAATGTAATTGCAGTGGGTGACCACGACCTCCTCCAGTGCCTCGTCGCCGTCGTAATATGTAATGATATGATCTGCGATGTCGAACCCTGCCGAGCGCCGCATATTCTGCACCAGGTGCACCATTTCCCGCGCACGCCCCTCCGACTTCAACTCCGGTGTGATCTCTGTAGTCACTGCCACCGAGTAGCCACCCTCTGAGACCACCGAATACCCTGCTATCTCAGAGCTGGTCACCACTATATCCTCAGGCTCGAGAAAATAGCCTCCCACGGTAACGCCTCTGCCCGCAACCATCGCCAAATAGACCTCCGAGGGGTCCGCCTTGGACAGCGCCTCCAGCACATTTTGCGTCTGTGCACCAAATCGCGGACCGATACGCGACATGTCCGCTTTGACCACGATCTTGGCCACCTCTCGCTCGTCGTCAAGAACCGAGACACGACGGATGTTTAGCTCGTCGCACACCTGTGTTGAGATCTGTTCCAGCAGATCTTGCTCATCCGTGGAGCGTAACTTGACCAGTGCCTCCTCCATAGGCTGGCGCACCTTTACACCAACTTTGCTTCGCGCCGCGCGCCCCAAGCTCGAAAGCCGCATCGCCAGACGAACCGCCTGTGAAAGACGCAGGTCTATTACGGCCTCGTCGATCACTGGGTAGGATTCCAAGTGTACGCTCTCTCGGCCCTCACCAACGGGCCCCGTCAGATTCAGGAACATCGTCTCAGATATGAATGGGATTATCGGCGCGATAAGCTTCGTCAGCGTCACCAGGCACTGGTAGAGCGTTGCATGGGCCGCATGCTTGTCGTCGTCCGCGTCGGACTTCCAGAAGCGACGGCGACTCCGTCTCACATACCAGTTCGAGAGCTTCTCCACGAATTCCTCGGCACAACGGGTCGCCACTTCAACTTCATAGGCGTCTAATGACGCCGTCATATCACGGGTCAACTCAGCCAGCTCCGAGAGTATCCACCGATCCAATTCCGGCCTGTGCTCCACCGGCGGAGCCGTGGCCTTCGGATCATAACCATCGATATTGGCATACGTGATGAAGAACGAAAAAACGTTCCAGAGAGGAATGATGAACTGGCGCCGTACCTCGTCGGCGATTCCAAAACCAAAATTCAGATTAGCTGCCGGACTATGGCGTGTGTAGAGCCAGCGCATCGAGTCTACACCCATCTTCTCTGCACCATCCTCAAACCATATGGCATTCCCCTTGCTCTTGTGCATCTCCTCGCCGTGCTCATCACGCATTGTGGCGTAGCTGTGCAAATTCCGGAAAGGCTCCGTGTTCTCCAACGCAGTGCTCATGACGAGCAGAGAGTAGAACCAACCACGGAACTGGCCCGGAAAGCTCTCGGTGACCATGTCCGCAGGAAACCATTCCTCCCAATAGTTATGGTCTGAGCGGTAGCCGATGGTGGAGAAGGGCACGACACCTGCATCGAGCCACACGTTTCCCACGTCACTGATACGCCCTACCGCCGCATCGCACTTGGGGCAGGCAATCTTAACAGCGTCTATCCACGGCCTGTGGGGCGAGTGCCCCTCAAATTCGGCTGCCCCCGAAATCGCCCTCTCTTGAAGCTCCTTCTCAGAACCTATAACCTCGAAGTGTCCACAAGAGCACTTGTAGATGGGCAGTGCCAATCCCCAGTAGCGCTTTTTCGAGATCATCCAGTCGTCCATGTTTTTCAGCCAGTCCAGTTCACGCTGCATCCCAAACGCGGGAATCCATCTCACCTTCTTGGTCACATCTGCGACCATGTCCCGCAGTTCGTCCATACTGATGAACCACTCATCCACCAACCTAAACACTAGCTCGGTCCCGCACCGCCAGCACACCGGATATCGGTGTAAATATTGGTCTACCCGGTAGAAGGCGCCCTTCTCCCGCAAACTATCGTATATGGGCTTATTTACGTCGGACACTCTCTTCCCTGTCAACCAGTCAAAACCTTCGACAAAGATACCGAAATCGTCGAGGGGCGCGATGACGCTGAGGCCACGCTCCTTACTAATCTTGAAGTCCTCTTTGCCAGCGCCAGGGGCAGTGTGAACGATGCCCGTCCCCTCAGTCTCACTCACCTCATCCCACAGTACGACCCGATGGTCGACATCTTTTTGTGCGGGCAGTTCATCAAAGGGGCCAACGTATCGCAGCCCGTCCAGGGTCTTGCCTAGCATCTCCTCTAGCACCTCGTGCTCAACCTTCAACTCGCCCAGTCGGCTCTTGAGCAAATACAGCACCTCACCGTCCATGGTACGGACCCTAGCATAGGTTAGATCGGGCTGGACATATACACCCGTGTTGCTCGTCAGGGTCCAAGGGGTCGTCGTCCAGACCAGCAACGATTCCCTCTCTCGGCCTCGCAGTGGGAAGCGGACGTACAGACCAGGATGCACTATTTCCCGGTACCCTTCAGTCACCTCCTGCTGCGAAAGACCTGTGCCACAGCGTGGACACCATTCCATCACGTCGGTCCCCTCGTAAATCCATCCCCGCTCGTAGCAAACCTTCAGAAAGTGCCAGATCGCAAAATTATTCTCGTCGGACATTGTGTAGTAGGATTTGTCCCAATCCATCCAATAGCCGAGCCGCTTCGACTGCTCGCTAATGATGTCGGCAAATTTGCGCACCCGCTCCTTGCACAGATTGACGAATTTCTCGATGCCGAACTCCTCAATGTCCCGCTTCGAGTCCAGTCCTAACTCCTTCTCGACCTCTACTTCTACCCACAGACCCTGGCAATCGAACCCGTTTTGATAGCGTTGCCGAAATCCTTGCATCGTTTTGTAGCGCTGAAACAGATCCTTATAAGTCCTACCCCAGGCATGGTGAACCGCCATTCGGTTATTGGCGGTGATCGGTCCGTCGATGAAGGAGAATTTCTTGTCCGAGGTCTCATTGCGAGCGAGATATTTACCAGGGATGTCCGCTTCTTCCCACCACGCTAGTATCTCCCGTTCCATAGCCGGAAAGTCAGTCCTGGAATCCAGCGGTTTAAACATTGTTACTCCTTAGGTAATGCCGTTGACACATGGAAAAGGGGTGCAGGAAGGACGTGTCCTTTGGTTCGATTAAATAATTTTCTCCGTCCAACGAACCATTGCCCTCATGTACATGATCAGGTCGACGAGACCACTCTCATCCCCAAATTGCCTGCCTAAACCCTTTACGAACTCTCGTCCCTCTTCCTCAAGCAGTACACGCAACTCAGCTGGGCACTCTATAAAATAGTCCTGTCTACATCCAAATTGCGCCTATTCGATACGCGACACACATAGTGACCACTGCAGCCATTCCTCCGATTCAAGGTGGGACCCCGTCCTTGAACCTCAGCCTCAGCCATCTCCATGCATAGCCGTGCATCTAGTTCTCTGCTACCCCTAGGTTTCATTTTTGCGCGCCTCTCTCAAACAACGCAAAAGCCCGTCCCATACCGGGGACGGGCTTTTGCGTAACCCGCGGTACCACCCTGGTTCCTCGACACGGCGTCAAGGTGCCGGGCCGTAGCTCTCATTGTCCGATATCTTTATGGTCGGACCGCCCACGCTAACGGGGGGCAACTCCGGCGAAGCCTACTTAGGTGGGCCGTGCCCAGACCTGTTTGGTTCGCAGCTCAGGAGGGATTTTCCCGAAAGACGGGTTTGTCTGCTCTCACCGATTCAGACTCGCTGGACTGCCATTGTCCGGTACTCGTCTCCATCTTAGCCGTTGCAGAAGAGATTAGGGCACCTTCCACCGAGTGTCAAGACAGATACATGCCAACTGATGTCCTTGTCATCGGGGCGGCAAGCCCGTATCATCGATAAGTACGTCGGGGTGTGGCGCAGTTGGTAGCGCGCGTCGTTTGGGACGACGAGGTCGCTGGTTCGAGTCCAGTCACCCCGACTCCACCCAACTCCACTGCTAAAGATTTACTGTCAATAGTTCTCATATTCGAACCAACAGGCCTAAGGTACCTTATGTAGACTCGAGACTTGACATTTTTCTCGACAGCGGCTCTGGTGCTGCTACTTCCAGCCACCCTCGTTTTTCAGTCATGTAGAGCCTTTGAAGACATCAGATCACCCAGGGACGTATACGAAGTGGCCCACTCGGCGCCACAGGTCTATGCCCTGTAATTTCAGCATCACTCGATCACCTGGAACCACAACCTGGGGGATCTCAGACCTTGTGCGGAACGGGTACTCCGATAGATCAAGTAAGGCATGCCGCCTAGGTTCGTTCTCAAGCACAGTCGCTTCGAATAACCCTTCCATACGCGACTGCTGCAAGTACTTCAGGAACCAATAGCGAGTGCGGGCCCCCTCGGCCTTTGCCAATTCCCTAAGTTGCACCGCCGCCCTCGCCGACGTCGATGCAACAGCCGCAGTATCGTAGATAGGCTTACCTCCGTCCAAGAAAGATACCACCTGGCGCTGGACCACGAGGTCGGGGTACCTTCTAAGAGGCGATGTCGCTTGTACATATGCCGCAACGCCTAGACCGCTGTGGGGTCGCGCAACGGTGCTGACCTGGGCCGGCGAAAAACTCCGGGTGAGCAAGAACCGATGTAAGACCTCGCTCATACTCTCCGGCGCTCTGGGCGAGCTTAGCCCTACACGATCTAGGTCCGGGGGCTCCTGTGACCGGAATATGGCAGGCAACTCGTGGTCCCGGCAGTACTCCGCAAGAAGCGAGTTACAGAGCACCATCAACTCCATAACGAGCCTCCTAGAAGGTGACGCCCGTTCCCGCACACTGACCTCGATTTCGCCAGTGGCGGCAACATTTACGACCATCTCCGGTTGCTCGATATTGATAGCTCCGACGACGTTCCGGCGGGCCCTGAGAGCATCCCCAGCACGTTGAAGCTGCGCCAGGGCGGAAGCCCAAGGACCTTCGCGACCTTCAAGCGCCCAGTCAGCGTCCTCATAAGTTAGTTGGGCGGCTGACCTGACCACCGATGATACGATCTCCACATTGTAGATCTCCCCCTCTGTGTCTACAGTGGCCAACAGGCTTAGGGCACACCTAGCCTGCCCTAGATCGAGGCTGCCAACACCTTTTGCCACATCTTCAGGCAGCATATAAATCTTGCCATCAGGCACATACACGGTCGACATTCTGCGGTCAGCTTCGCGGTCTATGGCTCCGCCGATTCCTATCAGAGAGCCCGCATCAGCGATGTGCACGCCGACTCGAATCCTGCCATCCATAACCTCCACGGACAGAGCGTCATCTCGGTCCTCGGTACCCTCATCATCGATAGTGAACAAAGTAAGGCCGGTAAGATCCTGGCGGCCCGGTCGGGCAAGATGATGCCCTAGGTCAATGGAAGCTGCCTCCTTAACAACGGTCTCAGCAAAATGCTTGCGCACACCGACTCTGTGCAGCTCCAAAGGCTCGTCGGGGGCGAATACCCCAGCCCCGGACAAGATGCCGAAGCAATACCGCTCTAGGTCCCGTGTGCCCGGATCCATCAACTCCAAAAGTGCTCTCGCCGTCGGGCTGCGTGCATACTCTTCGCCATGTATCACGAAATCCTTCAGGACGCTAAGTAACCTCACTTGGTGTGGTGTGAGCGGCTCGGGGAGCGTTCCCTCCACTAGTCCGTCTATTAATACCTCGGCTTCGTGAATGTTGGCGGCCTCACGCTGCCGCCGCACTAACAGGTCGTCCAGTTCCTCAGGTGACCTGGGGGTGTAGCCTTCGGGGCCACGCACGAACCGGTCAGTGTCGACATCAAGTGCCAGTGCAAGGGCCACCAGACTGGCCGGGTCCGGGGCCGAAGTCCAATAGAGGCTTGCAAGATCGTCCAGAGATACGACCTCCCCGCCAGCAGCGACAACTTCCCAGACCTCGGCCAGGTCAATCTTCGCTGAATGCTCCAACACACCCCTGCGAAACTGTTCGAACTGTTCCTGTTCAGGTAACAACAATCCGGTGGCCAGGACGATGCGGTTGTGAGGGATACGAGCCTGCTTATTACGACCGAGTCCCACGCTGACGCGCGACGCGGTCTGCTGGAGACAGCGCACGACGGTAGCGCCGTTCCCCAGCAATGCGACCAGAACTTCTCCCTGCTGCATGATCTGCCCAATCCGACGGCATATCCTTAGACGAGATCCGCCAAGCGGGGCATCGCCTCCTAGTTAAGAAATGTCAGCGAGCACATCCACGCATCGTGGGGCTCACACTCGCGGCCCATTGTGAGGGGCAATCCGAAGCCGTCCAAATACTCGTGTAGCCGGCTCAACATGGCAGTCCCGACGATGTGGCTGCTAGCGACGAAGACATTGTCTACTAGGCACTCGGCAATGACATCGGAGTAGGCCATGTTCACGTCGGCCTCCACCAGATCGAGCATCTTAACCAACGACAAACTGGTGAGGAAATACTCCTAGGAATCCCTAGGGGTCTTTCCTCAGAAGAGGCCCCGTCTAAACGCCTAGGAACCACGTGATCTAGGATCACAATTCGGCACGTGATCTCCAAGGGATTGTGACTTGATATGCAGGTGACTTCCTTACCAAGGACGACTTTCTTGGTAGAGGACAGCATCTGGACGCCACCTAGATCCGACGCGGGGGTGATTTCCCTCTGCGCCAGGAGGTGGTTGCCCACCCAAAATTCTTTGTGATCGAGCCTGTCCAACATCACTGTAGAGTCCGAGGTCTACTGTAAAGCCAAGACAATGTCCGCCCCGGGGAGTAAAGAGGAACTGTGAAGTATTCGATTTCCATTGGGCAAGACCCCGGAGACTTGGCTTGGACCCGAAGTATACCAAGGTACGTGCCAGTTTCACACGACAAATTTGTGGCGAAGCGGCAAGATTTGCGTTAATCTGCGCCTATCAAAAGAGGGGAGACTACACGATGAACAGGGACGATCAACGCCCATTGGAATTGCTGGAGGGACTCGGGTACTTGCCAGCGACGCCTTTTTACGAGGACGGTCCGGCGCGGTATATCACAGCCGCTCTCGCAGGCATGGGCATTGCACACAACCGTGACCGATACGGCAACATCGTCGCAGCCCTGGGTACCCCCCGTTTAGCTATGCCTCCAGTCGCCCTGGTGGCCCACATGGACCACCCTGGATTCGAGATCATGGAAGTCGACGACACCCACGCCACCGCTCGTGCCGTAGGAGGCGTGCCAATTGCGTCCCTGGTAAAATCAACTCCTGTCATAGTTTTACTGCCGAATGGAGACAAGGTCTGCGCCACTACCAAACGGCACGGATCCACTCTAGATTCCATGGGCCGGATGGACGAACGCCTAGTTACCCTGGCTCTTGATCGCGAACTACCTGCAGCACCGCCCCTGCCAGTCGTGTTCGACCTACCCGATTTTGAACTGGACGGCAACATTATTAGGATGAGGGCGCTGGATGACCTAGCCGGTTGTGCAGCTATACTTGCTGCCCTGGAGCGTGCGTCCAAGCACGATGGCCCCCGCATCTATGGCGTGTTTACACGTGCCGAAGAAGGAGGCCTGTTTGGAGCACGCCTCCTAGCTGGAGAAGGCACGCTACCCTCCGACACAATGGTGGTATCGGTAGAGTCAAGTGCCGTGATCCCCGGTGTCGAGCAAGGCAAAGGGCCAGTCATACGCACGGGCGACGCGGCAACCACCTTCAACGCCGACGCCGAGTGGGTACTCTCACAAGCAACTCGCCATGTGGCCGGGCAGCAAAAGGACCTCCCCGTACAACGCCAACTCATGTCAGGCGGGATCTGCGAGGCCAGCGCCTTCGCCGATCACGGCTACCGAGTGACTGGACTAGCGTTCCCTCTCGGGAACTACCACAATGCAACAACGTCCATTTCAGACCCGGAGAGCCGTGTTGCCGCTGAGTACATAACACTCACCGACTTCCTCGGCGGAGTCGATCTACTCACGCAGGTAGTGCGAGGCGAACGCTCGGATCGCTCTTTCTCTTTGGGGGGGGCTGTTTCAGATGATGTGCGCCAGAGGCTGGCAGTGCCCCTCCACATTGACGGGCCTGGAGGCGAACCATACAATCGCCAGGCCAAATTTGGACAAGAGTCTGACATTACCACATTCGGTTCTGGAGACTACCGCTACGAGATGGTCCACTCATGGCCCGATATGCCGAGGAACTGGGCCTTCGGAATGGCCTCGGACGCCGCAGTTAATTCACGTGACGAGATTCATGTTTTCAGTAGAGGTCTCCACCCCCTCACCATCTGGACCACCGACGGTGCCTTTCTCTCTTCCTGGGGCGAGGGGGAGTTCTCCGCCAATCCACATGGAATCTACATCGCGCCCAACGACAACGTCTGGCTAGTGGACCGCGACTATCATATCGCCACCGAGCACAGGCCGGACGGCACTCTAATACGGACCCTGGGCAACAAGTTGGCGCCCTCACCTTCTTACATAGGCGAACCCTTCAACATGCCTTCTGGACTGGCCATCGCACCCACCGGGGACATATTCGTCTCTGATGGCTACGGCGGCCACCGCGTCCACAAGTTCAACCCCAATGGTGAATTGGTTCTATCATGGGGCAGTCAAGGCATCGGTCCCGGTGAGTTCGCGCTGCTCCACAACATCTGGGTCGACCCCAGAGGCCGCGTCCTGATATGTGATCGCGAGAACCACCGTATACAGTTCTTCGACAGCGAAGGTCGGTTCCTGGAAGAGTGGACCGACCTGGAAGCACCTGGAGACATTTGGATACGCGACGGCAGCGTGTACGTCGTTGAACAGGGGCCCAACTGTGGGGTCAGCATCTGGACACTCGACGGGGATCTAATCACCAGGTGGCGCGGAAATTCAGGCTCCGGCAAGGATGAAATCACTGCAGCTCACGGTATCTGCGTCGACTCGCAGGGCAACATCTACGTCACCGAGATCGGAGATTCGCAGCGCGTACGAAAGTTCCAGCGGCTCTAACACGCTGGTGGAACGTCGCAATGCCAAAGTTGTTTTGGTTGACCCTTGTTACCAAGTACCTCATCCTTCGCTCCGACTTCTTCGTATGCCCCATTCCTCGGCCACCAGGTGAAGGTAGATAGAAGTACGTATACTCCCTTAGTTCTTACGAATCGCTTGAAGGAACTCGCTAGTTTCTAGCTTTCACCTATTAGGTCGCTGAGCAAATTCTAGCCCTTTCCCACTGCTTGTACGACCTAGAAGGACTGTTCCGCTCATGACTCTCTATATGTAGTTGAAGGTCCTCGTAGTTCGCAACTTCACAAATCCCCAATATGAACTATCGGCACATCTGAGTGCTAGGGCGACAGCCTGGCCCATGTCAGCCTTTGTCTGGAGACATTATAGTCGGGGGGGCAGTAAGACCAATAAATCCATCCCCAAACAAAGATCGCCGATGCAGGAACGAATTTGGAAAGTACTGTACTATCTTTTGACTATAAGCCTAGACGCAATATCTTCTCTAATTGAGGTACACTTCCACTGTGTCTCCAAATCTCGTTTCCTCCCTTATCGAAAACAATGAATGTAGGAACTACACCTCCTCGATATTTTTGGCGCACATATTTGCCTATGTCCGAGAGGGCATCGAGCCTGATGACGCGGAAATGACCTGCCAGTTCGTTCTCTAGCCTGTCCACGTCAGGCTTAGCCCTCAGGCAAGTGATTCAGAAATTGGAGTACAGTTCAATAAGTACCGGTTTCCCAGACATCAATACATTGTTAAATTCTTCTGGACTCGAAACACTATTAGCTTCCGTACTTGCCATCAACTGGAAGACAACCAGGAGTACGAACGTGACCACAACCACAACCACGGCCCGCTGCAAGCCAAAGAGTCGCACGGTCAAAAACGCGATGATTAGAAGAACTATTAATCCGAGAGCGATGAATGAATAACTATTAACCAACAGTGCCAATTTAACTCCATCTGCCGTGTTTGGCGCTCCCATTAGACTTGACTAATCTACCGCATCCTCGAGCAAGAACCTGCCTCGGGAGACAGTTTTCGATATTAATTGTGTCGACAATCCAGTTTTTTAGGTCCATGATTCCCATATCGATTCTCTGTTCATTGAATTTGGTACCATCTTCACGTTCTTCTATAGGAAGTTACACTGTATTTATAGGCTATCCACTACTGCGGGCTGTCCTCAAATATCGAGGAGGTGTGGTTCCTAGTCCTTGTGTAAGAACACAAGTCTACCTCTAGTGGTATTCTGTCGCAATTCGACATTTTGCCCGTCCCAAGATATTGCTGCATATCCGGGTATTTGTCGATCCCAAGCCGGTTTCCAGGTTAGTGATAGAAAGAATCCGGTTTACAAGGCTCGTCCAGAGAGTTTCGATGAAGCCGGATCCTTCTTTGGGCGGTTTGGGGGCAGTAGTCACGATCTGATGAAACAGATGGCCGAACTAAAGCACCAAGGAGCTACCGATGAACAACACACAGATTACAGTAGTCGAGCACGAGGTCCGGATATTAGCGAGCCCTGAGACGATCTTCTCATTTCTGGTCGATCCCGAAAAGATCGTCCGATGGCAGGGAAACGAGGCCATGCTCGACCCGCGGCCCGGCGGCATCTACCGCGTCGGCGTAATGGGCCAATACATGGCCAGAGGAGAGTTCGTCGAGATCACTCCTCACAGCAAATTGGTCTTCACTTGGGGCTTGGAGAAGAACACTGACGTGCCGCCAGGCTCTTCTGTGGTAGAGGTGTCACTCGCCCCCGACGGTGACGAAACCATAGTCCGGTTGCGCCATACAGATCTGCCCTCGAAGGCGCCGGCAACCGGGCACACAATGAGATGGGACCACTACCTAGCTCGCCTGGTACTCGCAGCTCCTGGCGGCGACCCCGGCGAAGACCCGATGAGCACTATGGGGAAAATGTAAAAGTTTAAGAGTGTTGGAGGAGACTCAGATCTATCTCAACAGGTCATCCTCGTCGGTGAGGACCAGGTAGGGTTCACCCCACTGCTCCTCACTTGCCAGATCCCATTTCATTTTACTATCCCCAGGGCGCATTCGAACTCCCCAGTCGCCTCCGCTGATCAGGTGCGCGATCGCCTGGCCGGAGTCTGAGACCGGGACATACATGGCAGGGCAGGGGGTGCCACCGCCCACACTACTCCAGCCTGTCACCTCGTAGACGCCCACGGAATGGCCAGGCTCGAAAAGACGCACCCGGGCGATGGGGGTCGGGTCAGCCCTGGTCTCGTACAACTGCAAGGGCATGTACTCGCAATTGTCGTTCTCTTCGACCTCTATGTATATCTGCCCAGAGATAGGATCCCGCCTTCGGGGCTGCTACAGCCCCTTGATATTGTAGCCGGTGTCAACGTGTAATATTTCGCCAGTGACCCCACTGGACAGGTCGCTGCATAGGTACAACGCAGTCTTCGCCACTTCGTCCGTGGTGATGTTCCTGCCCATCGGAGAGCGCTCTGCGTGGATACGCTTCATGTCGCGATATCCGGTGATCACTCGCGACGAAAGTGTGTCGAGAGGGCCGGCCGAGATTGCGTTAACCCTTATGTTCTGCAGGCCCAAGTCGTTGGCAAGCTGTTTGACCTCGTTCTCCAGAGCCGCCTTTGCTACCCCCATTACGTTATAACCGGGGAACACGGTGGTGGAGGCCTGAAAGGTCAATGTCAGGATACTGCCACCGTCCTCACCCATTATCGGCGCACCATACCGGGCAATTGGTATAAGTGAATAAGCGCTCACATCCAGCGCCAAAGCAAATCCCTCGCGGCTAGTCTTGACGAACGGACCACCCAGATCATCGCGGTTGGCGAAAGCGATGCTATGGACGATGTAATCCAGTCTACCCATCTCCTTCGCGACAGTATCAAAGGCCGCGGCAACATTTTCGTCCGAGGACACGTCGCACTCGATCAACACCGCGTTGCCCCAGGATTGCGTTAGATTGGCCACGGTCTCCCGAACTCGATCGTTCTGGTAACAGATGGCGAGCCTCGCGCCAGCCTCGTGAAGGACCTGGGCTATGGCCCATGCGATGCTCCTGTGGTTGGCCACACCGAACACTATCCCTGTCTTGCCTTCCAGATCGATGGGGTACATGTATCTCCTTCCAAATTAGCCTGTGCTTGGTGCGTCGAAGGCTTGTTACGTTATAGGTTCCCGGACGTGAACAGTAGGCATGACCGTCGCAGATCATTCCTCCTCCAGTGGCCCACAATATAGCTCAGCCCCCACAAGTGAGTCCAGAGGCGCGTCAACTGGCGGGGTCCGGGGCAGGTTCGGATACCTCCTTTTGCCCCGCACAACAGGGCCCGGCATGTCCGCTTTCGTCATACCAATAATTAGCTCAATGTCATGAAGGGTGGAGGCCACAGTCGGGCGCGGCTTGACACCGTCGACAACACGTCCGGTAAATATGCCGTGTTGACGTAGTTGCTGGAAGTGATATGCTGGGCATACGGGCTCCTCGCCCCCACCTCAGCACATACGGCAACCCATCGCCCCTTCTGAGTCCAGGTCCCTATTGTTATCGGATAAAGGTAGATACAAGAAATAGTCAGGATATGAGTAAGGAGAGCATCGGAATGAAAATGTACATCTCTGGAAAGTGGGTCGACAGGGACGAAAAGATGAGCGTGCAGAACCCCTTCGACAGCAGTGTCATAGACACGGTGCCGCGGGCCAGCGTCGACGATGTGGCCTCAGCAGTAGCCAGTGCCGAGCGGAGCGCGGCCATCATGGCGGACATGCCAGGATACCAGCGCTTCGAGATCCTGCGCAAAGCTGCGGACCTGATGCAGGAGCGGCGCTACGACCTGGGACAGACCATCACTCTCGAGGAGGGCAAGGTCATCTCCGAGGCTCTAGGCGAGGTCGACCGAGCTATCCAGACCATCTCCCTCTCCGGAGAAGAAGCGAAGCGACTACACGGCGAGACCATCCCTCTAGACGGCGCACCCACCTACACAGGCCAGATCGGATTCACTCTCAGAGTACCGGTCGGCATCGTGGCTGCCATAACACCATTCAACTTCCCGCTGAACTTGGTGTGCCACAAAGTGGGTCCGGCCATAGCGGGCGGCAACTGCGTCGTCATAAAGCCAGCTTCTGACACACCCCTCTCAGCGCTGAAGATCACCGAGATACTGTTGGAAGCTGGTCTGCCTCCAGAGGCGATCCAGTGTGTAACAGGCTCGGGCGGCAGCATCGGTGACGCTCTTGTCGCAGACAAGCGTATCCGGAAAGTGACATTTACAGGCAGCCTGGAGGTCGGTGAGCATATTTGCAGGACTGCCGGTCTCAAAAAGATAACGATGGAACTGGGCTCCAACTCGCCGCTGATCGTCATGCCCGACGCCGACATGGACAAGGTAGTTGCCGGCACCGTCGCCAGCGGATTCTCCAACGCAGGCCAGGTCTGCATCTCGGCCCAACGGGTTATCGCCAGCAAGGATATCTACGGCGACTACCTAGACGCGCTCACGGAGGGGGTCAAGGGGCTCAGCACCGGCAACCCGCTGGAAAGCACGGTCAAGATGGGGCCGATGGTAAGGGCCCAGGACGCGGCCCGAGTCGACGAATGGATCAACGAAGCCGTAGGCGCCGGCGCGCGCACAGTCTACGGTGGAGGATTCGAGGGTGCTATGCACAACCCTACCATCGTCGCAGACGTCACGCCCAATATGCGAATCTCCAGGGAGGAGTTGTTCGGCCCCGCCGTAGCGGTGGCACCATTCGACGATATCGACGAAGCAATCGCCATGGCCAACGACAGCGCCTACGGGCTCAGCGCCTCGATTTTCACCCAGGACATCGACCGCGCGATGAAATTCGCTCGCAAGGTGGATTCGGGGAACCTGATGATCAACGCGGGGCCTCAGTGGCGCGCCGATCTGATGCCCTACGGCGGCCTAAAGGACTCCGGTATGGGCAAGGAAGGCCCCAAGTACGCCGTAGAGGAGATGACCGAGCTAAAGATGGTCATCTACCACCCGTAGAATTCCCTACTAGAGGGAGTGCAGAGGTACCGAGCCCCTCTGCCGGGGACCTCCAGGAGGAATAAGATGGAAGAATTCGTAGGCTACCGCAACGGGGAGTGGGTCCCCGTGAGTGAAATCCTACCTGTTGCCGGGGACCGCGGTCCGTCCATGGGTGACCAGGTCACCGAAATGGTGCGCACCTTCGGCGGCAAGTCGTTCCGCATGCGCGACCACATCGACCGCCTCTACAAGTCACTGAAGTACACGCGAATCGACCCCGGCCTGACCGCAGACGAAATGTACGAGGTCAGCGAGGAGGGCATCCGTCGCAATGAGCACCTGCGTCCTGCCGGGAGCGACATCAGCCTCTCCCACGTTATTTCACGCGGAGCCGGGGGCCCAAGGGCCTGGGGCGCCGGACCACCCAACGTATTCATCCGGTACAACCCTATGAACTACAGCATGTTCGGGGATAAGTACGAGACCGGCGTCAATGCAGCCATCCCGAGAACCCGCAGCTTTGATCCAGCCGCCCTGGATCCGAAGATAAAGCACCTGAGCCGGATGAACATGAGCATTGCCGAGCTAGAGGCCAACGACATCGACAAAGGTGCCTGGCCCATTCTCCTGGACTCCAACGGCCACCTAACAGAAGGCTCGGGGTACAACGTATTCATCGCAACTGACAGCATCCTACGCACGCCCACTGATCACGCAGCACTGGTGGGCATCTCCCGAATGATGGTGTTGGCCCTGGCGGAGCAACTCCAGATCCCGGCCGTCGAGGAAAATCTTGAGCCCTACGACTTGTTCACAGCCGACGAGTGCTTCTTTTCAAGCACGCCGTTCTCGTTACTCCCAGTGACCCGAGTGGACGGACGAGACATAGGCACTGGCAAGCCCGGCCCAATGACTCAGCAGCTACTGGCAGCATGGAGCGAGTCAGTAGGCATAGACATAGTAGGGCAGGCCGCTTCTGCTGCTGCGCGAGACTAAATAGACCAAGCCTATTATCCGGTGATGGTGAGTGGCGCGTAAGCTGCGGATTCACTACCATGCCTTTCAATGTTATCGCTCCTTTTCATTCGCCTACTCTTAGAATGATAGACTACTCTAGCAACCTGACAGGACAGACCACGTCGAATGAACTGAATCGCCCCTGTGGCCAGTATTGCACCAAGTAGCGACTACGGGGCGTTCGACGCAATATCATCACCCTATCTCCGGTCAGAACGGGCTGAGCAGAGGGGCATGGCCCCTTTGCCAGATGTGTGAGGGTGTCCCTCACAGTATTCCTTGAATTTCTTGGGGCGGGGACGCAACAATCCGACAGAACTGAGGGAGACATACCATGGACCTGGAACTCACAAGAAAAACAGCGATTGTAACCGGCGGCAGCAAGGGCATCGGCAAAGCCATCGCCAGGGAACTCGCCCGCGAAGGCGGCGACGTCGCCATCGCCGCCAGGAACCTCGAGCCCCTCGAGGCGACCGCCAGTGAACTAGAGGCGGAGACCAGTCGCCGCATAGTCCCGATACAGGCAGACACCGGCAACGACGACGCGGTCCGCAACATGGTCCAGAAGGCCACCAAAGCCTTGGGTCATATCGATATCTTGATTAACAACGCTGCGAAGCCAGGAGGTCAGGGCTACGTGCCCCCTCTTGAGGAGATCACGAGCGATCTGTTCTGGGACGACATGAACGTCAAGGTGATGGGTTATCTTCGATGCGCCAGAGAGGTTGCACCGCTGATGAAGAAGTGTGGCTGGGGACGGATCATAAACATCAGCGGGATGGCAGCCCGCTCCTCGGGCTCCACCATAGGCAGCATGCGCAACGTCGCCGTGTCCGCCATGACCAAGAACATGGCAGACGAGCTAGGCCCATATGGCATCAACGTCACCGTTGTCCACCCCGGAATCACCCGCACAGAAGCGACCACCGAGCTCGTGGAGGCGCGTGCCAAAGCCGAAGGTGTGTCGGGGGCAGAGATCGAGGAGGGGATGGCGCAGCGCAACACGGTTCGCCGACTCATCGACGCGACGGAGATAGCCTACGTGGTCGCATTCCTCGCGTCTCCCAAAGCTGGCTCTATCACCGGGGACGCCATAGCAGCCGGCGGCGGCTCAGGACCGGGAATCTACTACTGACTCTTTGATTTCTCAAAACTCGCGACCAACTTCAGGAAGGCAATCACTTCCAGATCAGGCTGATAGGGCGAATCCTCCGTCCCTAACCAATGGAGGGCAGGTCTGAGACCTGCCCTCCCACAATCGGGTATTTCAGAGCAGAGTATTTGGTAGGGATGATCGCCCTAGTGATTACAGACCTAGGCGTCGCCGTGGGCAACGACTACCCGACCGATGCCCATCTCGGCAGAGGCGGCCACGATGTGAGCACGTTGCTCCTCCGAAGGGGCTGCCCCAGGTGGCCGGGGAGCACCACAGTCTATACCCAGCCTCTCGGACAGCAAAGCCTTGAGGTTGCCGTGGAAGCCGTTCTTCACCACTATGTCCCCAAAATCGATAGCCTTTTCCTGTATCGCCCGGGCCTTCTCCATGTCTCCGCTGAGATACGCCTTGTAAAGCGCAACCCACAGCTCAGGAGCGGCATTTGGCGGGCCGTCAACGCAGCCCGCTGCACCCATGACCAGCGCCGGCAGCATCAGCTTATAGCCACCGGTAAAACAGTCCAGACCCATTCTGGCGAAGGTGTTGATATTGGAAAAGTCGAGGGCGGAGTGCTTCAGTCCGGCCAACTGCGGCACGCCGTCCTTTATCTTCTTCATCAGATCCGGTGTAATCTCGACATTCGTCGCCTGCGGCAGGTTGTAGACAAACAACGGCAGGTCCGCGGCCGCCCCGACAACCCGGTAGTGCTCAACAATCTGCTCGTGGGTGAAACTATAGAAGAAGGGAGGGACACAGCAGATCGCCTCAACCCCGGCCTTTGCAGCATGCTCGGCCAAAGCCGCCGCCCTCACGGTCGTAGCTGCGCCCACGTGCATGATGTTCTTGATGCGGCCCCGATTCTGGTCTGCGGAGATATCGGCAATCCGTCTGTTCTCCTCGTCAGTTAACAGGATGCTTTCACCGGTGCCTCCGGCCACCCAAAACCCATCGACTCCCGCCTGAATGTTGAATTCCATCACCTCTCGAAACGCGGCTTCGTTCAGGCCGCCATCGGGAGTCATCGGGGTGATAATTGCAGGAAATATTCCTTGGAATCGGGACATTGTTGGCCTCCACATGTATCCGCTTCGTTGAGTGCCGCCATTGTAGCATGAACAGCATCGCGCTCCCGAGAACTCGGAGAAACACGAACACAACAACCGAAACACCATCGGCCACATAGTGCGAGACACGGCACATTCGGTGTCGAGGCGGCGCCCGTTTACATAGAGGACACCGCGTCGACCTAAAAACACACCATACCTCGTGCCCTTCAATTCATTGACTTGTTCGCATCGCCAGCTATAGAATGATTACGAATGGACTGACACAAAGGGATGCCTATGACCAACGCAAAGCCCAAGCCAAAACCCCTAACAATAACGATCACCCCCGACGCCGCCGAGCATGTGAGAAGCTTCGCAGCCGAGGCTGGCAAGCCTGGCACCCAGCTCCGAGTCGCCGTCAAAGGTGGTGGCTGCTCCGGGCTTACCTATGTTCTCGACCTCGTAGACGAGTTTAAAAAGGACGACAAGGTTATTGAGGATCAGGGCCTCCGTCTCGGCGTCGACCGCAAGTCCTACGTGTTCCTGGCCGGCACGTCCCTTGAGTACTACGGCGGGCTCAATGGCAAAGGGTTCGTATTCAACAACCCCAACGCCAAGACCACCTGCGGGTGCGGCACCTCTTTCGGCGTATAGCCGACCACCGGGAGGCCCTAGAGTGACTACTCCCACTCAACCATCAATCAAGCAGCAATACGACGCCCTGACGCAAACCGTGGCCCTTATTGATCGCTCGAACATCGGACGCCTCTCCCTCGCAGGTGAAGATGCCTTGGACCTCCTCGACCGCCTGTCCACCAACGCCCTGCAGGATCTGGCCGTCGGCCATGGCGCAACCACCGTCCTGACCTCAAATAAGGGCCGCATCGTCGATGTCCTCTTCGTTCTCCAAGAGGCGGACTCTCTATTCGTGCTAACCGGACCGGGTAACCAGGAAACGGTGTCCTCGTGGATAGATTTCTACACGATCATAGAAGACGTTACCTCTCGTGACCTAACCGGGGAGACGGCAATTTTATCTCTGGCCGGCCCGGATGCTCCAACGACCCTTGGAGAGCTATTGCCTGCGCAGACGAAAGTCCCCAACGCCCATGAGGCCGTCTCTGCTGTGATAAGCGAAGTACAGGCGACCATCATCCGCACCGACTTCATCGGTGCTCCAGCGTACGACATAGTGGTGGCGAATACCGACGGACTGCAGCTCCGAAACATACTCCTGGAGGTGGGCGCAGAGCCCGCCGGGGTCGATGTTACGGAGGCACTGCGGGTGGAGAAGGGCATGCCGACATTCGGCAAGGAGTTGGGCGAGTCGTACAATCCCCTCGAGGCCGGATTAATGCCCCTAATCAGCTTTACAAAGGGCTGCTACATAGGCCAGGAGGTCGTAGCGAGGCTCAACACCTACGACAAGGTGCAAAAGAGTCTTGTGGGGCTGCAATGGGATGGAGACTCAGCAGTCGAATCCGGAACCCGGTTGCTCCTCGACGATAAACAGGTCGGCGTCATGACTACCGCAGCCATGTCGCCTCGCATAGCAGGGGTAATTGGCCTGGGCTACGTCAGGAAGGCCTACGCCACGCCTGAATCCGAGCTGCTCTTGGAGTCACCCGGCGGCCCGACACCTGTACGTGTCACGCCCCTGCCCTTCGACACCGACTAGTCACCCTGCTCCACCGACCGCCTAACTGGTGGTAAGCGTAGCCCCGCCGTCGACGACAATCACCTGGCCTCGGATCATCTGTGCCTCGTCTCCGCACAGAAAGGCCACGACCTTCGCGATATCTTCCGACGAAACCATCCGCCCCGCCGGTGTGCGCCTGCCCGCCTCCAGCATCTCCTCGCGATTCGGGAAATGTTCCAGAGCGCCCGTCTCGACATATCCCCCGGACACGGCGTTGACCCGTATCCCTGCCGGGGCCAGCTCCACAGCCAGATAACGAGTCACCGCCTCAAGCGCCGCCTTGGAGGAACCCACCGAGAAGTAATTGGGTAGTACTCTCCGTGACCCTTCGCTCGTCAAGTTGACGATGGTGCCACCGTCAACCATGAGTTTACTGGCCTCGATAGCGCAAAGCCACGGCGCCTTGGCATTGATATCCATGGTCCAATCCCAGTGTTTTTCGTCCAACTCCGCCGCAGATCGCTGAACACCTGACGCGGCATTGTTCACCAAAATGTCGAGCCGGCCATACTCGTTCTTCACGCGTGCGAAAATCTCCACTATCCGAGCCCTCTCTCCGAGATGGGCCTTCATCCGGAGACATCTAACGCCCAGGTCTTCTATCTCACTCTGTGTCTCGACCGCGACATCGTGGCTTCGGAAGTAGTTAAAGGCGATGTCAACACCACGAGAAGCCAGCTCCAGTGCAATGGCCTTCCCTATCCCCCTCGCTCCACCAGTCACCAGCGCTACTTGCCCCTTGGCCGTCATAGTGTTGCGGCCCCGGTCGGGTGTTGCAACGTGCTGTCGCCCATATGCCTACACCTTTCTTCTTTTACCATGGGATATAAAATAGCGGCCCTCTCTCCGGCCTCCCTCGGTGTCGAGGCCTACAAGCGAGATTCATGCTACCTGCACGGCCTTCAAAAGCCCATGCAACCATACCGGTATGGTTTTCCGGGTATTGAACAGGGTCGCGCTCGTATTTAAGTCGCCACGTGTGGCAGTCTTTTACTGTGGGGTTTGTCGGAGCGGACTTGCCTTCTCAGCATACCCCTCCTTACCGTATACATTGTAAGCAGCGCTAAACGGCCATCCCGCCGTCTACGCTTATAACCTGCCCTGTGATGTATTTTGCCTTCTCACTCGCAAGGTAAGTCGCCATGTGGGCAACATCGTCGGCCTCACCGAAGTGGCCCTGAGGGATGACGCTCAGCCAGCGGGCTTTCTGCTCGTCCGTCAGAATTGAGGTGGTCTCCGTCTCGAAGTAGCCAGGGGTAACAACATTTGCGGTGATGTTGCGATTCGCGACCTCTTTGGCCAACGCTTTCGTGAAACCAATTATCGCGGCCTTCGACGCCGAGTAATTGGTCTGAGCAGAGTTGCCTCGGAGACCAACTACCGACCCGATGTTTATGATACGACCCCAGCGAGCACGAACCATGTTGCGCAAAACTGCCCTAGTACAATAAAAGGTACCGTTCAGATTAGTGTCGATCACTTGACGCCACGCCTCGTCCGACATTCTCATGAGTAGTTGGTCATTAATTATCCCGGCGTTGTTCACCAGGATTTCCACCACGCCTAGCTCTTTCTCCACCAGCTTCACCATCGCTTTTACCTGATCGAGGTCAGCAACGTCGGCTTGGACTGCAAAAGCGCTCCCTCCAGCATTGGTGATCGTTTCAACGACATCTCCCGCGGCGTCCGGCGATGAGTTGTAGTTGACCGCGACACGAACTGCTTTCTCAGCCAAACGAATGGCTATGGCCCTCCCTAGGCCCTTTGAGGCCCCCGTGACCAACGCAGTTTTCCCATCTATGGCGGTGCTCAAGCGCCCACCCTCTCACGGACTCGGGCCAGCTCCTCACTCATCGACGACACGAATCCCGCCTTTACCAACCGGCTGGCAGTACCGATGGCCCGCCGCACGGCATTGGAACGGGCTCTACCATGCCCTACGATTGCCACGCCTTTCACTCCCAGAAGGGGCCCTCCGCCGTAGGTCTCCGCGACATTACTGACTTGGAACATCTCTTTTGCCACCTCTTCGATGATCGCACCGGGAACCCGTCCTTCCAAGAGAGAGACCACCCTGTCCGCCAGGACACCTCCGAGTCCCTCGGCCAATTTCATTATTACGTTGCCGGTGAAACAGTCCATAACCGCGACATCCGAGTCAAGGCCTCCTACCAGACCATCGGCCTCGATGTTACCGATGAAATTGAGGCCGCTCTTCTCAAAGAGGGTCGTGGCTTCCCTGATCTGACGGTTTCCCTTCCCTACCTCACCACCGACACTGAGCAGTGCCACTTTCGGGTTCTCCACGCCCCAATAGGAACGGGCAAAAACCGCGCCTATGACACCGAAGCTCACTAACAGGGCCGGTCGGCAATCAACGTTGCTGCCCAGGTCTAGGAGAACGGTCCGCGGAGCCACTCCGAGTACCGGTCCACCCAGAGCCGGGCGGTCAAGGCCCTCAAATACACCCAACGCCAGCATCGCGGCCGCCATCGCCGCGCCGGTGGAACCCATGGAAACACTCGCGTCCACGATGCCATTTTTTACTAGTCCAGTAGCCACCATGACCGAGGCTCTCGGTTTTTGCCTCAGTCCCAACGCAGGAGGCTCGTCCTCCTCGATCACCCCCAGCGAGGGAACAATCTTGATGGGCAGGTTCTCTGCACCGTGTTTTGCCAGTTCGGTACCTACAGCGCTCTCGTCACCCACCAGCACGACATGGACTCCGTCGTTGCGAGCAGCCTCGACAGCCCCGGCCACCACTTCCGTTGGCGCATGGTCACCTCCCATCGCGTCGACGGCAACTTTGATTACATTGAGCTCGGTCAATTCTGCATGCCCATCCTCACTATTGCTTCACCGGTCACTGCATCCTCTCCTGAGTCAATTCGTATGCCGACGGAGCAGACGATCTCCCTCCCACCATCCATCTCGCGTACTCGCTTCACCTGGCCGTAAGTAGTCGTCTCGCTCCCTGGGTACACCGGTTCTCTGAACCTGAGCTTCAGCCGCCCTGACTCGAGCCAGCCGATGCCAAATTCGGCGGCCATCATCTCCGACAACGACGCCGCGACCATCATGCCGTGAGCGACCGTATTCCCGAACTGCGACCTCGCGGCATACCTCTGATCGACGTGGATTGGGTTCATGTCTCCCGATGCCACGGCATACTCGCAGATCATCTTCTGCGTGATCTGCTTCTTCACCGACAACAATGATTCGCCCTCTTTCAATACTTGCTCCTGTAGTGCAGTCCCTCGGCTCACTAAGCCCGCGCAGTGCCGCTGGGCATAAGCAACATCGTCTTGCCGGACATCACCTGCTGGCCGGTTCCATCCTCCACAGAGAGCCGGAGAGAGACCAGACGCATCTCTCCCCGCACCATATTTTGTAACAAGACTACTCGGCATCGCAAGCCATCTCCGACATGGACGGCTCCCCTGAAGTCCAATTCCTGTCCCACGTGCACGGTCCCCTCGGGAATCCCAAGGTCAGCCAAGATACCACGAAGGTTCAGTGCAGCGACCGCCATGGCCGGCACAAGGGGCCGATCATCAGCGGGGTTATATAAACCGGAGCGGTCGTCTACCGCACCTACGTAGCGCTCGACCGTTGCCGGGTCTAGCACGTAGGTCTTGTCGGATAGTTCCAAGCCTATGTCGAGGGCAGCAAAGTCTACTGTCATTCGCACCGCATTATAGTTGGGGGCAGTCGGTCAAGGCAACGTCGCAACTAGAGGCCGGCTCCAGCATATATCACTCCGCATCGAGAGCGCCGACCACACCCAGTGCCGAGTTAGGTAAGGTCACTGGTGCCGCCCCGTTGCATCTCTGCTTCCTCTAGCCACCTGTCCAAAAGCAAGAAAGACTCCTCTTTGCTTAGATCGAGGGCGGCGATCGACACTGCTCTGAACAGGACCCCTGTCGATACCCTTGCCTTTGTCGACTCACCCATAGCCGGGATGCCCACCCCCAGCGCTTTCGTCATGTATGCCCCGGCCGCCATCCCTTCTCTGGTGAGAAAGCATTCTACCAGCGTTCTTCCCTCGTAGAGCAGAGTCAGTCCATCATCGTCCTGCTTTAATTCCAGCACCAGGTGTGCCCTAGGGGTATCTAGCAGGTCAATGGCATAATCATAGACCTCAGTATGTTCAGACATATTTCGAAGATTAGGGCAGTCCTTCAGCGCAGTCAATAGTCATCGCGGTTCTGCGCGCTCAATGTGGCATGGAGTATGGAGATCGGGCGAGACGCACACTAGACCTGACATAGTATCAGCGAGGACATGGGCGCCACCCAGCAACAGCAGGTTGCCCCTAGTTGACAGGGACATTATGTCTCACCAGCACACGCCCTTCCTCTACTACGGATGTGGCGGGGGCGACGACCGGGTCACTTTCGAGCATGTCTCATGAATCCCAGATGACGGCGCGGTGCCCACGCGGGCCCTCAGTCGTGATGCCTGTCAATTATTCCCAGGCCGGTCCGAAGCTGAGTTTTCAAGATCCCAATCGTCCCCGATCTAATGGGTGCTGCCACTACGGCGCGACCATCGCCCTTGTGACCTCCGTGCCCTCTGTCTTACCAGCCCACTCGGCGGCCTCGAACGCCTCGCCGATCTGCTCCAAGGGGAAAGCGTGGGACATGACACGGGTCAGCGGGTATTTGTCCCGTGTACGCGTTAGCATGTTGACCGTCACCGGCAGGATGTACGGGTCGTAGTGGGTCGCAGGAATGATCCGTACCTGACCCCACAACACTTTGGACACGTCCAATATCACGTTGCTGTCAGGCCAGATATTGCCGATCTCGACAAACGCCCCGCCTTTGCGCGTCATCGCAATGCCTTCCGGCACCACCTGCGGGTAGCCCACCACTTCCATCACAACGTCAGCGCCCCGGCCTTCGGTCAACTCCTTCACTCGCTCGATCCGAGCCTCCGAGGTGTCATATTCGTTGATGTCGATGGTCTGGTCAGCACCGCACTGTTCAGCGAGCTCCAGCCGGCTCGGGACCCCGTCGATGGCGATGACAGCGGCCGCGCCCATCTCCTTCGCCGCGGCTGCAGCATTGATGCCGAGGCCGCCCGCGCCTTGGATCACGACTAGGTCACCAAGACGCATGTCTGCTTGCCGCAGCCCGTAAACCACCTGTGCCGCTGCGCAGTTGACTGACGCGGCCGCATCGTTCGGCAGTTCATCTGGCACCTTGAAAACGAAGTGGCCCGGGAACAAGTAATAGTACTCGGCAAACCCACCGTTGCAGTAGGGGAACTCCTCAATGGAGGCCCTGAACCGGAACCGCGTGGGACAGTGGTTCAACTCACCCCGCAGACAGTTGTAGCAGCGGCGACACGGAAAGAAATATGTGAACACAACTCGGTCACCCTCGTTCAGCGGTTGCCCCATCGAGTCCGTGGAAATGTCCGGCCCCAGCGCATCGACGATTCCAGCCATCTCATGGCCGAGAATGACCGGGCCCTGCTTGCCCGTGAGTATTGGCTCGATCTCGCCACGCCAGAAGTGCAGGTCGGAGCCGCAAATACCCCCCGCCAGAATTTTGACCCTGATCCCTCCGGGACCTACCGGTACTGGAGGGAGTTCGGTCATCTCGAAGTTTCGAGGTCCAACAAACACAGCGGCCCTACCTTTTTCCATCGCATCCTCCTCGTGACCTGACAATCCCCCTATACCTATCCTGGAATGTACCACCTGCATTCCAACGCGGCAACACGGGCAATTCAAAAGTGCCGCGTCACCCGGTTAGAGGTTTGGGGTATAGGACATGGTGGTTCAATCGGTGTTCGGCACACCAACACCCGGGGGAAATTTCAACCATGGCCGATCAGGAACAGAAGGCTTCCGGAGGTCTGCAGCCTACTCCTCGAATCGGCGGATGATCAGACAGGCGTTCTGTCCGCCGAACCCAAAGCTGTTGGACATGACGGTGTCAACCTGTTGCTCCCGCGATACGTTGGGCACGTAATCGAGATCGCATTCGGGATCAGGATTGTAGAGGTTGATCGTGGGATGGATCTCTCCCTCAAGAATCGTCTTGATCGACGCCACGGCCTCCACGGCCCCGGCACCGCCGAGTGCGTGGCCAGTCATGGACTTGGTGGCACTAATGGGCACCTTGTACGCCATCTCTCCAAAGGCAGCCTTGATGCCCAGCGTTTCGGCCAGGTCGTTCATTGGGGTCGCCGTGCCATGAGCGTTGATATAGTCGATTTCGTCTGGGCCGATACTTGCATCGTCGAACGCGAATCGTATGGCTCTAGCCGCGCCACTGCCATCCCGGTCTGGCTGCACCGCATGGTATGCATCGGAGGAGACACCGTGTCCAAGGATCTCGGCGACAATATTAGCGCCCCGACTGATGGCGTGCTCCATGCTCTCCATGACCAAGAGCGCAGCTCCCTCCGCGGGCACCATCCCGTCGCGTGTCTCGTCGAAGGGCCGGCTCGCAGCTTTGGGGTCACCATCATACCTGGACAGGGCTCTGATAATGTTAAACCCACCGAGTCCTAACTCGCAGATTCCCGCCTCGCAACCACCCCCCAACACAACATCCGCAGCACCACGCCTGATGATTTCCGCAGCCTCGCCAATTCCCTGGGTCCCAGCGGCGCATGCCGTGACGATGGTCGAAGTGTAGCCCGTGAGACCGTATATGCGGCTGACGTTGGCCGTGGCCATGTTTGGCAGAATCATGGGGATGAAATAAGGACTCATCTTCATACCGCCCCGTGTGATGAGGGTCCGTGAGTTGTCCTCCATTGTCGGGAACCCACCAACGCCGTTGCCCATAACGACGCCGATTCGATCACGACCGTTATTACCCAAATCTAGCTCGGCATCCTCGATGGCCAACCCCGCTGCAGCGACCGCAAGTTGCGAGAACCGGGCCATCCGCTTATATTCCTTCGAGTCCATATACGCGGCAGGGTCGAAGTCAGATGCCTCGCCGGCGATCTTGCTGGGGAATCCGGTGGTGTCGGCAAGGGTTATCGGCCCTATCCCCGACTCCCCTCGCACCAGCGCAGACCAGTACTCGGCGATAGAACTGCCAAGGGGTGTTATCGCGCCCATCCCGGTGACAACTACTCTCGTTCTTTTATACGCCAATTGCTAGCCTCGCCAGTTTTTATGTCTTATTGTAGCCGCGATCGACTGGCCGAGGGTAGCCAGCGGCTCCGTGCCCTTTCCCCCATTGGCACAACAAATTGCCGGGAGAAAAGAAGATGAACGTGTATAGTACGCATCACTCGGAAACACGAACAATGGGCCTACCTCTCTCCATAACACCTGCTTATCGGGAGACATCCTTACCCTAGAGCACGCCTGTTTAGTGTGTGTTTATGCTCGGGTACCTATCATGAGGGACCGCCTCGATCTCCTCGATCACTTCGGCCACGACCGACAGTGAGCCCGTCGCAAGCACCAGATCGCCCTCGTGCGCTTCGTCTATAGCCCGGCGGACCGCTCCGCCGACTGCATCCGGCCCTCGCACAATCGGAATCCCGCAATCCATTGCTTTCTCCGCAATCGAGTTTACCGCAGAGGACTTAGGGTGTCGAGATTGCACCGGTAAAACCACGGGTGACAGACGCTCTATCTCCATTAGCATTCCTCGTGCATCGTGTCCTCTAGAAGCACCAAAAACCAAATAGAGTCGTTCAAATTCAAAGTGACGCTCGATCTCACGGACCAATGTCCTCATCGCGTCGGGATTGTGGGCGCCATCCACCACCACTCTCGAGGTCGGTCCGGACAGCACCTGCAGTCTGCCCGGCCATTTCACTGTGGAGAGGCCGCCCACAATGCTCTCCGATGAGATAGGGATCCCTCTTTCGACTAGGGTTTCGGCCGCGGCGACAGCGGTAGCGGCGTTCTCTTGCTGAAAATCGCCCATGAGCCTCGTCTGAACCTGGTAGACATCACGCTGGCCAATGACATCGAAAGATTGGCCGTCCTGGCCTGAATTTCGCCCCTCCCACGATATGGTTTCGTCCACCCGTATGAGCTGCGCACCATTCTTAGCTGCGACGCGGATAAACACTCCCAGAGCGGCCGGGTCCTGGGGCGCAGTCACGACCGGTACGCCGGGCTTGATGATACCGGCCTTCTCGACGGCTATCAGTTCGACGGTGTCGCCTAGGATCGCGACGTGGTCGAGCATTATTGGTGTAATGACACTCACCATCGGCCTAACCACGTTGGTCGCATCCAGGCGCCCCCCCAAACCAACCTCTATTACCTGGACGTCGGCGTCGGTCTGGGCGAAGTGTAAAAACGCCATTGCCGTGATGAATTCAAAGAACGTCACGTCACCATGGCCGCCGCGCTCTGCGACCCACTCAGCATCCGACCATATCCAGTCTACCAGCACCGCAAAATCGGGCCTTGAGATGGGCTCAAGTCCGATCCTGATTCGCTCTACGACGCTGTGTAGAGACGGGGACGTGAAGAGGCCTGTCCTGTACCCCTGATCGGATAGGATGGCAGTGATCATCGCCGCGGTGCTACCTTTGCCCTTGGTCCCCGCAATATGTACCGCCGGAACGGACAGGTGCGGGTTGCCAAGACGGCCGAGCAGCAAGGTCATACGTTGCAGGTGGAAGGTGGAGTGGCCGGGACTGTGGGTGCCTCGCTCGAAGTCGGCAAGGCTCATGAGCCGATCGACCGCGTGCTGATAGTCATTATCCATGGCGGCAACATTCATTGTTCATCGGTCTCGAGCTCTAGTCACCTTGAATCCTAGACTCCTTTTGATGGCGTCTCTCAGGCCAATGCGCCTGATGTAGTTGATGTTGCCTAGTGGGGATTGAGGCACAAACCCGAAGGCCGTCTCGACGGAGGACGGGTCGGCGATACTGTCGAGATGTAGCATCTTGAGCAACTCGCGGGTCACGGGCGGCCTGGGCATTATGGCTTCCAGAAATGCCGCAACCATCGACATCGTGCCCGCCGGCATGTGCAGTTTCATTACTTTTGCATCAAGGGTCTCCGCGACAAGGTCAACGATGTCGTCATAGGTGAACCGAATTGGTCCGGCGACTTCCACCGTCTGATCTGTCGCGATCTCGGGGTCGAGTGCCAATACTAGACACCTAGCCACGTCTTCCACCGCTATAGGTTGAAGGAGAGCCTTGCCATTACCCGCCACCGGAACTATGGGGGCGACCTTCACCAGGGCCGCTAGCGTGTTGAAGAACTCGTCACCCTCACCGAATCCCACCGGAAAACGCACTATAGTGTGGGGAATGGAGCTCCGCTCGACCTCCTGTTCGGCCAACCACCGCGAATACAGGTACTGAAGACCAGGGTCTGACGTAGAGCCGATGGTACTGGCGTGCACGAATTTTCTCACACCGGCCGCCTCAGCAGCCACCAAGATGTTACGCACTCCCTGGTAGTTTACCTGTTGATAGCTGGCCTCGCGGCTCTCCCGTATGACCGCGACTAGATGGATGACAACATCGATCCCTTCACAAGCTTTTTCAAGGGTAGCGGGTGATAGGACATCACCCTCGACGGTGTCGCCCTGATGGTCGGGCAGAGCGTGCGCCTTGGAGCGGACGAGGACACGTACGGCGCGGCCCTCATCGGCCAGTGCCGCTACGACCCGTCTACCGACAAACCCGGTGGCCCCAGTGACCAGTATCATCGTCATCCTCACCAGCACACGAGGGCGCGCGGCGCGGCTTGCGTCCTCATCTTCTAGGGTCCCTAGCACTGGCGGCGATGATGCCGCCTTCGAACCGAAGTTGAGGGTAGCAAAGGCGGATAAGGGGTGTCAACGATGACCCGTTATGGGGGTTAGGACTATTCTGCGCCATCCTCCGATGCGAGATGGCTGTCATTGTCAAAATCGCCTCATGGTTATGATAAAGGCGGGCGCTCTTTCCACTCGCTCTGGGCGATTTCCATATATATGAAGTCTTGCCCGCTGCGCCTTATCTTCTCAATCTCACGGAAGCCCGACTTGGCGAAACTGCAGCGTGCCCGCTGATTCCAGTCCAGGGTATGGAGATACACAAGCTCCACTGGCGTAGTCGTGAAGATGTGCGTTAGCAGAGAGTCGACCGTGTTCATACCATACCCGTTATCCCAGTAATTCCTGTCCCCGATCATGATCCCTAGCTCTGCCCGTCGGCGTCGCAAATCGATGTCGTAATACATGCAGTTGCCGATGTGTTTGCCATCGTGGGTGTCTATAGCCAGCCGCTTGGAGGAGTTCCTGGGATAGGCAAGTTCGTCCCGTGAGTATCTCAGGAAGTCCTCAAAGGACATTCGGATGGGGGCCGTGGCGTCCAGACGAGCCAACTCCTCGTCTATGCGCCACGAGTAGTCGTCAGGAGCATCCTCAATCCGTTTCTCCCTGATAACCACCAGATCGCCGTGGATTATTACCCCGCCGTCTTGGTCCGCCTCGGATTTACTTCGCAGCCATGGAAAGGCCCTTCTCAACTATATTGACCTCGTTTTGATATGTCATGGTCCACAGCGCCTCTACAGCAGGGAACCATCTGACGTCGTCGAACTCGCTATCGTGATCAGACATATCCCCGCCGGTGGCGGTCATTAGATAATAGTAGACCGTCTTGTGGCAACGGGCACCGCTGGGAAGAACAAATCGGTAGTCGATGTCACCTATATATCCCAGGATGACCACGTCCAGACCAGTCTCCTCGGAGACTTCTCGGAGGGCGGTTTGTTCACGCAACTCGCCAGGTTCGGGCGACCCTTTCGGCAACGCCCACAGGCTCTGCGATCTTCGGCCACACAGGGCCACCTCGATCCCGTCCATACCCGACCTGTACACGACCCCTCCAGCAGACTCCAGGTGGGAGGGCAACCTTGTTGGATTCATTGGCTCCTTTAAGTAAGCCCAAAGGCTCCAAATCCTAGGGGGCCATCATATTTGGGGGCCAGGCGGCCCGTCAAGGTTGTTTATGGTCGCGATAATGAGGCATCCGCTCCCAGACCAGACTAGGTCCAGCTCTTGAAATCAATGGCCGGGAACGATACAATAATCGAAACCTTAGAGATGGCCTTTAAGTCAGTCCAGTGAGGCTGGCAAGGCGTGTCATAACACGGCCCGATGTCCCCCTAGGACAGAAACCAGGTTACGGCCCCTTGCCAACAAATCGGCAAGGGGTTTTTTGATGCCATGATCATTCTAGAGGCAGACGAGATCCGACGGGCCCTGACACGAGTCGCCCACGAAGTACTAGAGCGCAACGGGGGTGCCGATGGCCTGGTGCTAATTGGTCTTCACACCAGGGGAGTCCCGTTGGCAAGGCGGCTCTCAAACCTCATCGAGGAGTTCGAGAAGTCGGTTTCTCCGGTTGGAGAGTTGGACATAGGCTTCTACCGAGACGACATCTCCCTGGCACGCCGACCGATGAAACCCACGGACATCCCGGTCTCGATCGAGGGCCGCGTCGTCGTCCTCGTCGATGACGTGCTCTTCACCGGGCGCACCATCCGTGCCGCAATGGACGCGCTGAACGACTTCGGTCGCCCTAAAGAGATCCACCTTGCTGTCCTGGTAGACCGGGGCCATCGTCAACTCCCTATCAGACCAGACTATGTTGGCAAGAACGTGCCGACCTCGCTGGACGAAGAAGTTCAGGTCATGCTCGCAGAGCATGACGGTGCGGACGAGGTTCGGCTGTCGAGCGGAGAACAGGCATGACACAGGCCAGGCCAGTGGACGAGGACAGCGATTTGGCTCAGGCGAACTCGCCGACCCTGAGTCGTCGTCACCACATTCTGGACCTCGACGACTTCACGCGGGATGAGATAACGGCGGTGCTGGACAACACCGCGGCTATGGCGGCGGTGTTGAAACGGGACATTCGCAAGGTTCCTGCGCTGCGTGGCAAGACAGTCATCACCCTTTTCCATGAGGCCAGTACCCGCACGCGGGTATCTTTTGAACAGGCAGGCAAGGTCCTGAGCGCCGATGTCATCAACGTCAGCGGCTCTGGGACCAGCGTCGAGAAGGGCGAGTCTCTGTACAACACTGCCCTGACTTTACAGGCCATGAACGCGGACATCATCGTTGTGCGACACTCCGATGCTGGTGCGCCGCATTTCCTAGCCCGGCACCTGAATTCCTCCGTTATCAATGCGGGGGACGGCACCCACGCACACCCGACCCAGGCACTTCTTGACCTCTACACTCTCCGTAGTAGGCTGGGCAGGTTGGAGGGGCTTAAGATCGCCATTGTCGGAGACATTCTCCACAGCCGTGTGGCGCGGTCCAACCTCTGGGGCCTGACTGCGGTCGGGGCCAAGGTGGTGCTGTGTGGACCTCCGCCGCTGATGCCCATTGATCTTATGAACGGGGAGCGGACCGCCGAGGGACACCCCTTCGCAGCGATCCGGACCGAGACGAACGTCGAGCGGGCCATCGAGGGTGCGGACGCGGTTATGGTTCTACGTATCCAGAGTGAGCGCCAGCGTGGGGGATTCCTGCCGTCACTCCGGGAATACTCTAGGATGTACGGCATCACCGCCAAGAGGATGGAGCTCGCCAAGCCAGAGGCGCTGGTGATGCATCCTGGGCCGATGAACGAAGGGGTCGAGATCGATTCAGAGGTTGCCCATGGGCCCAGATCGGTAATTGAAGAGCAGGTCGCAAACGGTGTCGCGGTCCGGATGGCTCTGATGTTCGGCATTATTACCCCTGCGCTGATTCCTGCGCGTTCACGAAACTGACTGGGGGCATAAGGTCTTGAGCGAAGGCGAGACAATCATCATTAAGGGCGGGCGGGTCGTCGATCCGGGCCAGGATCTCGACATGGTCGCGGACGTTGTCCTGGCCAATGGCGTGGTGAAAGACATCTCCGGTCGGCGGAGGACCAGGGAAGGCGGGAGGATCATCGACGCGGCGGGCCTAGTGGTGAGTCCGGGTTTCATCGATCTGCATTGCCATCTGCGCGAGCCTGGCTTCGAGTATAAGGAGACGATCGCCAGCGGCACTCTTGCAGCTGCCCGTGGTGGGTTCACGACGGTCTGCGCCATGCCGAACACCAGCCCCGTGATGGATTCACGCGCGATCGTGGATTTTGTGTTAGAAAGGGCGCGCGCAGATGGGTTTGTCAAGGTGATGGCCATCGGCGCGGTGACCCGGGGTAGCCTCGGCCAACAGCTCTCGGAGATGGGTGAGCTGGCCCAGGCAGGGGTCGTCGCCTTTAGCGACGATGGGCATCCGGTCTCCGATGACAATATGATGCGCCAAGCTCTTAGTTACAGCACCTCCCTGGGCCTACCAATCATCAATCACTGTGAGGCGCTGGACCTCTCCGGCGGCGGCGATATGAACGAGGGCTGGGTGTCCAACCGGCTGGGGTTGAAGGGCATTCCGAATTCGGCCGAAGAAGCGATGGTGGCGCGGGATATCTTGCTGGCAGAGACCACGGGAGGCCGGCTACACATCGCCCACGCGAGCACTGCCGGAACGGTGGAGATGGTGCGGCACGCCAAGGAGCGTGGGCTCAGCGTAACCTGTGAGGCGACACCCCACCACCTGACCCTGGGCCACGAGGCCGTGCTGGGTGACCGC
>CAYLLU010000002.1:89567-102038 GCA_964384845.1 uncultured Dehalococcoidia bacterium
GGAGATGGCGGGCAGTTCTCTCCGCTGACCTCGGCCGCATATGAGACGAACGCTAAGGTTGCGCCGCCTCTGAGGTCACAGGGGGACGTGGATGCCCTGGTACAGGGCCTAGCCGATGGCACGGTAGACTTCATCGCAACGGACCACGCACCCCATGCCACGACCGAGAAGGTATCTACGTTTGCGGAAGCCGCCAATGGCATCTCAGTGCTGGAGACGGCGCTGGGGTCGCTTATGACCCTGGTCCATGAAGGAAAGCTGTCGCTGCCAGTTTTGATCGAGCGGCTGACCGTGGCCCCAGCGAACTTTCTGGGCGTGGGCCTCGGTTCTTTAAAGACGGGGGCCCCGGCCGACATCACCATCTTGGACCCCGATGCCGAGTGGGTGGTCGACTCGGCCGAATTTGTCTCCAAAGGTAAGAACACACCACTGGATGGAGCCAAGCTCAAGGGCCGGGTCGTTGCGACGATCGTTGGTGGAGCCGTCAGGTACGACGCAATGGAGTCCGGCAGTGCCGAATAATCCCGCGCTGCTGGTGCTGGAGGACGGCTCGGCCTTCCGTGGCCGTGCTTTCGGGGCCAGGGTAGAGACCTTCGGCGAGGTCGTCTTCAACACGTCGATGACCGGCTACCAAGAGATGCTCACCGACCCGTCTTATGCCGGCCAGATCGTGGTTCCTACTTATCCGCTTATCGGCAACTACGGCATCAACGAACGTGATTTTGAATCACGGCGCGTTCAGGTGGCCGGCTTCGCGGTCAAGGAGCACAGCACCCGACCCAGTCACTCCTTGTGCACCTCCACCCTTGACGAGTTTTTGGCGTCCCAGGGCGTTGCTGGCATTGGGGGCATCGATACGCGGGCCGTCACGAGGCGGCTGCGGACGAACGGGGTCATGATGGGCGCGATCACGCTGGACCCTTCACCCCAGAGTGTGCTGACCCGGCTCCGCGAATTTCCCAGCTACGTGGACACCGATTTCGTGAAAAGCGTGACTACTGAGCGGCACTACGAGTGGTCTCAGCCGGCGCACGGACAGGACGCGTCTGCGATAACGAGAAAAATCGTCGCAATTGACTGCGGCCTCAAATACAACATCCTGAGGATACTGCGCTCTAAGGGTTGCGAAGTGGTTGCTGTGCCGGCGAGCGCTTCGGCACAGGAAATCACGGCCCTCGGACCTGACGGGGTGGTCATGTCTCCCGGGCCCGGGGACCCAGAATTGTTGGACTACGCGGTAGACACGGCCAGGGGTCTCGTAGGCAAGGTGCCTATTCTCGGCATCTGCCTGGGTAACCAGGTCATCGCACGGGCCTTCGGCGGTCGCAACTTCAAGCTGAAGTTCGGTCATCGTGGCGGCAATCATCCTGTCCAGGACGTCTCCACTGGCCGCGTTTACATAACGGCCCAGAACCACGGTTATACTGTGGAACCAGAGAGCCTGCCACCCGAGTTAGAGGTGAGCCACATAAACCTGAACGACGGCACGGTGGAGGGTCTTCGCCACCGCTCAGAGCCAATAATGAGCATCCAGTACCATTCGGAGGCCTCACCGGGCCCCCTGGACAATGAGTACCTGTTCACCCAGTTTCTGGACATGGTTGACGGGGTGAAGAGCTGATGCCGGTGTTGGGAACTTCGCGGCCGGTAGCGCATCACCGAGGTGATGCGCTAAGCCCTATCCGAGGTCGTCGGTTCGTGAGCCCGTCCAGACCGCTCGGAATTGGCTTCGCTGGCCGAACGTGCCAACCCACGTCTTGCCCCTGGATAACCTACGCACTATGAACAAACAGCCCAAAAAAGTCCTTGTGATTGGCTCTGGGCCCATCGTAATCGGGCAGGCCGCAGAGTTTGACTATGCTGGCACGCAGGCGTGCAAGGCTCTCCGCGAAGAGGGCGTCACGACGGTGCTGGTCAACTCCAACCCGGCGACCATCATGACCGACGAGGGGGTCGCCGATGTCGTGTATATCGAGCCCCTGACAGTCGAGGCTATCGAGCGGATCATCGAGACCGAACGGCCAGATGGCCTTCTCCCGACCCTGGGCGGCCAGACTGGTCTGAATCTGGCGGTCGAGCTGGCGGATGCCGGCGTACTCGAACGCCACAATGTGCGGCTGCTGGGCACAGGCCTGAAGGCTATCCGAAGCGCCGAGGACCGCGACCTGTTCCGGCAACTCCTCCTCGACATAGGTGAACCGGTGCCGCCGAGCGCTACGGTCAGCACGTTGGTCGAGGCTGTCACAAAAGCCGAGGTGATCGGCTTCCCACTGGTGATTAGGCCCGCATATACCCTTGGCGGCACCGGCGGGGGTTTCGCACACAACCGGGAAGAGCTCATGGAGGTTGTCACCGGTGGTCTCGCTGCCAGCCCCATCACTCAGGTACTTTTGGAGAGGTCCCTCGTCGGCTGGAAAGAGCTTGAATACGAGGTCATGCGGGACGGCGCAGACAATTGCATCACCATCTGCAACATGGAGAACATCGACCCGATGGGGGTGCATACCGGCGACAGCATCGTCGTCGCGCCCTCCCAGACCCTCTCCGACAAGGAGTACCAGATGCTCAGGTCGGCGAGCCTGAACATCATCCGGGCCCTCAAGATCGAGGGCGGGTGCAATGTTCAGTTTGCACTTGCTCCAGGGGATCTGGTTGGAGCTACGTTGCCAGGGGGCACGGTCGACGCCAACCAGTATTTCGTGATCGAGGTCAACCCCAGGGTGAGCCGCAGCTCGGCCCTGGCCAGCAAGGCCACCGGGTACCCAATTGCGAGAGTAGCGGCGAAGATCGCCGTGGGCAAACGCCTCGACGAGATCCCTAACGCTGTTACCCAACAGACGTTGGCGGCCTTCGAGCCGGCCCTGGACTATTGCGTCGTGAAGATTCCCCGGTGGCCCTTCGACAAGTTCCCTTCTGGCGATCGTCATGTAGGGACGCAGATGAAGGCGACCGGCGAGGTTATGGCCATCGATCGCTCGTTCGAGGCTGCATTTCAAAAGGCGGTGCGCTCACTAGAGATCACAAGCCGCTCACTTTTATGGGAAGACCCCGAATGGGCAGTTGACGCTGAGGGCTGGCTGGAGCGTTTGCCGCTGTACCCGAACGACGAACGGCTATGGGGGCTACTGGCCGCCCTGAGACGAGGGGTAGGCCCCGAGGAACTCTCTCGCATGACCGGGATCGACCCCTGGTTTACGCGCGCGTTCGGGAACCTGGCGGCCCTGGAAGCGCGTCTCCTTTCAACTATCCTCGATCAGGATCTGATGTGGGAGGCCAAGCGGCTCGGCTTTTCGGACACAAGCATCGCGGCACTTTCGGATCGGTCCGTAGAGGAGACCAGGAAGCTCAGGGAGTCCTGGGACCTGCGTCCGGTGTACAAGATGGTCGACACCTGCGCTGCGGAGTTTGAGGCCCGGACACCATATTTCTACAGCACCTATGAGCAGGAGAACGAGGCCGAACCACTGGCCGGAGAGAAGGCTATCGTGATCGGCTCCGGACCGATCCGCATCGGCCAGGGCATCGAGTTCGACTATTGCTCCGTGCATGCCGCGTGGGCCCTGCAGCAAGAGGGGGTCAAGAGCGTCCTGGTCAATTCGAACCCTGAGACTGTGTCCACGGACTTCGACACCAGTGACAGACTGTACTTTGAGCCGCTGGACCAGGAGAGCATCCGCGACATCATCTACAACGAATCGCCAAAGGACTCGGATGATCCCCAACCCCCCGCGAGCGTGGTTCAGTTCGGGGGACAGACGGCAATCAATCTGTCCCAGGCCCTCGACCGGGCGGGGCTGCCGATCATGGGGTCAAGTGCCGAGTCTATCGACACCGCCTCGGACCGGCACCTGTTCGAAGAATTCTTGGCAGGCATCGGCATTCCGAACCCGCCAGGCGCGACCGTCGCCGACCTCCAGCAAGCACGCTCGGTGGCCCGGACGATCGGCTACCCAATACTAGTGAGGCCCAGCTACGTTCTTGGCGGGCGGGCAATGGAGATCGTGCAATCTGACGACGAACTGGAGCACTTCATGGAGGAGGCGCTCTCGGCGGGCGAAGGTCGGCGCGTGCTCATCGACAAATACTTTGAGGGGCGCGAGGTGGAGATAGACGCGGTTTGCGACGGCGAGTCGGTCCTGATCCCAGGCATCATGGAACACGTGGAGCGAGCCGGGGTCCATTCTGGCGACTCGATGGCTATCTATCCCGGCCTAACACTGACCGAGGAGGAGATCGCAACCATTGTCGACTACACGACACGGATCGGCCTCGCGTTGCAGGTCAAAGGGCTGATGAATATCCAGTACGTGGCCCTGGGCGGACCGGCATACCGCAGCCCCGATACCGGCAACAGGGGGGCAAAGTCCGAGATATATGTAATCGAGGTCAACCCCCGATCGAGCCGGACGATTCCGTTCATCTCGAAGGTCACCGGGGTGCCCATGGTGAAGCTTGCGGTCAATGCCATGCACGGCAAGTCCCTCGCGGAGCAGGGATACGAGGGCGGGCTGTGGAAGCGACAGGACCTCGTTGCAGTCAAAGCACCGGTCTTTTCGATGTCGAAGCTGGCTGGCGTTGACACGTACCTCGGCCCCGAGATGAAGTCCACGGGCGAGGTTATGGGAATCGACTACGCGTTCCGTCCGGCGCTGGCGAAAGCGCTGATGGCGGCAGGTCTCATGCTGCCCTCACAAGGCTCCATCCTCCTGAGCATATCGCCGCAGACCAAGCCCGAGGCCGAGCCTATGATCCGTGGACTTGCTGAGGCGGACTACCACATTTACGCAACGCCTGGCACGGCGCAAATGGTCCGCGAGCTAGGAATTGACGTGGAAGAGGTACCGAAGATCCTGGGAGACGCGCACCCACATGTCGTCGACATAATCAACGGCGGTAAGGTCGACGCCGTGATCAATACCGTCACCCGCGACCGCAATGTGCTGCAAGATGGGTTCAGGATCAGGCGCGCGGCCGTCGAGCAGCGCATCCCTTGCTTCACGTCTCTGGACACAGCACGCGCCGCCGTTGAGAGCCTTTCAAGAGACGAGGCATCCTACAGCATCAGGCCGCTGCCTGCCTATCGGGCCGGACACTAGGATCTCCGTAAGTCCTGGTGGTTGTGCGACTATCGCGCCTAGTTGTTTCGTAGTACTGCTAACAGCCCAATTAGCAGTGCCAGGGCGAGTACCGCCATCCGGTCACCATGGGTCGCCTGGCCGAACAGCGGGTTTCCGGGGCGCTGATTGGTAGTCCACCGGTCACCAGGAGCGGAGCTGCTCTCCCTCTTCGCTTTTTCAAATTCCTTTTCCCTGTTGACATTCTGGGCCGGTGCCACAGATCAGTCTCCGCGGATTTCGATGCAAGAGCCCCGTCCGAGATACTGGCGTCCAAAATGTCCATCTCACCGGCAAAGAGTCTGCCCCGGACAGAGTCTCCACATGTATAAGAACTTGTCCGTATTTTACATATCCTAGAACCTTGGCATATAACTAATATATGGCCCATGTGTTGCCCCTAGAGGCCTATGTGCAGGCGTGGGTGCCTTGTCCGGACGGCCAAGAACTAGTGTCGTTGGGTGGGATTCCCTCGCGCCGTCTACACAGGCGTTCCGTCATCCGAGCCCGTCTAACAAGCCGTCCGTGGAGCGCGGTTCTCTGTCAAAAATTGCCCCCAAAATTGCCCGTTTTTGGGGTTGCGGACTCTCCAATGAGACATGATAGAATCCAACATAACTCGCCCAGGGACCGAAAGAACCGCTAAGCCCCCCGCGCCTATGCCATGGGGCTCACGGTCTTGAGTTCGGGCATGTCGAGGCGTCTATTTGGCTACTCAAAATGCTGCTTCTCTATGGAAAGCTGTGCTCGGAGATCTGCAACTCCGCGTGACGCGGCCGAGCTATGAGACGTGGCTGAAGGACACCGTCGGTATTTCCAACTCCACGGGGGAATTTGTCATCGGCGCGCCCAATGCATTTGTGGCCGAGATGCTCGATCAGCGCATGTACTCCCTAATCTGCGGCGCGGTTGAGAAGGTTGTGGCGAGCGAGGTCGACGTGCGGTTCGAGGTGGTCAGCCCGGAGGCAGGGCGAAAGCTTGTCCGGACTGCGCTTTTAAGTGGGGATGGCTCCCCGCCCGCGCCTTCGCCAGATGGCGCTACGCAACTGAACCCAAAGTATACATTTGAGAACTTCATTGTGGGCGGCTCCAACGAACTGGGCCACGCAGCAGCCCTGGCGGTCTCCGAGAGGCCAGGGGTCGGGTACAACCCGCTGTTCATCTACTCCGGGGTTGGCCTGGGCAAAACGCACCTGTTACATGCAATCGGCCATCGGGTGATGGCCGCTGGTCTCTCGGTCATCTACGCAACGACCGAGGAGTTCACGAACGAATTCATCACGGCGATCCGGGGTGGCCAGGCTGAGGAATTCCGGGACCGCTACCGCAGTGCCGACGTCCTGCTACTGGACGACATCCAGTTCATCATTGGTAAGGAGCAGACCCAGGAAGGTTTCTTCCACACGTTCAACTCCTTGCACATGGCGGGCAAGCAGCTCGTCATCTCAAGCGACCGGCCTGCTAACTCGCTCACGCTCCTGGAAGACCGTATCAGTTCCAGACTGGCCGGTGGCTTGGTAGTCGATATACAGTCTCCAGACGTCGAGACCCGCCTATCTATCTTGGGTGCCAGGGCGGAGCAGCTCGGGCAGTCATTCCCGTCCGAAGTCTTGAAGTTCTTGTCCGAGCGCGTACATTCGAACATTCGCGAGCTTGAGGGCTGCCTTAACCGGCTCGCGGCATTTGCCGATTTGGCGTCTAGTGCAATCACGCTGGACCTGGTGAAGCGCGCCATTGCAGATATCATCCAGCCCTCAAGCTCGCGCCGTATCTCCCAGGACGCGGTGCTAGATGCCGTCTGCTCCTACTTCGGCATAGCTCGTGACACTATCATGGGCCGGCGGCGGGACAAGCACACGGCCATGGCTCGCCAGGTCACCATGTACCTGCTCCGCGAGGAGGGGAACATGCAGGTTACCGCCATTGGGCGTTTCCTCGGGGGCAGGGACCACTCCACCGTACTCCATGCCTGCGCGAAAATTTCCAAGCAGCTAAATATGGATTCCCACCTCCGTCGCGACGTCCTCAATATCCGCGAATCCCTCTAGCTCAACTAGGTCTTAATAAATAGTGCCCACACCAAACACACGTCGATAACTCCGCTATGAACGTGGACAGGTCCTCGTCTATGTGGATTAGTGGCCCTACATACCGACAATCCATTCCTTCCCAATAACAATCCACTTCATCTCCACTATGTATCCACTACGACTCGCATAACTCCCCGCTGTGGTTAGTCTTAGCGCCTACTTACCAACGACTTCAACACCTTTAATACTGTTATTCCTCTTCTTGATATACTCAATGCCTATGATTGACCGAGCATACATAAGTGTGAAAAGTGGGCGTGGGGGCAACGGTCTAATTAGTGGCCGGCGAGAGAAGTTCGTCCCTCTGGGTGGACCAGATGGTGGTGACGGTGGTGATGGTGGATCTGTGTACATCAGCTGTGATGAAAGCACTGGCACCCTGCAACGATTCAGATATAAACAAAACTACAGCGCTACATCAGGTGGAAACGGCTCCAGGGTTAATAAGCATGGGGCCAATGGAGAAGACATAGATGTGCTTGTTCCTGTGGGGACACAGGTTTGGCTAGAGGACGATGAACCCGTCCTGATAGCTGATCTCACAGATGTTGGAAATAGGATTATGGTCGCCGGTGGCGGAAAGGGTGGGCGCGGAAACGCTCGATTCGCTACGTCTAGGAACCAGTTTCCGCTTCTTGCCGAGGAAGGCGAGGCTAGCGTGGAGTTGAATCTCAGACTCGATCTCAAGCTCATAGCTGACATCGGTCTGGTAGGCGCCCCTAATGCTGGTAAGTCTAGTCTACTGACGGCGCTCACAGCGGCTCATCCAAAGATAGCTGGTTATCCGTTCACAACACTAGAACCGGTGTTGGGTGTCCTTGAGCGTGGCGTGCAAACGATAGTTATCGTCGATATCCCGGGCCTCATAGAGGGCGCGCATGAGGGGGTTGGTCTCGGCGATCAGTTTCTCAGGCACATTGAGAGGACACGTGTTCTTGTGCACCTGATAGATGGCTCGGCCGACGATCCGGTTGCCACTTATTATGAGATCCGTGAGGAGATGGAACAGTTCGGGCAGGGCTTGACGGACAAACCTCAAATCATTGCGATAAACAAGACGGATGTGGATGGTGTTGTGGAGATGAGCGAACTTTACGAAGCCGAGCTCAAGGGTGAAGGGTATCCGTTTTGCGCTGTATCAGCGGCAGGACGTCTGGGACTAGATGAGCTTATCGAAAAAATGCTGGAAGTACTGGTTGAGTCACGGGAAGAGGCGGAGCCGGGAGAGGCAGAGGAGATTCCCATCCTGAGTCCTGTGGAGTCGCGCCGTGAGCAATTGGTGGGCCGTGTGGATGGTGAGTTGGTGGTTACCTTGAGTGCGGCTACACGACTTGCTGGGATGACTGACCCAAACAACTGGGAAGCACGGCTGCAACTTTATGACCAGCTACGGAGGATGGGCGTGATCAAGGCCCTGGAGGAGGCTGGCATCGAGAGTGGGGATGTATTCAAGGTCGGGAAGCTCGACTGGGAGTGGGAGTAGATGAGGCTGGGGTTGTTCGGGGTGACATTCGACCCTGTGCACACAGGTCACCTGGTGGCGGCGGAGACAGCCATACAGGCAGCAGATCTCGACTCGATAATGTTTGTCCCGGCAGGCGAGCCGTGGCTGAAGGACGGAGAGGTGGTTGGGGCGAAGAAGGATCGGATGCGGATGGTAGAGTTGGCGATAGATGGCAATAATCGATTTATAGGCTCAGACATGGAGATGCGGCGGCCGGGACAAACATACAGCGCTGACACGCTGGAGGCATTGCGGGACCAGCGACCCGGAGACCATCTGTTCCTGATTGTGGGAATGGACGCACTTGATGACTTCGGGCGGTGGAGCAGGCCCCAGAGGATCCTCAAGCTAGCCACGCTTTTGGGGATTGCCAGGCCCGGGTACAACCGGCCAGACCCGCCGAATCTGGATGATATAGGGCCAGGAGTGTCTCGTGACGTGATCGTGGCGGAGGGACCCCTGCTGGATGTGAGCTCAACTGACATCCGCGGGCGGTTGGGGCGGGGTGCATCGGTCCGGTACCTGGTGCCGGAGGTGGTAGAGCGGTACATATATGAGAACGGGCTGTATGGGACTGCGAAGGTGAGTAGCGATGACTGATCAAAACATTCCGGTTACCGGCGCGGCGCAGTCCATCCTGGACCTATCGCTGGCACTGGGCGCCCTTAAATTTGGCGAGTTTACTCTCTCGGGGGGTGGACAGGCCAAATACTATTTCGATGGACGACTCGTGACACTGGACCCGGAAGGTTCCTATCTCGTGGCGAGTGCACTACTACCGATTCTACGAGAACGGGGCATCGGGACGGTGTCTGGGCCCGCACTTGCTGCGGTGCCGATGGTTTCGTCGATCGCAATGCTGAGCCACATGGAAGGCGACCCGATCAACGCCCTGGTGGTTCGTGACGAGGCCAAGGGGCACGGGGCGAAAAGATTGATCGAAGGTACACTCACGGCGGGCGCCAGGGTCGCGGTGATTGATGATACCTGTAGCACCGGGGGCAGCCTGGTCCACGCGATAGATGCTATGGAGGCAGTTGGCTGCGAGGTGGTCGTTGTGGCATGTATTCTGGACCGGCAGATTGGCGGCAGCGACGCGATCAGGGAGCGAGGCCACGAGTTCGTCGCCCTGCTCCAGGCGGACGCTGATGGGAACATTACACCAGGGGAAATAGCACCGGTGACAACAAATTGAAGCTGTTATTCGTTCGCCACGCAGAGACGACGGCCAACGCCGAGGGCCGTTTTCAGGGTCATGCTGACTATAGCCTTTCGGCGAGGGGCCAGGCACAGGCGCAGCTGCTCCGGACCCGCTTCTTACTTGAGGAATTGGTGCCGACACACCTGTACTCCAGCCCGCTGAAACGCTGCGCCGAGACAGCGGAGATCATATCCTCCTCATGGCCGACGGTGCAGTACTGGGAGGACCTTAAAGAACACGCTGTGGGGGTGCTCTCGGGACTCACCTTGAATGAGGCCATAGTCTGCTACCCTCAAATCGACCTCAAGAGAGAGGCGACCCGACAGTTCGCAGGAATAGAGGGCGCAGAGCCACTTCAGGACCGGCGGGATAGGTGCAGGCGAGTGGCCGAGGGACTGCGTGGCCTCCACGCTGATGGCGACGTGGTGGTCGCGGTAAGCCATGGAGGCATCCTCCAACATATAATCTCAGGCCTACTTGGCACGGATCGGGTGTGGGGAATCCCTATCAGAAACACGGCAGTGTTCGAATTCGAACTAGGCGCGGCAGATTGGTCAATGGGTGGTGACACGAGACTGACAACGGCGCAAAACCGAATCCTGCGGTTCAATGACGCCACACACCTGGATTAGCAACGACTTCGTATCGCGATTGGAGCACGGCGGCGCAAAACCCTCGATGCGATAGTGAAGCGGCCACCGTCCATAGAAGGCGATATGAAGTCGGCCCTGACCGCGCGTGATCTCCCTGGAAGCTTCCTCCATCGCTACGCACCCCCCCAGGCCCTTTTAGGATATGTGATCATCGGCCATCTCGAGTCAACTGGAGACGATACTCAGGGGCTTGCCATTGGTGTCAGCGTAATGACCGGAGGTACACTCTGAGACACCCCAATACCGCTCACCGTGCGCCCGACAGGCAGACCAGCTTTACCAGGCTCGGCACTGTGGAACCAAGCCGTCCTAAAAACAGAGTTGTAGGTCGGCGCGATTGCAACAATATTAGGCCCGACATGGCCGCTACTCGGTCTATTCGAGGGATATGTCCCCGCTCCGGCCACCACTCTTGTTTACTAGGCGAATAGCGTCGATCCTCATGGCTCGGTCCACGCCCTTGCACATGTCGTAGATAGTCAGGGCAGCAAGTGAGACGGCGGTGAGTGCCTCCATCTCGACGCCTGTCTTAGCGGTGGTCCTAGCAGTTGCAGTGATATGAATGGAGTGCGTCTCGGAGTCCAACTCAAAATCCACACTCACTTGGTCGAGAGGCAGCGGGTGGCACAGCGGGATTAGATGGGGAGTGATCTTGGCACCCATGATTCCCGATACTCGTGCTATCCCAAGCACGTCTCCTTTCGCCACGGCGTTTGCCTGGATCAGGGCGAGGGTCTCCGGCCGCATTAGGACAGAGCCTTTGGCAGTGGCTTCACGCGATGTGGTCAATTTGCTGCCTACGTCAACCATGGCTGCTTTGCCGACGTCGTCCACGTGGCTCAACCTCAACGGGTCTGTATACATATCGTCCCTCGCCGTCACAATCCGGCCCTCGCCGCAGCAGTGGCCAGATGGTCCGCCTCCTCGTTAAGCGGGTCTCCGGCGTGGCCTCGCACCCATCTCCATTCGACCCTGCGAACGGCTACCTCGACGTCCAATCGGCCCCACAAGTCGAGGTTGGCCCTGCGCTTCCAGCCGCGTAACATGGTATTGACCACATACTGACTATCGCTAAACACAGTGACCGCTGCAGATTCAGACACCCCCGCAAGACCTTGGATTACGGCCATCATTTCCATGCGATTGTTAGTGGTGTTCTTGTCAGCACCACTGAGGGCCCGCTTTCTCCCATTCTCGATGATGATGGCACCCCATCCCCCTGGTCCTGGATTACCTCGGCACGCGCCATCGGTGTATATATGGATCATCGCTAAACCTCTCGACAGGATTTTACATGGTGCCTTCCGAAAGAAGAAGAGAATAGTTAAGTTCCCCGAGGGAAAACCCCCAGGTTCCCCACACACGGCCACGGTAGCGCCAGCATAATTGTATGTGATGTTATGGAACCGTGCTATGGGCCACCAACCGATATTGCCGGATCCGCGCGTAGTATCTTGGGGTCATCGTCGCGATTTCAGGCTGGTGGAGAAAACCATGAACACTCGCCTGCAGACGACTTTTATAGTAGCAGCCGGGATTGCCGTCGCCACAACCTGCGCCGAACGAGCTTTCCACCTGACCCAATCGGCCCGCTAGCGGTGCTGCCGGCCTCCCAAACGCTGGAGACTGTCTCTCCAATCGCGATACCTATATCCGGCCTCGATCAATTCGAGGGCGCCATCAAAGCTATGGAAGCACTACCGTCCCTCCGTTTCGACGTTGATATTTTGGCCAGAATGGAATCTGAAGGATTTGCTCTGGAGGTACCAATCCAGGTAACAGGGGCCTACGTCGCACCGGACTCGATACAGGCCTTGTTGGCTATGGATCTCCTTTTCAAAAAATCAAGACGGAGATGGTTCGACTTAGTGACACACGATACATGAAGACACGACGGACGGGGAGTGGC
>CAYLLU010000003.1:0-41853 GCA_964384845.1 uncultured Dehalococcoidia bacterium
TTCACGACAGTCATAGGTGTGGTTCCATCAGCAGAGCCCACATCGACCACCAGCAAACCACCCCCCGCCATGGTCACGTAGGCGAATTTACTGTCACTAGTGAACTCGTGGCAGATGGGCCGCGCTACCGAAGTTCCCAAGTCATTGGAGAACTGGTTCAAGGCCAACGTCTCCACAAAGCTGTAATCATCATTGGTGTAGTCAGTCTGAATCTTGTGCAGGAACCCGGACTCGCCTTTGGCACCAATATTCGCGACGATAACCATGCTGTTATCAACGGAGGCCGTGGAGGCGTGGGTATTTGCTGTTCCACCCGCTCCATTGAAACCGCCTAATGTGTTGACGCAGCCGACTATAGTCCGAGTGTCAATGTCTATGAAGAAGGTGTCGCCTGAACCTACATTGGCTAGAACGACGTGACTAGGCTTCGGGGTTGCCGCCACACCCGACTTGGTATGGTTGGCTAGCACCATGTGAGGCTTCTTGGGAGCCTCACAGCCGGCCTTGGAAGCCGCGACAGCCAGATCAATAATCTCTGGAGTGGCCTCGCTAGCATTTTCAGAGATGGCAGCCCCGTCCCATATGTAGATGAGCCCACCAAAGTCAGCGCTAGGTCCATCGCTAGTGCCCGACTGGTCAACTGCCCAGACTTCAAAGTAAGACTGGGAGCTTTCCTCCTCCTGGTGATAATAACGTACACTCGCTGAATCTTCACATGCAACTGCTGTGACAATAAGCAGCAGTAGAACTAATCCGTACAACAATCTAAAATTCATTTTTACACTCCTTTAGGGGACTTTGATAGGGGACTTTGACTTTCACGAGGCAAAAAAAAGACCTCACTACGTGGAGGTCTTATTGGAACGTTGAGGATGTTAAATATAGCCTACAAGTCCATGGACCTCATTTCATCTTTACAACAACAAGTACAGCAATAATCGCTGTATTCCATTTTTTCAATGTTGATAAAGACTGTTGGCATGGCGTTAATTCGTAAACCTTTGTTCTTTATTCATCATCGTACGTTCAGAGAAGAATCCGAATGCATGAATGATTTATCGTCAATTCGATCACATTGTAATGGTTTAGCGCCCATAAAGCTAGTATGCGAGATGCTAGGGACTCGTAGAGCAGTCACCTGTTATTGACATCATATTAGTGATCTTGTTTGAAATAGCTGAGAATGAGTTCTTACTTCTTTCACACCTCATCTTTCCAGACTGACCATGTGCTCAATTGCTGTTCGTCCTGCTGGCCCATGCCATTTGAGATACGTGAATATATCTTAGTCAGTAGATTTTCGGTTCAAATCCGAGGTAGATCAACCTAGAATAATGGCCGGACTGTTATAATTGGCTTAATACTATGCAATTCCCTGAATTTTATAAAAGAAATACGCCTGTTATTTCGTTTGAGTTGTTCCCTCCCAAAACAGATAGGGGTATGTTGCTGTTGGAGCAACGGCTCCCCAAATTGATCGAATTAAATCCGGGGTTTATGACCGTAACCTTCGGCGCAATGGGTAGTTCACAAGACCGTACGTTGGGAATAGCCTCAATGATCCGAAATGAATATGATCAAGAAGTAGCGCACCATCTAACCTGTGTTGGATTAAGACAGGATCAGATAACAGAGGCGTTGACTAGGATGAGAGAACATAACATTGACAACATTGTTGCCATACGGGGTGATAGGCCCGGATTTAAAACAAGCTCTGGAATCGTGGAGGAGGGCTACGATCACGCTGACCGGCTGGTGGAGCATATCAGGGATTTTGGCGGTTTTGGAATCGCTGTCGGAGGTTATCCAGAGAAACACACGGAATCGCTGGATGTTGAGTCGGATTTACGGAACCTGAAAGGTAAAGTAGACTGCGGCGCCGATGTCATAATTACGCAACTATTCTACGACAACAAGGACTTTTACACATTTGTAGACCGATGTCGGAAGCTGGGAATCAGGCAGCCCATCGTTCCTGGCATTATGCCGGTTTTGGACAATCAGCAGATCACACGGATAACTAGAATGTGCGGAGCCACAATCCCTGAAATTTTACTCCGTCAGATTACCGAAGCTGGAGACAATGTGGAGTTAGTCCACAGGGTAGGTATTGAACATACAGTTGCCCAGGTGAAAGACCTGCTGAGTCACGGGGTTTCGGGCATACATTTCTACGTGCTCAATCAGTACTTTCATATGGTCGAGATCATCGAACAGATCAAGCCGTTCTTGAGTGCCCAATCGTTCCGGAGCCGAACCTCTACCCTTCTAGAGTAGATTCGATCAGGCAATTTGGGTGGCAGTGCCATTCTCGGGATGCCCCCACGGTTGGGTCGAACCTCTTGGGCGCTTCCTTCTAAGCAACTTACCACCGTTATATAAGCTCCTACGGCATTGTCATTGCCGACCTGCCAGTCAGTAGTTCCAACTCTCCCATTATTGCTGGCAAGGCTGCACTGCCCACAAAGGGAGGATTATGTGGGGTGTTGGGTACCTAGCGGCTCGGTGTTCCATGGGCTATTACATTTCTGCAGCAGATTCGGTTTTTGTAAGTTTGATGTCCACTATTCTTAGGCCTTCCATCCGAGTGATTTCAATCTCAATATTATGGTGTTTAAGTTTTTCACCTTGGACAGGGATGTGGCCTAGTATCTCTAGGACAAATCCTGCTACGGTATCGTATTCGCCCTCAGGAAGCTCGATTCCCAGTTCTTCCGTGGCTTCATCTATGCTCATGCCTCCATCGATTTGGAAGGAGTCAGTACCGATGGCCTCAAATTTTTCTTCGGGACTGAGGCCTTCTTCACCGATTCTTCCTACTACTTCTTCGAGAAGGCTCTTTGTAGTAACAAGACCGGCTATGCCTCCAAATTCGTCAATTGCAATTGTCATTTGATTACCAACTCTTCTGGTTTCTTCGAATAGTTCTGCGATTTTCTTGGTTTCAGGCACGAAGGAGACATCTCTAAGAAAATCAGTTACGGGTTCGTCCCGTTTAATAGCCTTAGATGCCATTGCCTTAAGAATGTCTTTTGAAGATACAATGCCGACAACATTGTCAGTGGTTTCCTTGAAAACAGGAAAACGTGTATGTGAATGATCGGCATAGATATTCAGGAAATCTAGCAAGGTGACGCCTCTCTCCACAAACACTATCTCAGTTCGAGGCGTCATTACTTCACGAACATTTTTATCCCCAAATCGGAATACTCGCTCTAGGCGCTCAGCCTCACTCGGATCAAACTCTCCTTCTGCTTCTCCAATGTCGATTAGAGTGCGGAGTTCAGCTTCAGTAATTGATGAGTCGGTTCCATCATCGTCTTTTCCAATATCTGCTATTCGACTTGCCCACTGGAGTACTATTACCAACGGTAGTAGCGTCATCTCCACAATGCGTAGTGGTCGAGTAAATCGCATAGCGGTCCCGATTGGGAACCGAACCGCTATGGTTTTGGGTATTATTTCACCCAGAAGCAGTAGGGTAGTTGTACCCGTAGCAGTTGCTATCACGAGTCCAGTACGCTGATCGTCTATCTCGTTCAAAACCACGGCAGTAATCACTGCTGTGAATGCGACATTGACCAAGTTATTACCTAGAAGTATTGTTGATAGAAGCCTACCTGGTTGTTCGAGCATTTCCGCGACCTTTCGTGCCGCTGGTATGCCGCCTTTTACCAGATGGGTCAGCCTTGCGGTTCGCTGAACAGATAAGAACGCTGCCTCAGCACTGGAGAAGAAAGCCGATAAGATAATGCACAATACTAAAACGGCCACTTCTATCGGGCCCGTTCCGGTCATTACTATCCTCCTGAATACACTAAAATAACTTTCTCTGAGAATGTGTATATAACAAATAATTCAAGTAGTGGTTACAAAGTTAGAAGATAGCCCTCTAAGAACCACTATGTCATGGGACTGAAACCCCTTAGTCGCCTAGTTGATACAAAGTTATTGAGGAGGCGGATATCACCCGTAGGAAGATGAGCACTTGGTCGACTTAAATCTGATCCCTTTATTGGGAATGGGGGTCCGAATCCCTTCCGGGACACCAGTAATTTCATATAGCCCGCAATCTTTGGTGGTTACAAAAGTATTGCCAAACAGTCTAGTAGTTGCTGCTTTTCGTTCAATGAGAGACGCTTGTTGAGCAGGCATCTTTGGGTCGAGACCCTTCGAAGCATAGCCTCGTTGGCCCGAATAGTCCCGACTCCACCTGCTCCTCGTTGATGAAGCGCGTTGGCATGCCTGTTGCGTAATGGGGACCCAGCGTATTAAAGATTCGAACGACGATGGTATTGGATCCTGGTTTCAAGCGGCCGGTCAGGTCGAATTTGTACGGAGTCCATAAGCGGATACCAGCGGTCTTACCATTGATCACTACCTCGGCCGTCCCGCGGACCCGGCCGAGGTCTAACTTCACAGAACTACCTGCGAGTTCGGGAGGCACCTGAACCAACTGGCTGTATTCCACGCCTCCGGAATAGTGAGGTAGACCTTGCTCGGTCCAGTCTCCCGACCTAATCCGTCCTTCGCCTATCTTGAATCTGATAGGCTTATCTAGGCCGGCTCCTCCGTAGCGACCGGCAGGCAGCTCGACTCGAATGGTGGCGGATCGGCAGGGAGACTGGGGCTTGGGTAGTGGGATGGCGTCAGGGTTTCCGCAGTCCACTTCACTGCCTTCGATCCAGGTCCTGAGCGGGCCTGCGGCTTGTACTTGCATCGTATGGGCTCCAGGGGGCAATAGAAATCTGTACCAGCCAACTCGGTTCTCTAGTTCAGGATGAATATCGAAGATAGGTGAACGCACTGCTTTTTCGTACGGTTCGTGTTCCAGCCATTCGGCTTCAGCTAACGGATGTGCTCTCCGCCACGCGTACTGGGTTGGATTTTCAGCACGCCCTACTGCATAGAATGGAGCCGAGTACTGCGGGAAGGCTTCTACCCAATTGCCTAATTCACCGCTTTGGTTGACCAGCTGCGATTGCCAACCGATCCCTGACGACCACCGGAAAAGTCCGTGGTTGGGGTCCATGCCCGCTTGAGTGTCACGTGCCTCGATATCGACCACTACTCCCGCGGTACCCTCCCTGTCCCGAGCGTCTATGGCCTCTGCCTCTACTATCACGGTATTCAGGCCAGGCTTCAGTGCGCTTGAAACGTCGTATGTCTCACATCGGACGGAATGTTTGTACGGGTCGAATTGGCCTTGGCGACCCACGAGCTTATCGTTTAGATAGAATTGTGCTGGAACTGATGTTCCGCCTATGAAGATCATGGACTCCGGATCCATATCTAAGTTGAAGTAACCTCTTAGTCGGATTAGCTGACCGGTTTCGGTTGTCCCCGGGTGCCAAATCCACGTGGGTGGACGCACGAGAGAACTATCGTAAGGGAGTGCAAACCAGACTCGTAACCGGCCCTCTTGAACTGTTTCTAAACGGATCAGGACCTCGTTATATTCTTTTCTCCATTCGACGTCACTTTCGGCAAAATAGCCCTTAGTTCCATCTTGTTGATCAATACAGACAGTCCCGTTGACCCACATTTTCTTAATACCTGGACCGCCAATGCATGCAGGTGATTTGACCTCCTCATCCAGCGACACCCAGGTTCGAAACCAGCCCACCTGCCCAGGGGACGCGTGGCCCAAGTCGAGGTATTCGTTTGGCACGTGACCGCTCGGACCTAGGTACCCCTCGTGGATAGGGTCCTTTTCGATTCCCAGTGAGCGGCTAAAAGTTAGCGTCCTCCACTTTGTTTCGGGCGGGTAACTAGTGGGTTGGGTGGGCCCAACTCCTTCCCAATAAGGGCCGAAGGTCGCCAAAGAAGGATCCCAGGTATCATCAACATATCCACTTGATTCCCAGTCGAGTTCCAGACCGTTTTCATCAGTGCTTTCCAAGTGGAATCTAGGTTCCCTCAACTCGATCGGCAATGGGCCGTGGTACGCGGGGTGGGCGAAGTCGCCCCATCGATTATCGGTAGTTGGAACAAGCTTCGATCCCCACTCGTCAGCTAGGATGATGGAATGACTTGAACAATTAGCTGACTCGGTTGTGCCGTTTGGCCTAGATCTTATCCCAGGCTTCAAGTGTACTAAGGCTGCTGGGTTCTCAAAGTGAATTTCCATTAGTGTCCATTCGCCCTCAACACCCGCGGCAGTTTCTATCGTACATGGCAGTGACTTCGATTTTCCAGTTACAAAGTCCAGTAGTTCCGGTTGCCATATGCCCTGTACTCGAACGGTAGAGTAGGAGCAATTGTCTGTCAGATCGAATATATATCGGGGGTGGGCAAAATTGGGCCCATACCAATCGGTTTCGGTGTTTCTCTTGGAATCTAAGAATCTTGTGGCCTGTGGGGCTAGTAAGAAGAGCAGGTCACCCTCTCCGGCATCCAAATGCCGACGCAAGTAAGGCAGACCTCCGGTGTCGAGTCTACGGTCCAGTTGTACTGCCAGCATACTGGCGACATCCTCAACGTCCTTAACCAGTAATCCAGCCTCCTGGACACGTTTTAGCAGGTCGCCAGTGTCACCCAGCACGCGTTCCGGGGCGCAGCCGACGAAAATCAGCAATCCTCCTTCTTCGGCGAAGCTCGCTAGCCGATCGGCGACCTCCATCCTCATCGTGGTTATCGCGGGGAGTATCAGGGCTCGATACCTCTCTCGTGCCACCATGAGTGTCCCTTGTTCCGTCTCAGCCTTTTTCAGCGAGTCCTCATCGATGACATCAAAGTCCCAGCCTCCGCGTTCTAGGACACCCTTACGTGGCATGTGCCACACCATGAGGCCAACCAGATTGTGGTAGATGTCGTTGGACATTTGTGCTCGCGCGAAGCGTGGTTCTACTGGGGACGAGGATGATCCTAAATATCCTTCATAGATGTCTAGCCCCATATCCGGGCCGTCCAGGGGATTCTCGGCGTGAATGGTCGTTGTGGGGTACATTATGGCCACATCGCATACGTGAGCACCACGAGTTAGGGCGTAGGACAGTCGACTGATGGCATCGGCGAATATCTTGTAGTGTTGCCAGTACGGCTGGCGCCAGCATGTCGAGGGAGCGGCCCATTCGAACCAGGAGGAGCGGCTACTGTAGTAGACAGCGTGAGGATTATAAAGTGTCGCGCCGGCTCGTAGCCACGGTAAGAGCCAATCGAACGTCTCTTCCAGAGTCCCGCCCCATCCCGAGGAGTGGAATGCTTCTATCCAAACTCGAGGACGATTGTACAGGTGCGCCAGCGAGCTATGGATCTTGCCATCACCGTGGTGATCGCTCCCGGGAGCGGTGTACCATCGGTGTGTTCGCATGTAGTCGAGATAGCGGTGTTGGGCGCCTATCGGATCGCCCATTCTGCCGGGGCCCGCTTGATCAAAGCTGTTCAGCAGGCCATGATTCTCATGCCACTGGTGGAGAGGCTTGAAGAACGCTTCTTCTGCGAGATCGGTGAGGACACGATGATAGTCTGTCCGTACTTGGGCCGAGCCCGGCACGTCCTCAAATAATGCCGCCAGTCGTGGGACGATGTCATAACCTGCATTCGCTCGGAATACATCCGGGAAATCGCTTCTCCACCGGGGCATGATGGCCAGTTCGTCCTGGAAAGTGCCCGCGACGGTCTTTCCGAAATGGCTGCCCAGACGGCGCTCGTATTCTCCGTGTATGGTGTCCAGTAACCTTGCCGAGGCATACGGATTTAGGTAGTCGAATCCTCTTTGTTGGGCGAAGATTAGCATCGTTTTTGTTCTAGCTGGCGAATCGGCGCACCAGTCGAGGCCTCCGTCTCTTAAATCTAGGCTTGTCGGGTCGCCGGTGGGATTACCCTTGGGATCCACTGGAATAGCGAAGGCGGCCAGAGCGGTCGCCCCTGCTGGCGGCATCAGGCGGACAGGGTCGATAGATTGAGTGACCACTCGCCCCAGATGCAGTCCAGAAAATTCGGGATTTTGCTCCACTAATCTGGCCTGAAAATTGGCACCGGAGAATCCGATCTGGTCGTAGAACCACAGGCGTACTCCTAGTCTTTCGGCCTCCTCACAAACGGATTGGAGAATGGTCCACCAACTTTCCGAGAAGAAACGGGGATCGTCAGCGTCGGCTCCAAACAAGACGCCGGAAGGGGCGAGGTTGAGCACGACGAGGTTATAGACACCTCCATCGGCAAAGCGGCCAAGTTGCCATAGAAGCCGTTCTTGGTCTAAACGATCTCCCGACCACCACCATATCGGGCAAGGTGAGAAGTCCCGTGGGGGGGTCTTGAATGCCCCTCGGAATTCAGTCAGGTTCTGCATCTGAAGTCCTCTCGCATCTCGATTATTTTTTCGAGCTCGTACCCTGATATGTGTTCTGGCAACCTAAAATCCGTTCCATTTGTTTGGGTATTGGGAGGAGAGGGTCGATTTTCTTTCTGGGAACCAGTTTTCATAGTTGAGATTCGCGTTTCGGGTGGGTATGGTCATCGCTAAATGATGAATTACCCCCCGATTGCGCCCATAGATCAAGAGCTTGCTCATTTGAATTCACGCTCCAAGAACGTGACTTAAAACTATACGGTGTGTCATTGTCCATCCATGGAGTGAGTGGACTATGGTGAACTCGGGGCAGGCGTGGATGCATTCCAGTTGGCCCATATCGTTGAGTTTTGAGGAGAGATCGAGTACGAATACGGGTATGGAAAGGGGATTTAGGGCTGTGCATATGTCCTGCGATCCTCCTCTGCGGCGGCGGCGTGGCCTTTATCCGGGTCAATCCAGCGGAGAAGTATCGTGCCAGCAACTATTATCAAAAGCACCACAAAGACAGCCATGCGTGTGTCGGACACGCCGGTTAACAGTAGGTAGACCATGGGGCCCAGCACAGCGGAAGCCTTACCGACGAACGCGAAAAACCCAAAGAACTGCGTGCTTCGTGTCGCAGGGGTCATATAGGCAAAGAGACTACGGGCAAGGGCCTGGCTGCCTCCCAATACTAACCCTAAGAGTACCCCTAGGAGCAGCCATTGCAAGTCCACGGAAATCTTTAGCGGCTCCCACAGGTAGTTGCGCACACTCCGGGGCCACCAGTCTATGGCCCCCCCGGTCAGTTTAGACGGATGATTTTGCCCGATCCTGGTGGTGCCTGCAAGTGGACCTTCTTTCACCGAAATGCTGAATCGGGAGACGTCGGACTTGGCAACGGCTGCGGCCAGTTCTGCGGCATCTAATCTGTTGAGCGTAGTACGCCCTAGAATACGGCCGTAGAGGTCTGTCCAATCGTTGTCGCTCTCCCGGTTTTCGGACAGCTCTGGTCCCGCTATAACCTTGTATACGCCCGCTTGCGTGTACTCCAACTGGTAGTCAAAGTCGGGGTGGGCTTTTGGCTCAAGAGGAGCGAAACCCACGGCAAGCGCCACTACCACCGCCCATCCCATTAGGGAAATAGCCAGTGCCTTTTTGGTGCTGACCCAGCCAGCTAGCCGGCTGAAAAATATGGCACCTCCTGCCGCGACGAACTGTACTATCAAGATAGTTGCTATGTTAGATATGAGTGAAATACCCAAGGTGTCGGACCCGAATGCGCCCGCCACAGCCAACACTGTCTGTGTGCCATCGTTGAACATTAGATAAGCCACTAAGTAGAGCACTAGAACTCGGAACCGGGTGAGTTGACGAAAGGTATGTCCCAGCTCGGAGAACGCCATTCTAGTTGCTCTCCGAACGTTGAGGCCCTTCGCGGGATTCGATATTTCGGGCTCAGGCACCGTTAGGAATGTCCATATTGCCCATCCGAACCACCAGAACCCTACCGAGGCAGTTGCCAGCCGTGTCACTAGATCCACGTGGTCTGTGTCTTTGAAGGCCAGGATGGTTGCAAGGTGTATCGCTAGTAGAAGGCCACCGCCTACGTAACCATAGGCGAAGCCCCGGCTACTTACGTTATCCAACAGTTCTTTGGGGGCAAGGTGAGGAAGGAAAGAATTGTAGAATACGTTCCCGCCGGCAAATCCGATATTGGCGATTACAAAACATCCCAGTACCCATGCCCACGGCGCGCTGGTATAGACTGAGAAGAAGCTGAGCACAATGAATAATGCCCCAACTACGACGTAAGTCTTTAGGAGAGTCTTTTTTATCTGCGTTCGGTCCGCAATCACCCCGATGACCGGACTGCTGAGGGCCACGATCGCAGCGGATACCGCCACACCGAGGCTCCACATGGAACTCCCGGTAAATGTGAACCCCAGGACCGAGGCGTTCTGCCCAAATGCATCTCTGAACAGGGTGACGAAGTAGACGGGCAGTATCGCGGTGCCGATAGTCGTGGCGAAGGCCGAGTTCGCCCAATCATACATACACCAGCCGTGGATGGCCCTGCGTTGTGTTATTGGGAGGCTCTTGATCATTTGTTCTGTGCGCCAGTTGGACGTAAGATCTTGAGTCCCATCTTTCAGGCTCAATATGATCTCCGGATCGGCAATGTTATAGCCTGGTAGTTGGCTACATGTTGATTCGCCTACATATGCCCTTGACAACGCCAGAACTCAGGGCACTAGTTCCCGAAGTTGAGGGAAGCGGTTTAGGCGGGTAGAGCCGATGGTCCAATTATGGTCTGCCCCCTTCTGCCCACGAGTGTACTTAACCTTTGACAGGAGTGCTAGTTAGTGAATAAATCTAAGATGTTACCAATTCCACTACCGTCTGTGCGGTATAGTTCTGTATAGCCGCATTCCGCACAAGCGACCGTGACATATTTCTGATTTTGTATGTTCAGGAATCGAGATATGCCAGATCCTGTAGTTCGTAGTTCCCCATCCCTATATTCGGTTCCTTTACACTTCATGCAGGAAAATGTTCTTTTCGCCACAGTTGTCCTCCTTAGTATCAATCGGTTTATTTGGGGATTATCCCGTCTCACCCACTCCGGTACTTATGGTTAAGGGATGGCTGGGAAATACTACTACTATTAGGAGCAGCCGTACAGGTAAAACTGCTCGTGCCGAGTCCTATTTGGTATGCATTGAGGTATAACCTCATTTATCCCAGATGGCCTATCCGTTTTTTGGGCTTTACTGAGAATAGATTAGTAGTAGGGATCATCTTACAGAAACTATCATGTTGCAGCGGGCATATTGTTTGTTATTGTTGGGGCGGCAATTCTTAGAGGTCGATTCCTGGATAATAGCATATTCGAAGATCGCCCCTATGTAGCGTGATTTATACTTGCAATAGCCGTTGGAGTAACCACACTTTTGAAGAAAGTTTACTAGGTTCTATTGGAGACCGCTGGTGCTGGAGCCACCTACTGTGTTGAATCCCATTCCAGTCTTTCTAACGGTAAGTGTGAATGTTCCTATCAAGCTATACTGTCTACGGAGGCATGGTTATTTTTATTGAGATGAGACATCGGGTTCTATTCGTTCCTCTACTCGCCTTTCTGGTGCTGGCTCTATCTGCCTGCGGTGGCACGTCGGAGTCTCCAAAGGATGCCGATACCACTGTAAATGCCAAGACATCGACCATTTTGAAAACTTCCGAACGCGCCACCACCACACTGGTCGCCGATTCTGCCATGGTAGGGATGGATGATGCTCAAGTGGCGCCTACGTTCACTCCAACTGCTCTGGCCACGCTCGCATCATCTACGCCTAGACCAACGCATAGTCCGACATCCTCGGCAACGGGAACAGCGACTCCAACGCCTGTACCCACAAACACACTTGTACCAGCAATTCCTACATCTTCACCAATACCTACGTCCACACCAATGCCTACGGCTACGCCAATCCCCACATCTACACCTACCGCTATACCTCCGGTTCACACCTCACCGAAACAGTACGCCGCACCGCCGGAGATGATGATCGATCCCGACAAGAACTACACCGCCACATTGCAGATGCAGAAGGGTGGCGAGTTCACCATTGAGCTTTACCCTAAGGAAGCCCCAGTCACTGTTAACAATTTCGTCTTCCTCGCCAGGGACGGCTTCTACGATGGCACCACCTTCCTCCGCGTCATCGTAGGTTTCTTGGCGCAGAGTGGTGACCCTACTGGAACAGGCTCCGGCGGGCCAGGCTATAAGTTTGACAACGAGCCCAGCCCAATACGACGCCACGACACCGTTGGTACCTTGTCAATGGCCAACGCAGGTGTCCAAAACGGACGCGGGACCAACGGTAGCCAATTCTTCATAACGTTCGTTCCAACACCGTTCTTGGACGGCAATCTGCCAGATGGTACCACCAAGGATTGCAGCATACCGGGGACGTCATGTCACACAGTGTTTGGCAGGGTGATAACAGGAATGGACGTAGTCAATGAAATATCGCCAAGAGATCCAGCCACTGCCACAGAGCCGGGTGACGTCATTAAGGCCATAACGATTGTGGAGCAGATGGCAACACCAATTCCAACTGCCACATCAGTCTCAAGCACAGAATCCGTTACAGTGAAGAATTACGCTTTCGTACCCAAGATGGTTACTGTGCAGGTTGGTGGAACTGTTACGTGGAATTTTGTCCAAGGCACGCACACGGCAACCGGCATCGATTCTGATTCTTGGGACAGCGATTACAAGGACAGTGGGTCATTCTCACACACATTTAATTCAGCAGGTACTTTCACCTACGTGTGCAATTTCCACTCCTCAATGACCGGAACGGTTATAGTCGATTAGTGGTGGGAATATCCCTACTACTACCTGAGTAGATAGATCTTATCTCAACTCCCCACTCTATCCAATAGGCTATACTTCTCCTAGACGGAGGCTCAAACGGGCTTAAGAATTCACGGCATGAGCCCGTTGGATAATCTATCCCTCTGTGAGAATAGAGATGTGCCTCAGCTCCAACTACGTCACAACAGTCTCATAAACCCCAATAATATTCTTTGCTATTGACCGACTAACTCTGTATGACCCCGTGATGATGTAACCTAGTCGTAATAAGGTAATTTAGAGAAAGAAATCTCAAAATTCCATGTCGCATTTCATGTATTAGGGTATTAGAACTAGTGAATAAGACTAAAACCATTAGATATGATCTATCGGGGATGAGAAAACTTAGATCAGTAGATGATCTCTCCACTTAAGTTGCTAGGAGGATTTAGATGACGATGAACAAAGAGGACATCCATGGCATTATGCCACCAGCCATTACACCCTTTGGCGCTGACGACAGCGTCGATGAGGAAGCATACAGGCGAGATCTGCGTTTCATGCTGGAGGTTGGAGTGCAAGGTCTGGTTTGTGGAGGAAGCACAGGTGAGGGAGCGACACTGAGCCTAGACGAAGCACGGAGGCTGTACAGTATTACGGCGACAGAAGTTTCTGGCAAGGTCCCCGCAATCGCAGGAGTGATCCCCAATAGCTCAGTCGATGCGGTGGCCAAGGCCAAAGCCGCCAAAGAAGCTGGTATGGACGCGGTAATGGTCACACCGACCTACTATCCGGCCAATCTATGGGACAACGAAGGTCTGGTCGAGTATTACCGCGATGTCTGGGAGAAAGGCGGGCTCCCCATCATCATTTACAATGTACTGGAACATGCTCCTGTCCGACCTGATGTGTTACCGCGCTTAGCCGACATCCCCGGTTTGATCGGGGTTAAGGAGAGCTCCGGTGGTAATCTGCAAACGCTGACCGAGATCATTGACTTGGTCGGTGATCGTCTGGCGGTAACCTGGGCCTATGATCCTATTATGATGCCAGGTTACGCTGTCGGCGCTGTGGGAGCTATATCCGCGATTAACACAATCTTGCCAGAGTTGTGCCTGTTGCAGTGGCAGGCCATGGAGCGTGGAGATCTCAAGGAAGCGAGACGGATCCACTTCCAACTACACAAAGTCACCCAACACATCTACACACCGAACTGGAGTTCACGTATCAAAGAGGCTATCAACCTTCAAGGCCGCACGGCTGGGAAGGCCAGGTCACCCCAGCGACCGGTGACCACCGAAGAGAGCGAGGCGTTAGCCCAAAGTTTAAGAGAAATTGGAGTACTCGTTCGAGCATGACGTGACAATAATTGAGCATTCTTACGGGGACTAAAATAGTATTGGGGGTAGTCATGCCTCCCGGGTTGACGGAGTGGTTATACATTTGGCACGCTATGGTACCCCGGGTGTAAAAATGTCCAGAGCCACGCTATCTTGTTCCCCACTACGTCCTACACTATGTTGCCGCCAAAGGTAGGGTTAAGTGGAGTGGAACCTGACGGCTATAGTGATTTTACGGTAATTCTGAAGGGAATTGGTTCACGGGTAGTATATTGACGTAATAAAGGGAACGTGATTCCACCGAGTCTGCTTACAATTCTTTTTGACTGGTAGATAGTATGGAGGTTTTATCATGGAACTTGGCTATTTCACGATGCCTTTGCATCCTCCAGGCTCTAATATTACTAAGACTCTGCAGGAAGATCTGGAGCAAATAGTGCTTCTTGACGAATTGGGTTACAAAGAAGCTTGGATTGGTGAGCATTTTACTGCCGAATGGGAGAATATCCCAGCCCCAGACCTGTTCATTGCTCAGGCCTTAGGTATGACTAAGAACATCATATTGGGTACTGGCGTTACCTGTTTGCCAAACCACGACCCATTCATGATTGCCCATCGTATAGCCCAGCTTGATCAGATGGCTCAGGGTAGATTCCATTGGGGTGTCGGTTCCGGGGGGTTTCCTGGGGACTTTAAGGTAAGAGGGTTTGATCCGGCCACGGGTGAACAGCGAGCAATGACCCAGGAGTCGATTGATTTGGTGCTCCAATTGTGGAGTGATCCCAAGCCCGGATTATACGAGAGCAAATATTGGAGATTTACTGTTCCTGAACCTGAGGAAGATATTGGTTTGAGTCTCCATATCAAGCCCTACCAAAAGCCCCATCCACCTATTGGCGTGGCAGGAGTCACAGAAAAGTCGGAAACGTTGCTATTAGCTGGAGAACGGGGATGGATTCCTATGTCGATAAATATAGTTCCCCCAAGAATTGTTAAAAGTCACTGGGATGCTGTTGAAGAAGGTGCTAGGAATACAGGGCGTAATCCAAATCGATCGATGTGGCGTGTAGCGCGTGAGATATATATTGCCGATACTACAGAGCAGGCACGCGAAGAGGCTCTTGCAGGCGTGCTAAGACGTGACTTCGAGCAGTATTTCTTCCCAGCGTACCGGAAATTTCCTAAGCTCAGGATGTTCAATTTGATGAAAACGGATCCAAATATGCCGGACTCTGATGTGACAGCAGAATACGTGGTAGATGAGATTGGGATCGTCGGAAGTCCAGACGATGTTACTGACAAGCTCCGACAGCTTTATCGCGACGTTGGAGGTTTTGGTGTGTTGTTGGCGATGGGTCACGAGTGGCAGCCCAGGGATAAGTGGATCAAGTCCATGACCCTCTTAGCAGAAGAGGTCCTGCCAAATCTGGCAGATCTGAGTTAGTGTATTTGTAAGGGCTATTCGAGGCGATAGATACAGGACACTTTCTTATTACAAAGGGTCTCTACTGCGCCGTCACACCCCCATCGATGACCAACTCCGCTCCGGTGACGAATGACGACTCGTCCGAAGCCAAGAACCTGATTCCATGAGCGATTTCGTCTGCGGAAGCAAACCTATCCATTGGAACCTCTTTCAGACACGCTCGAACGACATCCGGCTGAGATGACAATATTGGTTCCATCGTGGGCGTCATAGTATAACCGGGATGTACTGAGTTCACTCTTATATTATCGTTGGCATATTGAATGGCTGCAGCTTTAGTTAGGATACGAACTGCACCCTTGGCAGCCTGATAGGCTGTGACGGTGGATGTACCTACGATACCGTGTATTGAAGATATGTTAACGATGGAGCCTCCACCTACGTTCCTCATCTCTGGTATGGAGTGCTTAATCCCTAGAAAGGCGCCTTTAGCGTGTACATCCATTTGTCCATCCCAAATTTCGACGGTGGTATGCTCGACTGTCTGCCTGGCCTCGGTACCAGTCCCGGCGTTGTTGACGAGGATGTCGAGACGGCCAAATGTGGACACTGTTTTGTGGATCACAGTGGTCCATTCGTTCTCCTGCCTCACATCCAAGTGGAGGTATAGTGCGTTGTTTCCCTCGGAGCGGATCTGTTCTACTGTTCTTTGTCCCAAATCGTCGTTAATATCTGTTACGACGACATTTGCACCTTCTCTGGCGAAGAGGCGTGCGGTAGCTCCACCTATCCCCTGTATTTCTCCAGTAATTCCGGTAGCGGCTCCCGTGACGATGGCTGTCTTATTTATGAGTTTCATTATCCCTCTACTAGTCCAATATCAGATACCGCTGATTGTTGTCAGCGGTTACACATTCTCGTTAGTCGCTGGTTCCAACATCCATTCTGGTTCTTCCAGTTTCCCCTTTAATGTCCTGAGAAACTCTGCTGTTGGTACGCCGTCCAACGCACGGTGATTGAAAGATAGACTTAGTACCATAATTGAGCGTACTACAACTTTGCTTTGGTGGACAGCTGGCCTCTCCGCAATCCTGCCTATTCCAAGGATAGCCACCTGAGGAGGGTTGATGATGGGAGTAAAAGCGTCTATTTCGTAATTGGCCAACGAGGTAATGGTGAAACTGGCTCCTGTAACATCTTCCACTAATAGTTGGTCATCACGTAATTTATTTGCCAGATCGCGGACTTCTTTGGCAATGGAAAGTAAATCTTGTTTCTCAGCCTGGCGGATCACGGGGACCATCAATCCGTCAGGCACGGCCATGGCTGTGCCTACATTAATATGGTCTAGGATGTGAATCTCGTCATTTGTAAGGGTTGAGTTTAGTCTCGGGTGCTCTTTAAGGGATTCTGCAACTGCTTTGATGATCAGGTCCAGGTCAAGTGGCCTGATGCTGAATTGGCGCCATTTGGACACTAAAGACTCTCTAAGCTTAACGACTTCGGTCATGTCCACATCAGTTGTGATGGTAACTTGGGCCATGGAATTGACACTTTCCATCATGCGCTGTGCAATGGTCTTGCGGAGACCTGTGAGCGCAACTATCTTGCCCTGAGGTGTCTCGTGGGAGGTTATCTCCTCTGTGGTGAGGTTTTCAATGGCACTTTTAATGTCGGCGACAAGAATGCGTCGATTAGGCCCGGTTCCTTTCACCTGTCCAAGGTCTATTCCATGTTCTGCTGCAAGCTTTCTGGCCATTGGGACCACTTGGGTCGTGGAAATGTTTTCGGTTTGCTGCTTGGTCTTTATGGCCGCACGGACGTCCTTTTCTGTTATACGCCCGTTGGGCCCAGTGCCTGGCACTTTGCCTAAATCTATTTTTTCCTGACGTGCCAATTTTTGTGCAACTGGCGTCACTTGAGTGCGGCTATCATTATTGGCGATGATTATTGGTGAGCTTTCTTCTTTGGTCGTCGATCCGGTTACTGTCGAGAGGGGTGGTTGGGGAACGGTTTCTCCTGGATCCCCGATAACGGCGATGGTCGTCCCGACATCGACGGTTGTTCCCTCTGAGGCGAGGATGTGTGCCACTATCCCAGACACGGGGGCCTCAAGTTCTGAGTTGATCTTGGCTGTTTCTATCTCCACTAGTGGTTGCCCCTCGTCAACAGAATCCCCTTGTTTGACGAGCCATTTAACTAGCAGCCCATCTTCCATGTTCATGCCCCACTGTGGTAGAAGGACGTTGGTGGCTATTTTGATTACCTCCTGAGGAGTTTGAGGTACTCGAGAAAAGGAAGTCCTATTCCAAAGTTGCGTAGACGGCTTCTATGATCTTATCTTCGTCGGGAATAACCAGCTTCTCAAGGGCAGGGCTGAAAGGTAAGTGACAATCGAGGCTTGTCACTCTCTGGATCGGAGCCTGTAGAGTCCAGAATCCTTCATGTGCAACAATTGCCGATATCTCACTGGCAACAGAGCAGCTTATATGGGCCGGATCAACGATTACCAGACGTCCGGATTTTTCTACCGATTTCAATATGGTCTCTTTGTCAAGTGGCACAATGGTTCTGGGGTCAATCACCTCCAGAGATACCCCCTTCTTCTCTAGAGTATTAGCTATTGACAGGGAGTGCCGTACCATTCCTGCCAGAGCTACAATAGTAACATCGGTACCCTCGTGCTTGACATCGGCGACACCGAAAGGCGTAGTGTAATCTTCATCTGGCACTTCACCGCGCAGGCCGGACACATTGTTATCCTCGAAAAACATTACAGGGTCATTTTCCCGGATAGCCGTTTTCAATAGTCCTTTGGCGTCGGCAGGGGTGGTAGGAATTACTATCTTGAAACCTGGCATATTCATGAACATCGGGTAATTTCGATCGGTATGGTGGGCGGCTAAATTGTTACCGTAGTTGAAGCCACAGCGGTACACAATAGGTAAATTCACTTGGCCACCAAACATATAGCGCATCTTGGCAGCCTGACTGACAAGTTGATCCATGGCCACCCAAAGGAAGCTGGTAAGAGATTGCACTATGGGCCGCATTCCAACAGAGGCTGCTCCTACTGCTGCACCCATGAAACCATTTTCGGATATGGGAGTGTCGATGATCCTTTCACCGAACTCCTCAAATAGTCCCGTCGTGACGCCGTAAACTCCTGACCGGACGCTCTCACCCATGACGAACACCGTTTCGTCGTACTGCATTTCTTCTCTGACGGCTTGGGTGAGTGCGCTGGCAAAGGTCATTTCTGTCATAATAGACCTCTCCTTCGTTTCCTTTGGTTAGGGCTTCTCCGCACATTTTGCGAGGAAGCCATTCGGATCTATCTAAATCTTACCTCTTGCTTTTCCAGGCAAACCGCTTATGAACACTGTCGGAATTTTGATTGTTGAAGAACCAGTTAGGAGATGTGAATTGGGTCGGCATACATATCAGTGAGAAGGTCTTCAGGTTCTGGGTAGGGACTCTCACGTGCGAATTGAACGGCTCCATTGATTGCCTCGACTACTTCGGTGTGTATACCTGCTATCTCCTCTTCGTTGCTTATGCCATTTGCAATGAGTACTTGCTTGTGTATCTCGATTGGGTCTTTCTGTTTCCACAAGTTGAGTTCTTCCTCGGTTCGATAAGGTTTACGTAGTATTCGTTCTAAACCCTCAGAATGGGCTTCGTAGCGGTAAGTAAGAGCTTCTATGAAACTTGGTCCATTGCCTGCGCGGGCTCTTGATACGGCCTCCGCTGTTGCCTCGTGGACTGCTATAACATCTTGCCCGTCGACCAGTATCCCAGGCATGTTGTAAGCTGCGGCTCTATCGGAGATGTTTTCCACGGCAACAACGTCATTGAAATGGGTGGTAACAGCGTACTGATTGTTCTCACATAGGAATATAACTGGTAGTTTCCAGATCGCGGCAAGGTTCATCGCTTCGTGACAAGCCCCTTGGTTACTGGCGCCGTCTCCGAAGAATGATACTACTACTCTGTCGTGGCCTTGCATTCTGCTTCCCATGGCGGCGCCTACGGCTACCGGAAGAGCGGAGGCGACTATCCCGGATTCCCCTAGGATCCCGATACTGAAGTCGGCTAGGTGCATGGATCCACCCTTTCCCTTGCAATATCCAGTACTCTTCCCCAGCAGTTCTGCCATCGCTTTGTTTACGTCTCCTCCCTTGGCGATGGGATGTCCATGGGAACGGTGATTGCCTGTAATATAGTCATCGTGGCGTAACGAAGCACATGCGCCCACAGCTACAGCCTCTTGTCCAATGTAGCAATGTGCGGCTCCTAGCATTTCTCCTCTTTGTAAAAGCTCCTTAACTGTCTCGTCGAATTGTCGGATGAGCATCATCCGTCGTAGCATCAGGATTTGTAGATCTTTGTATTCAGTCAAGTTTACCTCCCTGAACTATCAAGGTAGTGGGTTTAACCTGATTATTTCGCACAAACTCCAACTTGTGCTACCTAAGTTTCGATTTCTGCCTTTTGTACGAGTTCAACCCCACAGCTAATCTATCAGTTATAACATTCGCGATCCTTCTGGAATGTTTACTAGACTGTTGAGAGGAATTAGAGGTGAGGTATGTCTATACTCTCCCAAAGGTATAGATTATCTAGAGGGCTCATGGCGTCAGGTTATTAACCTAGGTTGAGCCTGTATTTGGAAGCAGTATAGCCTAGAGGGCAAGGGGGTGGGTACTGCTTGGCAGTGGTTGATGTTAGCCTGACACCCTCAGACTAACGGCAAGCTGGAGCGTTTCAGAGTATCAATTCGGGCATCAATCAAGTTCTATACGAGATACTTCCCAGCTTTTAGTGCGTCATCGCAATCTTTGGTTCCCACTATAATTGCTCTCACCGCCACTTGACACTGAGCAATATCACTCCAACTGATCCGCTAAAAGACAGTCGCACAGCCTTTCTGCATTGGAAGGCCGTGCGACTACAAACGATCGATAAGCTACACACTACAATAGGTCTGTCAAGGAGCGTAGTTCTGGGTCTTCATAGTACTAATCTTCTTGGCCCCTGGCCTATCTGATTCTTGCTGATTGAAAACACTCAAACCTCTCCATACTTCTCGTAGACTGCAATGCACAGTCATGCCGAGGAGGTTCTCGATACAGTGTTAGTGGTGGGGGCCTCGCACCCTTTCAGTAATCAGCCGGACATCCCTTCCCAGACTCTTCCCATTTGCTCAGGCTGAAAGGGACAGGTTACTTTGGCATTCTAAATTCATTTTTATCGACTACATCGATGCGGCCTAGACCAACTCGACGGTGTTTTCAACATAACCGATGCCGTCCAGCGATATCCGGACTACGTCTCCGGCTTCCAGTGGGCCATCTGCCACGCACCCGCCCGTGTAGATGATTACTAGATCCGGTGGGGAGTCGTGGGCCATGGTCCACTCAACAATCTGGGTTGGAGAGCGTCGGAAGGTCGTAGTATTGGTTGAGTTGCCAACCTCTTTTCCATCACGGATGATAGTGAGTGACATGTCCCTACCTGTCGGATCTGGCATCGTTTCGGGGGTGACGATGCAGGGCCCGAGGGACGCGCATCCTTTGAAGACCTTGCTCGGTACCATCCACCACAAGGTCTCTCCCATGAGGCCTCCGGCGACTTCGTTGCCGGTGCTATATGCTACCAATGTGCCCTTGTATACGATCAATACCAGCTCGCCCTCGGCGACAGTCGTTTCGGTGTCGGCTCTGATCCCGATGGAGTCGAAAGGTCCTGCTAGTCTTGAAGCGCTGCCCTTGTACATGATGGGTGGCCTATCAGCCTCGTAGGCGGTTTTGGTGATAAGCGGCATTTCGGCAACACCCTCGGCCGGTACAGCGTAGTTGCCTATACCGCCGGCCCATATTTCGTCTGGGGATAGAGGTCGAATGATGCGGGTCACCTCATTTGCTTTTCTGGAACACTTGGTCAACTGCTCCAGATCAAAGGTTTCGGCATCGCCGGAGGACAGCACGTTGCGGGCGATGTCATCGATGCTCAGCCCGCTAATATGGCTAACATGTAACAGGTCTCTGAAATCCATCACATCGTTGTTTAACGAGGTTAGGGACGATAGAGTGCCCGGATGGGTTTCTACACTAAGATGTATGTCTCCTCGGTCGTCTCGTATCCGGTAGTATCGCAATGCTTCCTCCATTCAACTTCATTTCATTAGTTTTGGGAGGCTAGTATAAGGGCTCATTGTTATGTCGCACAGATGATCATGGGCCCATTGTAACCCCATTATTCATAAAATCTCTTACCGCCTCCTGTCAGATGGAGGAGTGGGTTAACATTGTATGTGAAGAGCACGTTTCAGGGCCTAAGCGTGCTAAGGCGATGCATGGAGGATCAAAACTTGACCGCGCATTCGCAAGTTCTGCGAATGCGCGGTCAATATAAATACGTCTAAGTTACAATCGACTAGTATGGATACTTCTACTGGGCTGCCTTATTAAGTTCGGCTCCCGCCGTAAAACCGACCCGTTTATGGGCTGGTACGGTGATAAGCTTGCCAGCCAGACCTCCTCGAATGGGCTTGACCCTTCGTGCCTTGACCTCGCGAATAGAGAACGCTCCGAAACCGGTCAGAACTACCCTGTCCCCACTTTGCAAGGCATCCTGGACGCTGCCAAGTACTGCGGCTAGAGCGGCCTCCCCCTGAGCGCGGGAACCTCCCAGCCTGGTCGCGACCCTGGCGGCGATGTCGCTTTTTCTAAGCGTAGCCATAAACGCACTCCCTCTTAAAATTTGTGATCAGCAATGTGTGTTACTCGACACCCAACTGGGCAGGATAGGGTCCATGCCAGCATCGGCACGATATTATGTTGTAACTGAAGCGCTGTCAAGTCCTTGAACTATGTCTCCAGGCTAGCCGACTAGTCACCAAACCTCTACCTTCGGGTGGGGTGTTTCGCAGATGTGTTTTCCTGTTTCCTCACTGGACTGTTCTGGCTACCTGCGACGCCCTACATGTATACTGATTTGACCTATGTGATCAAGTGATTATCTCGTCGTCGAATGGAGTGATAGCTATCCGGAAGAGTGCCAGTAAAGGCACGATGCTGTCCAGATTGGCGCTTGTTGGCTAATGGACTAACAAAAGGAGGGCAGGGGTTTTTCTTCCAAACCCCAATAACCAGACCCTAATTTTCGAGGAGAACACATGAGTGATTCTACAAAAGATGTTGTTATCGTGGGCGGCGGCATCGCAGGGATCGCTACCGCATACTACCTGGGTAAACAGGGAGTGCGCTCCTTGGTGATCGAGCGCGATGCTGTGGGGAGCCACGCTTCCGGTTTTGCCTACGGTGGACTTGGTGCTCTAGATGGTACCGGGGTCCATGCACCGACCCAGGCCATTGCTACCGCCAGTATGCGGCTTCACCGGGATCTCGCCATCTCTCTACCGGAGGAGACCGGTATTAACACCGAATTCCGGAATCGTCCTGCAATTACTCTTTGCTTTACAAACGAGGAGGCACGGTCTGCGAAGGCGAACCTGATCCTCCGGGAAAAACAGCCGGAATATGATTGCAGGTGGTTGGAGCGCGACGAACTGCTGACTATGGAGCCCCGGATATCCCCGGATGCGATTGGAGCTGCCTATGCTGAGGGGACGGCGGATTTGGAACCATACCGATTCATACTAGCTATGGCACAGGCGGCAGAGGGACTCGGTGCCACGATACAGCATGGGACTGTCACCGGTCTGAGTCGGCATGGAGATCGAGTCACAGGCGTCGTTCTTGGTGGAGAAAATGAGATCGCATGTGACAAAGAAGAGATCGCGAAGGGACCTTGGACCGGGTCGTCCTCCGGTTGGCTCGGCGTGCCCATCGATATTAAACCCCTAAAGGGGCAGATCCTGAGGCTCAGGGCCCCGGGAGCACCCTACCACTGCTCTGTCGGATGGGAGGGGAACTACGCTACCACCAAGCCTGACGGGCTTGTCTGGGCTGGGACCACTGAGGAGAAGGTCGGGTTCGACGAACAGACCACCGTCGATGCCCGCGATAGGATCATGGCCGAACTACTCCGTATGCTCCCAGTTCTGGCCGATGCCCATCTCGTGCAGCAGACCGCGTGCCTGCGACCGGTCACTGCAGACAGGCTGATGGTGCTGGGACGTGCGCCAGGATTGGAAGGTGTCTATCTGGCAAGCGGCGGTGAACGCTCCGGCATTAGTTGGGGTCCCGGGATGGGTCTTATCACAGCTAGTCTTGTGACCACTGGCGAATCGCCCCTGCCAATTGACGCATTTGATGCGGCAAGATTCAGCGTTTGATAGGTTTTTAGGATGCCATTATCGGCTAACAACGCCGTCGTAGACTATACTGGTGTCGGTATAGGCATCTGCAATCCAATCAATAAATTCCTTGGAGACTGCCTACATGGTTATGCAAGAGATACCAGAGACACTAATAGACCTGATTGCCGGGGGAAAACCTGACCATCCGGCGATCATCATACCGGACGGGCCCATTGTTACCTACGAGGCATTACGGAGCCAGGTGGCCGAGCTGGCCGCACAGTTGGAGGGCACTGGGATTGGAAGTGGTGACCGGGTGGCCATTGTACTGCCTAATGGCATCGAGATGATTATCTCGTTCTTAGCAGTTGCTTCGATAGCCACGGCTGCGCCCCTGAACCCGGCCTATAAGTCTGATGAGTTTAGATTCTACATCGAGGACACCAGTGCAAAGGCGCTAATTACGTCGGCCAGTACCGGGCAGGAGGCTCGTAGTGTGCTCCCGGGGTCTGTCCTTCAACTTGAGGTTCAGTTGAGTCCTGAGGGGCGCCTTTCATTGTATCCTGGGGCGGACGTTGTAACAGATGAGTTGTTTGCAAGTCCGTCTCCCGACGCGATCGCTTTGGTGTTGCACACTAGCGGTACGACAAGTCGCCCTAAACGAGTGCCGCTGTCCCATCGCAATATTGCGGTCTCTGCCCGCAACATTGTAGCCACCTACAAATTGACGGCTGATGACGTTGCCTTGTGTGTAATGCCTTTGTTCCACATTCACGGGCTCGTCGCCTCCACTATGTCTACCTTCCTGTCTGGGGGCACCGTGGTACTGCCGCCTCGATTCAACGCGCTGAACTTCTGGCCGATGGCTCGCAAGTACGGATCCACTTGGTTTTCGGCGGTGCCCAGTATGCATAATGCGCTGTTAGGCAGGGCAGGTCGTGAGGACGGAGGGCAGTCTGGAGCCGAGTCGATGCGCTTCATTCGATCATGCAGCGCGGCGTTGCCGGCGAGCACCATGGCGCAGATGGAAGAACAATTCGGAGTGCCAGTGTTGGAGGCGTACGGGATGACGGAGGCTGCTCATCAGATGGCATCGAACCCACTTCCGCCGAGCAAGCGTTTTCCGGGTGCCGTCGGTTTCGGTACCGGGGTTGAAATCGGAATCATGGATGAGGCCGGGGTGATGCTAGAGACGAATGCCCATGGCGAGGTCGTCATCAAGGGCCCCAATGTGATAGATGGTTACGAGGACAACCCGGAGGCCAACGATAACTCTTTCACGGACGGCTGGTTCCGGACAGGTGATCAGGGTTTCCTGGACGAGGATGGGTGTCTTACGCTAGTAGGCCGCCTCAAAGAGATGATCAATCGCAGCGGCGAGAAGATATCGCCACTAGAGATCGATGAGGTACTCTTGTCACACCCGGCGGTCGCCGAGGCGGTATCCTTCGCCATTCCACACGTGACCCACGGCGAGGAGCCCTCGGCGGCAGTAGTCCTGAGTGGACCTGCAGACGCTCGTGAGTTGATCGGGTACTGTCGCGAGCGTCTCGCCCAGTTCAAGTGTCCACGGCTGATTCATATCGTGGATGTTATCCCAAAGACCGCTACGGGCAAGGTGCAGCGCCGGATTGTCGCCGCGACTATTGCCGGGGTGTCGGCGAACTAGGATTCACGATGGAACCCTTAATAGGCTACTGTAAATCACTATCTGCAGGTACAATCCCTTTTTCAAGAAGGGCGGGGGGAGATGGTTATGAGGGTACCCTCACTCACTCGGGAAAGGGGTTCTATCTCTCTGCACATTCCTTCTCGAGCAGCTATATAAACGTCATGTCCGTGTGATGCAAGATTACCCGTGCATCTATTGTGAAAGTCCGGGGAGGTCTACGTGAAATTCGCCATAGTGGGGGCGGGTGCCATCGGCGCGTTTCTGGGTGCGAGGCTCTCTAATGCTGGTCACGACGTGTCCCTTGTAGCTCGTGGCCAGCATCTGCGAGCCATGCAGGCCAATGGGGTCCGGGTTTTGGATCGGGAGGGCGCGTTCGAGGCAACACCAGTTGTCACTGACGATTACGAATCTATTGGCCCGGTCGATTTCGTCTTTCTGACGGTTAAGGCTCACGGGGTGTCCGAGGTCGCGCCACTGCTTCTCCCTTTGCTCGGTCCAGATACCGCAGTCGTCTCGGCCCAGAACGGTCTCCCCTGGTGGTATTTTCAGCGTCACGGGGGGGCGATGGATGGTACTCATCTGACAAGTTTAGACCCTGATGGGACCATCACCTCAGCAATAGCACCGCATCGTGTTATTGCTTGCATCATCTATCCATCTGCCACCATTGTCGAACCGGGTGTGGTGCAATACTTGGGAGGTGATCGGTTCTCCATTGGCGAGCTGGATGGAGTCAAGACGGACCGGTGCCAGCGCTTGTCTGGGGCGATGAAGGAGGCAGGCCTCCGGAGCCCGATTCGCTCGGATATCCGAACCGATCTCTGGGTCAAATTGGTGGGGAACGTGGCATTCAACCCAATCAGCGCCCTTACACGGGCGAGTCTATACGATTTAGTGACGGGCCCGCTGACCGGGCCGCTGTCTAGATCTATGATGGAGGAGGCCTACATGGTGGCTCGGGCTGCTGGAGTCACGATTCCAATCTCAATCGACAAGCGTATGGCTGGTGCGGAGAAGGTCGGGCATCACACGACCTCGACGCTCCAGGACCTGGAGGCGGGTCGGACGATGGAATTGGAGAGCATCATCGGCGCTGTAGTGGAGTTGGGCGATGTCCTGAGTGTGCCTATGCCCTACACAAAAGCCGTCTATGCCTGTGCTAATCTGCTGGCCAAGACTTTGTCCACCAATTAGTGGCCTGATGTTGTGTTGCTAGGTAAGAAGAAAAAAAGTATAAAAGTATAAATAGGTTTTTGAGGACTAATCTCAGGTTACCGACACTGGCGTTCTGCGCGTACATAGTAAGGAGTGGCCGGAGTGTGAGGAACTGGACACGTCCTATTCATCATTTTGTGAATAAATGCCTTAGGAGGATTTCTTGGCGAAGCCCACTAATACACTTGTTATGCAATCTGGCGGTAACACGCCGGTCTTCAACCGAAGTCTATTTGGCGTGGTTAGCGAGGCGCTGAATAGTGATGGCGTAGACAAGGTCTACGGTGCTCTCCACGGCTTGGATGGTCTTTTGAACGACCAACTGCTCGATCTTGGCGTGTATTCAGATGCGCAATGGAGAGACATCGCTAGGGCCCCGAGTGCGTCCCTGGGCTCGTCGCGCCGTAGGCTGGAACCCGAAGATGTCCCGACTATTCTACGTGTGCTGAGTAGTCGGAGCATCGGACAAATACATGTCATCGGCGGCAACGACTCGGCGGCCACCGGTCATGCATTGCATCAAGCAGCTATCGCGGCCGGCTTGCTCCTGAGGGTCGTGAACGTACCCAAAACTATTGATAATGATCTGGTGCTAACCGACCACACACCAGGCTATGGTAGTGCGGCGCGTTTCGTAGCACTGGCGACAATGGGATCGGGACGGGACGTGGAGGCGATGGGTTCTGCTGCCCCCGTCAAGGTGCTGGAGGTGATGGGCCGGGATGCTGGATGGCTGGCGTCGGCGTCTGCTCTCGGTAGACGGGAGGAACGAGATGCCCCTCATGTGATCTGTGTTCAGGAGGTTCCGGTGGATGAGGAGCGGTTCACCAGTCTAATGGAGGCAGCATACAGTAAGTACGGGTTCGCGGTGGCCGTGGTGGCGGAGAACGCTCGAGGTGTCGACGGGCTGCTGAGTCCGGATGCGGAGCCCTGGTACACGGATGAATTCGGGCACCCCTACTTTGAAGGTGCGGGCCGCCCCCTTGCCGCGTTGTTGGGGCGACAACTTAACGTGCGTGTGCGCCATGAAAAACCAGGCTCCATTCAGCGGTCGATGGTGGAGTGTGTATCGATCTCTGACGCCCGTGAGGCAGAGATGGCGGGACGTGCGGCGGTGAGGGCGGCACTGGATGGAGAGACCGATGTCATGGTTACTTTGCTTCGTTCAGATGGCGATGGATACGTGTGTGAGACAGGTCTCGCGCCACTGTCGGAGATCGCCAATGCCGTGAAGGAGATGCCGCCAGAGTATCTAGACTCCGATCGATATGCGGTGACCGAGTCTTTCCTAGACTATGCGCGACCTCTACTGGGCACACCACTGCCGCGATTTGGCAGGTTTTCGTAGATTGTGATCCCGGGCGTGCTGTATTATTCAGGGCACTTTTTTTGTGCATACCCGCCACTTTTTTGTGTGGGAGTGGTATGTGAGAGACACTCGGCGATGTACCTGCAACAGGGTGTCGCCACGTGAGGTGCCGCTTTTACGGTCGCGGTTTCTTTTTTGAAAGGGTAGGGCGTACATCTTAGACCCTACGATAATGACCATCATTCTGCAGGGGATGGCCAAAGTAGACTGAGACGACCATTATATAAGACTTGATTTTCTACAATATTTGTCACTAGCTAGCACAGTAGTGGTTGATTGTGGCCGGGTCTCGTTTCTATAAAGTGTGCCAACCTTGTTGAAGGTTCCCAATCCTGCGCGCACTAATCATGTTCGGCATCCTCGGCGGCGATTCTCTCGCTTATTTTGGAGACTGGCAATGCTCCCAGATTTTCGCCCGAACGGAGCCGTATTGATGCGGCCTTAATCTCGGCCTCTCGGTCTCCGATGATTAGCATATATGGTATCTTTTGCATCTGCGCATCTCGTACCTTGGCGTTCATACGCTCGTTGCGCTGGTCGACGTGGGCCCTTATACCCGCATCAGTGAGCGTCTGCCCTACCTGACGGGCGTATTCGTTGTGTCGCTCCGCGATCGGTATGATCTCGGCTTGTACTGGAGCTAACCAGGTTGGGAACGCTCCGCCGTAGTGCTCGATGAGAACGCCCATGAATCGTTCCAAGGAGCCTAACAGCGCACGGTGGACCATGTACGGTTGGTGCTCCTTACCGTCCTCGCCGACGTAGGTGAGTCCGAATCGTTCGGGCAGGTTGAAGTCGAACTGCACAGTTGTACACTGCCACAGTCGTCCAATGGCGTCGCGGATATTAATGTCGATCTTGGGGCCATAAAATGCTCCGCCACCCTCATCGACCGTGTATTCGATACCTCTGGACTCTAGCGTTGTCCGCAGTGACGATGTCGCAAGGTCCCACTGTTCCACATCACCCACAGCCTTTTCGGGGCGCGTTGAGAGCATCACCTCGTACTGGTTGAAGCCGAAATTACTCAGAAGATGGAAGGTGAGATCGAGGACTCTGTTGACTTCATCCTCGACTTGGTCTGGGCGGCAGAAGATATGGGCGTCGTCCTGGGTCATACCGCGGACACGCATCAGACCGTGGAGCACGCCGCCTCGTTCATAGCGGTAAACTGAACCAAGCTCTCCGATTCTCATCGGCAGATCGCGGTAACTTCGTAACGCTGTCTCGTAGTACATGATGTGGAACGGGCAGTTCATCGGTTTCATGTAATAGTCTTGGCCATCCATATCCATGGGGGCGTACATGTTCTCACTGTAGAAATCCAGGTGGCCACTGGTTTCCCAAAGTGTCGAGCGTCCGATATGTGGCGTATAAACCAACTCGTATCCCCAGGCGTAGTGCTCCCGTTTCCAGAAATCCTCGACGATCCCTCTTATCCTCGCCCCCTTCGGGTGCCAAACTATAAGACCAGGCCCCGTCTCTTCGTGGACGGAGAATAGGTCCAACTCTCGGCCCAGGACTCGGTGGTCACGCTTTCGGGCTTCTTCGAGGTTGTGTAAATGCTCTGTCAAGGCTTCCTTGGACTCGAAGGCGGTACCGTATATTCGCTGTAACATAGGACGATTTTCATCGCCACGCCAATAGGCGCCGGCCACGCTCAGCAACTTGAAGGCAGGTATTTTGCCCGTCGACGCTACGTGGGGGCCGCGGCAGAGATCCTCGATCTCACCGTGTCGATAGGTCGTGTTCAACTCCTCTTCTGGAATTTCATCTATTATCTCTAGTTTCAATGGCTCTTCGGCGGCGCGCTCTATGGCGTCCTGGCGCGAGTACTCCTGCAACTCAAATTTATAATTGCGCTTGATGACCTTCTTCATAGCGGACTCAATACGCTTGAGATCGTCATCTGAGATAGGCTTCACGATATGGAAGTCATAATAGAACCCATCGTCGGTAGGCGGCCCTATGGCCAATTTCGCATCGGGGAAGAGGGTCGTTACCACGTCGGCCATTACGTGGGCCGTGGAATGGCGAATTCGCGTCCTGAGGTCTATCAATTCTTGATCTGCTTGTTTCGTAGTCATCTGGATTATCCTTCCTGGTTACGGCCCTGCTCTCAGAAATATACCAAGGCTTCCGGGGCCAATCGTCTAAGGAGTCAAAAATAGGTTAGCCTCCCGTGCTTGTTAACAAATAGCTCGGGAGGCTAGGTAGTCAAGGGTTGGCTGTTTCTGGGCAAGATCAGGCGGTTCCCAAGCGGATCTCCGTATCTAGGCACTACCAGGATTTGAGGAAACTATTCTTGGATATTACCTCATCTCTTTTCTAGAACAAAGACAAATATACAAGTGAGGGATGCACTTACTTTACTGGTAGAGGGACATTATCCACCTATACATTTACGTGTATTAGCTTACTAGATCAATCCTATAGTCCAGACCGCTGCCGGTCAAGGTGGACTGTGTTGGTTATCCTGGTTTTCTATGATTGTCTTGAACGAATCCGACTATCTGTCGGATGGCGTTTTACCATCAGCTTTGGATCGTAACAATGAAGATTATAGTTAATCTTTGTCGAGAACTTGATTAACCATGCCGCTGTTGAATCACGAATGCCCCAACTGCCCGATGCCGATTATCAAAAGTTGAACTGGGGTTCGACGTAGTCCGTGATCTTGTTGTAGATCTGAAGGCGATAGCGCTGGGTGTCGGCAACGATCAACCGCGAACCGGTCGCATCGAAGGTTACGCCGGTGGGTAGGGCGAATCTCCATTCAGGCTCCATCGTCGATACCAGACGTCGGGCTTTCCTTAGATCAGCATTTGAGTTGAGGGTCATCTGAGCCCACTTAGAGGGCTCGTGAGAATCACCAATGATGGTGGTTACGAATGCACTCGATGAGTCAAATACTTGCACGCGGTTGTTGGCCCAATCGCACACGTACACATCTCCAGCGGGATCTATCGTCACGTCAGACGGGTATCTGAGTTGGCCGGGGCCACCAGCAAGGCTGCCGAACTGGAGCAGAAATTCGCCGTCCGATGTCCATTTCTGCACCCTGTGGTTCTTATGATCGGCCACGTACACGAAACGATCCTGATCCACGCAGATGCCCCAGGGGGAGTGGAGCTGGCCATTACCGTTGCCAAAACCTCCCCACTTCCCAAGAAATTTCCCATCACCGGTGAATGTCTGTATCCGGTGATTGAGACTATCCACGAGATACACGTTGCCGTCGCTATCGAGGGCAATCCCGGAGATTCGGTTTAGTTCCCCGTCTCCGGTCCCGTGTGATCCCCAAGTAGAGAGGAGTGTGCCGTCCTTGTCGAATACCGAGACCCTGTTCAGCCATTCATCGGTGATATAGACGTTTTCATCGCCGTCCAGTGCAATACCTGTGGGCCATATAAATTGCCCGGGTGCTTCGCCGAACCCACCGAAGGTTACGAGATGTTCCTCATCGCCTGGGACCGAGCCTACGAAAAATTTACCGACCCTCGTCCCGAATGCTCTTGGCTCCATGGGGCCTCCTACACCGGTGCTCTCAGCACCGCGACCCAGAACGTAAACGGTGTTACTGGCCCATACAGCGGTGGAGATGGGTAGGACAAAACCCTCACCAGGCCAATCCATGCCACCCATGTATTGGCCGATGGTGTGGCTATAGTCGAGGACGCGTCCTGATGATATTTTCGTGAGCATGTTGCCAGTGGTCATTGTTTGAGACTACTCTTTTATGGAAACCAAAAAGGGCGTGGTCCCTCTACACCTCTATTGTGGTGAAGCCTTTAGGCTAGCTGATGCTCCTTGAGCGAGACCACTAACTTGAACATCTCGAGCGCACGCTGTGTCGCATCTTTCTCCCACTCTAGGTCCCCCCGTTTGGTTGCGTGGTCGACAAGCTCTTTCTGGCTCTTTTGGCTGACTTGCGGGCTGCCTATCATGTCGATAGTAGCGTTGACGAAGGCAGATGGTTGTAGACTACCCTGCGACCTCAATTTCTCGACCATGCTCTGAACCCCGGGGCGTGCCAAATCGCCCACCATGTGTGTCATGAAATTGATGCGTTCGACCAGATTTCCACTATCTATCCACTCTTCTCCAGCATGCCAACCTTCGACGCTGGGTGGGTTTAGCAGGTCTTGTCCCATGTATGAGGATTGCCTGGCCAACTCCCCGTATCCGGGCACAGGGAAGTCCGCCCCGCCTACCAATTTCATGGTACCCACTACGATCTCCGCCGGGCTCCTTACCTTGTTACTTCGGGCCTTTTTGAAGAAGTCCGAGTTGAATAGGACCCGAAGGACCGAGCGTATGTCGCTGCCAGACTCCATGAACGCTCTAGACAGTATTTCAATGGCCTCAGGGTCAATCGGAGGCGTTTTGGACCAAGCAGGAACCCCAACTTCGTCGGCCACGAAAAAACTGTAGAGGTGCCTGGAGATAAAGGCCGATGTGGCCGGCTGTCGACAAATTATGTCGATAATGTCTTGGCCATTGAACCGGCCTACCTCTCCCAAGAAGGTTTTCTCACCATCATCGTGATCCTCTTCGACATACTCGAACGACCAATCATATCGCCCGTAGGGGAATCGAGGGAGTTTGCGAGAGATGGTCCAACCTGTAAATGCGCGAGAGCATTCTTTGACATCGTTTTCAGAGTACGTCCCGACTCCCATGCTAAACAGTTCGAGTAATTCACGGCCCCAGTTCTCGTTAATAGCAGTCGCGTGGTTTTGGTTATTGTCAAGCCAAAAGAGCATGGCGGGGTTCATGGCCACGTCTAATAGGAGATCATGATAATTGCCCAAGCCCTTATCACGGAATAGGTCGATCATGTCTGCGACTTCGTCCCAATGGTCTACTTTGGACACGCCCGTGGCGAAGACGTTGTGCCAGAAGAGCGTCATCTTCTCTTCGAGGGGGCGTTTTGTGTTGATCATGCGGTATACCCAGGAGGTCGGTCCCGGGTTACTCAGCGTACCTGGCTTCCATGTCCAGGGCTGGTACCTGAGTAGCTCGAACTGGTCTACGGCCTCAAAGGTCTCGGGGTGGAGTAACTCCTCCACAGTCTCCTTGTAGCCCTTAATCCGTCGCCTATCAAGCTCTTCAGGGAGCGCGCCGAAACCGGCACGTCTCATTAGGTGAGCCATCAGTGCCAGACTTTGGTCAGAAATGTTGGGGCACCTCTTGTTATCCTAGGAGGCAACACTCGTCTGGGTAGTCGGTCTGCTAGTGTTACATAACGGGGATAGCGACTGCAAATCGTCCTTACCCTAGAGGGCAGAAAAGAATCTTTTTATGGGAAGGACACCCTCACACTATCAGCATGGGGTTACCCCTCTACAGTCACTTTGTCCACAGTGTCCTATTCGGCAAAATTGGCTCAGGCTTAGTTCTTGCATCTTCGCCCAATAGAAACGGGAAAAATGCTGATGTATGGACACTTTCACACTCCCGGTATATGGGCTCAGGCCCCTGTATTTGCACATTTAACTCACATGATGTCCATGGACATAAAAGAGTAACTTCTTGTCTTGATTTCACGGGAAAGGGACGCGTGTATCAAGCTACTTTACCCTTTCTCTTTTTGGTAATCGCGGTGTTTACTAGGGCTCCTTTGGCCTCTGAGCTCTCGATGTCCTGCATGTTGCCGCAGTTGAGGCACTGCTTGTATGTGCCGTATATATCGCGGTTGATGTGTATGTCACCATTGCAACGAGGGCATGCCTTATAAAAGATCATCTTTGCTGTCCTTCCCGGCCGCCCGTTTTGGTTACGGCCATACTGGTCGATCATAATTGCTATGTTAGACGCGGTCTGCGCTAATGCTAATAAGGTTTCAGTCTCTTTGTGAATTGCGACTTTCTATATGATATCACTTGACACGCTACGTATCAAGCTGTATACTGTGAACCGTTGAGCCTTAGTACACAAGTGCACCTGATCGTTGCTATTGAAACTAATTGGCGAGAACATCTTCGCTTTGATCCATGGCTCGCACAATACAACGGCGGTAGTACTCATCGGTTAGGGAGAAGCAGTCTGGTAAACGAGGATCCATCCGCGCAGCGCAGTCGGGGAACGCGCCCGATAGACGGCGGGTCGACTGGATTCGATGGTGTCTATATCATCAGCGTTGCTGCTCGCATACTGGAGATGCACCCCCAGACCCTGCGAAAGTATGAGCGTGCGGGTCTCGTAACGCCGTCTCGCACGATGGGTATGTTGCGCCTGTATTCTGAGGAAGATATCGCCCGCTTGCGATTGATAAAGCACTTAGTGGGCGACCTCGGACTTAATGTGGCTGGTGTGCAGCTTGTGTTGCAGGTATTCAATCATCTCTTGGAGACGCGGACAGAACTGGGCACTGTGGACGAAGACGACATAAGGCGTTACATGGTTCAGAGTCTGCACCGAATGTTCGAGCTTCTCCATGCTCATACGAGATAATATCGCCCGCCGCTCGGTGCGACGGAGCAAGGAGTGCAACCGATGAGTGAGGAGAGTGTTCAGCCAGACGAGTCGATCTCCAGCGGCGAGGCAGGGACAGATGAAAATGGATTACAAGAACAATTAGACGAGGCCCTGAGAGAAAAGGACCAGTTTCACGCTATGGCCCAGCGGGCCCAGGCCGATCTGGTCAACTATAAAAAGAGGATGGCTCAGGAGATTCAGGAGAGCAGACGCAGCGCTACTACGGGCATCTTGCTTAGATTACTCTCGGTAGTAGATGACTTGGAACGAGCCCTGGCGCTTATTCCTGAAAAGGCAGTGTCGCCGGGTTGGGCTGAAGGACTGGATCTGGTGTTGAGAAATCTGAACGCCCTACTGGAATCGGAAGGTGTGAAAAGGATCGAGGCCCAGGGTCGTAGCTTCGACCCAAAGGAGTTCGAAGCGGTGCTACATGAAGAAACCGCGGATGTGTGTGAGGGCTTAGTCGTGCAAGTGGTAAGGGAAGGATACACACATAGAGACCGCGTATTGCGGGCCGCCCAGGTTGTAGTGGCCAAAGCGCCACCGATCGATCCTGAGGTCGTTGAATGAAAGTGCATCTATGTGTCCATAGTATGGGAATAAGGCTCAGTGCTAAGGTAGTTGATATTCATTAGTTTATTTTGGCCCTTAAAAGAGACAGAATTTTAGGAGGGATCGCAATAATGGCAAAAGTACTAGGAATCGATCTTGGGACCACGAACTCGTGTATGGCCGTCATAGAGGCTGGCGAGCCGCGGGTCCTGGAGAATTCGGAGGGTGCACGAACAACCCCGTCGGTGGTGGCTATCAATCCCAAAGCGGAGGAGAGGTACGTTGGATTGACGGCAAAGCGACAGGCGGTAACCAACTCCGAAAACACAATATACTCGGTGAAGCGTTTTATGGGACGCTCGTTCGATGAGGAAAATATACAGCGCGACGCTAAGCTCATGCCGTTTAAAGTGGCGAAACACTCGAATGGTGATGCCTATGTGATGATGGGTGATAAGAATCATGCACCTCCAGAGGTATCTGCGATGATCCTCCAAAAACTCAAGCAAGACGCGGAGGCCAAGTTGGGCGAGACGATAACGCAGGCTGTGATTACGGTGCCTGCTTATTTCAACGACAGTCAGCGCAACGCTACCAAGGACGCTGGGCGCATTGCCGGTCTTGAGGTGCTGCGTATTATCAATGAACCCACAGCGGCTTCTCTTGCCTATGGTCTCGACAAAAAAGCCGAGGAAAAGATCGCGGTCTATGATATGGGTGGAGGTACCTTCGACATCACTATCCTGCAGATCGGCGATGGTGTTTTCGAAGTCATGGCGACCAACGGCGACACACATCTAGGTGGCGACGACTTTGACCAGCGAGTGATCGACTGGATAGCCGACGAATTCAAGAAGGACCAAGGGATTGATCTGAAGGAGGACCGTATGGCTCTCCAGAGGCTTCGTGAGGCGGCCGAGCGAGCCAAGATTGAGCTGTCTACCCTGATGGAGACTGAGATCAACCTGCCTTTCATTACTGCCGACGCCTCCGGTCCAAAGCACCTTGTGATGGCACTGTCACGAGCGAAGCTTGAGCAATTAGTGGATGATCTTGTCAAGGCCTCGATAGTGCCCTGCAAGAAGGCGCTCGAAGATGCTGGTGTGTCAGCAGGGGATATACAGCAAGTGATACTGGTGGGCGGCATGACTCGTATGTTAGCAGTGCGTACGGCAGTCGTGGATCTGTTTGGACGAGAGCCGCACCAGGGGGTCAACCCGGACGAGGTCGTTGCCATAGGGGCGGCTGTCCAGGCTGGGGTGCTCCAAGGCGAAGTACAGGATATGTTGCTGCTGGACGTGACACCTCTTACCCTGGGGATCGAGACTCAGGGGGGCGTGACCACACCGCTCATCACTAGTAACACCACGATTCCGACGGCTAAAACCGAGACATTCACGACGGCTGCTGATGGCCAGACCAGTGTAGAGGTCCACGTATTACAGGGGGAACGACCGATGGCCCCCGACAACAAGACGATCGGCAAGTTTATGTTGGACGGTATCCTGCCCGCGCCCAGAGGGACCCCACAGGTGGAGGTGACCTTCGACATCAACGCCGACGGCATCTTGGAAGTATCTGCCAAGGACAAGGGCACAGGCAAGGAACAGCGTATTACTATCACTGCTAGCTCGGGCTTGTCGAAGGACGAAATCGATGACATGATCAAGGACGCGGAGGCACACGCGGATGAGGATGAACGCCGTCGTGAGGAGGTGGCGACGCGCAACTCTGCAGAGAATGCGGCCTACGCGGCAGATAAGCTCGTCGAAGATAACGAGGATAAGATACCGGATGAACTAAAGGAGGAAATCAGTAGTAATGTTGAGGCGGTGCGGTCCGCTTTGAAGGGGGACGATATTGAGGTAATCAAATCCTCCCATGAGACACTGCAAGCGACCATGCAAAAGGCCGGTGAACTAGTCTATAGTCAAGCTGGAGCGCCCCCAGAGGGCGGTCCTCCTCAAGAGGGTGGAGACACGCCTGGCGAAGATGGGGAGAGCTCAGAGGGCACGGTGGAGGGCGAATACCGCGAGGTTTAATCAGAATTGTAATATGATGACGTGACTAGGGTCGCACCCGTATCACCGGTGCGACCCTAGTAGTTTATTGTGAACCTGACGATTAGAAATTAGACGTAGAATCCTCTGGCAAGTCTCCATCGACTGCTCGCGCTGCTAGCCCGTGCACCTTACCCTGACCGCAGACCGAGTGCGGGGAAAATCTGGTGTTGCACCTCGAGTACACTTGCTTCCGCGTATTGGCGGGCTTTCTCTTGGAATGGCTCGGTATATGACAGGTTGTCTTGGTCCGATAGTGTCGAGACTCCGTACTGGTCGGCGTAAGTGTCTGGAATGACATCTGAGATCGGGTTGTCCAACATGACGGCGTAGGCGGCTGTCCAGGCTCTTGCTACTGCCTGTATATCATAGCCGCCACCACCCAGTGCAAGCCACTTCGGAGCGATGTAACCCAAATCGGTGACGACACTTATAAAACCCTGGACTGTAAGCGCCATATGGGTGATGGGATCTAGGTAGTGTGAGTCGATACCGAGCTGGGTCACGACCACGTCTGCATTGAACGCTTCCAGCAGGGTAGGGACGACCTCTCGGAACGCCCACAGGTATAGTTCGTCTCCGGTATAAGGGTACAGAGGCACGTTTGCCGAGTAGCCGAGACCCTTGCCTGTGCCGGTCTCATTTGTAAAGCCTGTGCCTGGGAACAGGAATGAACCGGACTCATGGAGCGATATGGTCAGCACCGCATCAGTGTCGTAGAAGGCGAGCTGGACACCGTCGCCGTGGTGGCAATCGATGTCTACGTAGGCAACCTTCATGCCACGGGTGAGCAACTCCTGGATCGCCAGTACAGGATCGTTGAAGACGCAGAAGCCTGACGCACGGTCTGGCATCGCGTGGTGCAGTCCCCCCATGATGTTAAAAGCCCTGTCGGAATCGTTTGATGCCAACAATTCGGCAGCAACTATCGAGGCCCCTGCCGATAGAGCCGCAGCATCGTATAGCCCCTCGGATACCGGGTTGTCTCCAGGCCCGAATCCGAAGGCGGGTGGATGCAACGAAGGGGCTCCGACGCCGACGAGTTTTATGTACTGGAGATACTCGGGCGTATGGAAGCGTAGAATCTCATCGTCAGTGACCGGTCTAATCTTCGCGAGAGACGCATCGGACAGGTCTAATATGCCGTATGCGCGGATTAGCTCGTACGTGTACCGGAGCCTAATCGGCTTCATGGGATGGTCCTCGCTGAGGACAAATGACGAGAGTTCGTCAGCGTAGACGAATGTGGCTTTCCGGGTCATTGGAGGGTTGTTGTTGGGTAGGTGGCTAATTTGGATACGATGTTGTCACCTCCAGACATGCGGACACACTACGATATGATGTCCATCGTAGCGGATTATGGCGTGGTGACTCAAATAGCGGGACTGAAGGTGAGCTTGAGGCGTGTACGAAGCTTATTAGTCAATGCCCATTATCGTATTGCCCTGTTGGTGAACAGTACAGATCTATATGTCGACATGGTCGTTATGATACCGAGATTCAGTTGCAGTCAAACAGTACTTCCCACGTACCACAAAGTGCGTACAATACGACGGAATCTTAGTGAGTCACGCGGGATGTGTGTCACTGTTATCGGGCTCCTTGGAGCCACGGATCCAGCGGATGATCCAATGCCAAATAGAGATGGCCAAGGCGATCATGACGGCGCATGCGATCATCCCTGCCGTGATGACCGTACTATGGGCAGGGCGAGTGATGATGATAGATTGGCCCTTCAAGTCGGCCTTCCAGCGTTGCTCCAACTCGTCGACTGTGATGCCGTAGGTCTTATTGACAGCTTCGTCGATGTTATTCCCATCGTTCATAGTGGTCAGTAGCTCGACCATCTTCTTGTGGCCATAGGCATTGACCATGAAGTTGACGGTGCTCCATGCCTGGGCGTAGAAGATGCCTACTTCACGAGGTTTGCCCGGGACCGCGCCCATGTTTCTGAGGGTCAGCAGATCGTCCATGCGTTCTGCCTGGGCCAGCGTCGATTCTCGCGAAGAATCGCCTTTCTCGAAATATGTCGCCAGCCCCTCGTTGAGCCACGCGGGCACTCTTGCCAAGGGGGAGTCTATTGCTTTGTCGAGCAACAGGTGTGTGGCCTCGTGGACCATCGTGTCGGAGTTGAGGCCCCGCATAATGAACAGCCCATATTCACCAAAGGCAAAGCCGCCGTAGAGATGGGTCCTAGTGGCGGCGTTGCTTTTAAAAGGGAATGTCCTGCGCGCCTCTGCGGCGCTGTTGACGATCACGGCTTTCATAGGGACAGGCTCGATCAGTTCAAACATGTCCCGGATGGCGTCGATTTGGACGACCACGTCCGCGACGACACTCTCGACCTTTTCCCGTGACAGGTTGTGCCAGAAAACGACTAGATCTCCGCGCCGCACCTCTTGCCACCTATAGCGAGGGTCTCGGTACGCGAAGTTGAAATGGCTCGTTTCAAGAGTGTTGCCTGAGGAGTCAGTGATCTGGTAGTAGTACTCGAAATTGACGCCCGCAGGTATATATTTGGAACCACTAGTATTGATACTGAACTTGGTAGAGACGCGATTATCCGGTTCGAAATCTGGGTAGCCGTAGACTTGGACGGAGCGGGATTCCAGATTGTAGAAGAGACGAATCTCAGTTATGGGCGAGTCAGACTCGGCCTCCAAACTGAATAAGACACTATCGGGGAAACGCACGTCGTGTGACATGGAGATGACTCGGATGGGCGATGCCATCTTGGAGTCGGAAGGTGTGCTCTCTGCGACTCCGGTACCAATCATGGTCATCGCGGTTATGATACTAAGAAAGGTCAATGTGTTGATGCGATGTGGCCGGTACCGATCTATATACCGGTGATCCTTATGGCTGAGCGTGTCTTGTAGAGTCTGTTCAGGTTGAGTAGAAGCGGTGTCAGGTTCTCAACGAATTCTGCGTTGGTAAGCCCTCCACCATTGATGGCACGCACACCTGAAATTTTCTCTGCTAGGCCCATGACCATCTCTTTGGCCCTCTTGTTGTTGCCACATACTATAACGTCAGAATCCAGGGGTTTGTTAGCTTCGAGAAGATCTTGGGCGCTGATGGTCTGAAACCCTGCTACGATTACTGAGCCGGGTAGAATTGCCTGGATTTCCAGCGCCGCCGAGCCCTCGGCCACTGGCAGTGCACTGGCGACGCCCTTGCTGAAGGCCAGTGGAGTGACCACGCTTACGATGATTTTACCGTCCAGACTGTCTTCGAGGTTCGTCAATGTAGAGCGCTGCGCTGTGTAAGGCAAAGTAATGAATACTGTGTCGGCCTTTTGGGCAACCTGTTTGTTGGATGTGCCTACGATGGACCCACTACCTATCTTGGACTGTACGTCGGCTGCGGCCTGAGCGGCTCTATCTGGATCCCTCGACCCGATTAGAACATGCTCGCCGGCGATGGAAAATCTCATGGCGAGGCCGCGCCCCTCTGGTCCGGTGCCCCCTAGGAATCCGATCATGCGATTCCATTGGGTGGTCTGTGCGGCAGGGTTTTTTTACTAGAGAGTTCATTGTACTGGGGAATAGAACAGGAAAATAAAATAGATTTTCTAAAGGACATCTTTAGACTCCTGAAATAGGGGCGTAACCTCAATGTACATCCCACTGGTTGCATGACACCAAAATGTGTGAGCGGTTGGGATGTTTCCCGCTCGTGGAGGGCTTGTCGAACCACAGTGTTAGGGGATTTGCCTGTTGGACACACTTGAGTGAACAACATCGATTGAGGGCTAAGTGTCTTTAGTTGAGATTAGGGGCCTGACTTCGGGGTCGACCGTGAGTCCTTCGCCGGCTTCGTAGAGTTCCCATGGTCTGTGAGACTCTACGAATGCTTTGGCTTCGTCCATAGAAAAGATGCCTTTTTGTGCCCGACCAGGCTCATATCCGAATGTCTTGGCGAAAGCGTCGAACCCGCGCTTTGTTTCCCGAACGCCGCCGATCTCCTCTTCGTGCTCGGACTCGTCGGTGGTCAGCACGAGCCGTTGCCCTCTTCTCACCTGTCTCCAATATACGTTCATTCAAGACCTCTCTGGGGTCGTATAGGCTACTATTAATCGCATCATCATACTTACTCTACGTGGAAGTCTGCCGCGAGCGCAACCCGGTGACTGAGCCTCTGGTCTTATGGGGCAGTTGACGGCAGTGGGATTGGTGGCTAGTGTATGTATCCAATCAACTTGAGGAGGACAGACAAGATGTCGTGGAAATGTGATAAGTGTGATCACGAGAACCCGCCGACAAGGGACGTATTTTGTGGCAAGTGTGGGGAACGACGTAAGGGCTACTAGTACGGTCGGCCTATACGGCTGCATGCGCCAACTCTGTACCGCTGGGTTCTCGTCACCACAATGATGGATGGTATTGGCGGACGTGGGTGCAGCGCGTGTTAGCGTGATATTCCGGTTTATTGCCAGCGAGCGAGGCTTTGACTACAATCGAGCTATGATCCTCACTGGCGAGAGGATGAGTCGTGTTCCCCTAATCTCCCGCTTCATTTTCTCGATAGGAGATATAGGAGCGGCTGCGTGGGGGAATTTCTCACAGAACTAGCACGGCTTCTTTCCACTTTACTTTACTCACTCTTTACCATTAGACCATTAGCATTTCGTTAGTGTAGGAAGAGGGCTTGCCATAGAGATCTAGACGATACCTTACAACTTACAGCTCATCCGGTTTACTTAGTACTGGTGTAGGCGCTACACCCCTGGATACACTTTTCGTGACATATTATTCTCAGGGATTTTCTGAGTTAGATGACTAGTCAACAGGAGTTCACTTTGGCCTAGTTTGACTCTGAGCATTTACGGTTCGTCG
>CAYLLU010000003.1:41863-46689 GCA_964384845.1 uncultured Dehalococcoidia bacterium
AGCTCATCCGGAGTACTTAGTACTGGCGTAGGCGCTACACTCCTGGATACACTTTTCGTGACATGTTATTCTCGTGTACTTTCTGAGTAGGACACTAGTCAACAGGAGGACACAATGGCCAAGTTTGACTCTGAGCATTTACGGAACGTCGTACTGCTATCCCACGGTGGTGCTGGGAAGACGACGGTTTCAGAAGCGATGCTCTTTGCGGCCGACGGCACCTCTAGGCTGGGCAGGACCGATGACGGGACTACTATCTCAGACTACGAGCCCGAGGAGCACAAGCGTGCCAGTAGTGTGCAGGCTTCCATCGTACCCTGCGAGTGGCGAGATCACAAAATCAATGTAATCGACACGCCCGGATATGCTGATTTCCGGGGTGAGGTAGTCTCCGGCATTCGGGTCGTAGAAGGTGCGATCATCGTTGTGTCCGCACCAGCGGGTGTAGAAGTTGGGTCACAGCAGTTGTGGCACATGGCTGGACAGAGAGGCATTCCAAGATTTGTGTTCGTCAATAAGATGGATCGAGAGAACGCCGATTACCAGGGTGTCATGGCATCCATTGTCGAATCCTTTGGCCGGCAATGCGTCGCGTTGCAGGTGCCTATCGGCTCCGAAGACGACTTCTCCGACATTTACGACCTCTTGGATCCGAATGGTGCTATACCCGATGGCCTTGAGGACGCTGTCGAGTCGGCCAGAGAGTCTCTGATAGAGTTGATTGTCGAGACCGATGACGATTTGACACTCAAGTATCTGGAGGGCGAGGTTCTCACCCCTGACGAGTTGACTCAAGGACTCAAACAAGGGGTGGAGTCTGGCACGATTGTCCCAGTACTGTTCGGCGCAGCGGCGTCGGGTATTGGGGCGGAGGCACTTTTGGACGCGATGATTGATCTCGTTCCTTCTCCCGTTAATGCTCCTCCCATTGCCGCCGAGACCGTGGATGGGGAGATTTCTCTCTCTGCCCAAAACGGCTCACCCATGGCAGCTCTAGTATTCAAGACCGCGGCGGACCCGTTCGTGGGCAAGTTGTCTTACATCCGTGTCTACAGTGGCTCCTTCAAGAGTGACAACCAGATTTGGAACGCGACCAGGGACGAGGCGGAGCGGGTGGGCCAATTATACGTGGTAACCGGCAAGTCGCAAAATTCGGTCAACGAGTTGGCTTCGGGGGACATAGGAGCCGTATCCAAACTCTCTTCAGTGTTGACTGGAGACACCTTGAGCGAACGCCACACTCCGGTTAAGCTGCCCACACTTAAATTCCCTCCTCCGGTCCACTATATGGCTGCATACCCGAAATCGAAGGCCGACCTAGATAAGATCACGAGCGCGCTAGCTCGGATTACGGAGGAGGATCCCAGCCTTAACGTCATCAGGCAGCCGGATACTTTAGAAATGCTACTGGGCGGACTGGGCGATGTCCACGTTGATGTTGCGGTGGACAAAATGAGCCGGAAGTTCGGAGCGGAGATCGAGTTACAGACGCCGAAAGTCCCGTATATGGAGACCATTACAGCTACCGCGCGTGTGGAGTACCGCCATAAGAAGCAGTCAGGTGGCCACGGCCAGTTTGCCCATGTTCTACTGGACGTCGAGCCGCTGACTAAGGGGGGCGGATTCGAGTTCGAGGCAAAAGTTGTCGGAGGTTCGGTACCCAGGGAATACATCCCGTCTGTTGAGAAGGGGTGTAGACAGGCGTTGACAGATGGTGCCATTGGCGGCTACCCCGTAGTGGACGTCAAGGCCACTCTATTCGATGGCAGTTTTCACACTGTGGACTCGTCGGGGGTTAGCTTTGAGATCGCCGGTAGCCACGCCCTATCTGATGGACTCAAGATGGCTGCTCCAGCCCTCCTCGAGCCGGTGATGCGGGCTTCAATTTTCGTCCCCGAAAGTGACACCGGTGAGGTTATGGGTGATCTGAACGGGCGTCGGGCCAAGATTCTGGGGATGAGTCCTCAGGACGACGGGACTACCCTCGTAGAGGTAGAGGTGCCCCAGGCGGAGATGCTTCGATACGCTACAGAGCTACGCTCGCAGACGCAAGGTCGTGGAACCTTCACCATGGTTTTTGATCACTACGACCAGGTACCGGGACACCTGGTTCAGGATATCGTGGATGCAAAGGATAGGCGGGAAGCCGAGGATTCTAAAGCTTAGGTTAACGGGAGACGAAGTCTAGATTTGTAAAGTGAATCTAATGAAGTGTCTCCATCCCATCGGTATAACTTACCCGGCCGAATTAAGTGCGAGGAATACTAGGCGTTCGCAGACCAGATAGTGTGGTAATTCTCGCCGCTCAAAACGGCGGCGATCTCCCCTTCTTCCATTCTCCTGAGATCTTTCAAAATTGAGTCGCATACTTTGTCAGGTGTATCGTGGCCCGATATGGCGAGCCGCTCCACTATCCTATCCCAAACTCCGAGAGAGACTAGGCTCTCCACGTACTTGGGCCACGGAATTACTGTCAGGCTGTCTATCCTAGGGAAATCCGCGCGAATCTTGCGGATGCTGCGGATGCGCTCTTGGGGTGATTCGACCATGGGCATTATACACACTAGGGGGCCCTCAGAGTGGTTCGATCTGGTGTCAATGATCAGTGCCTTGTTGAATTTGGGGAACGACAGTGACATGATTTCGGCGTGCTTGACGCTGTCGTGCACGTCGTCCAAGTCAATTACAAAATCCCCGTCCATGAGATGACCTCTTTCTCTTTGGCAACCGGGTTCGATAATCTTGCTTTATTACTTGACCAACTCTCGGACGGTTTCGATAAAACCTGGTAGGATTTTTTCCCAGTCCCCAACCACGCCGAAAGAAGCTTCTTTGAACATATTCGCCTCGCGGTCCCGGTTAATGGCCACGATGTTCTTCGCACCCGAGCAACCCGCCATGTGCTGGCTTGCACCCGAGACTCCGACCGTTATGTATACGTTTGGCGTTATCGTCTTGCCAGTTAGGCCTAACTGATGACAGTAGTCCACCCACCCTGCATCGCAGGCCGCCCTCGACGCGCCGACGGCACCTCCAAGGAGTTGTGCCATCTCTTCTAATTTCGCAAAGGGTTCGGGGCCGCCTAGGCCTCTACCTCCTGATACGACTACGGCGGCATCTTCGAGCCGGACGCCCTCGCTGGCGCTCTCGACTATCTCGATATGATTGACCCTAATTGTTGAGGGGTCTAGGTTTACCGCCAATGGGACGATCTTTCCCTCCCTAGTTGGGTCCGGCTCCAGAGGCTCGTAAATCTTCGCTCTCAAAATTATGAACTGTGGGTCTCCCTCGCTGAAGGTCGCCGTCGCCACTGCGTTACCACCATATACTGGTCTTCGGACGATCGCTCTGCCAGTACTGGCATCTAGGCCAATCTCAACGCAGTCCTGGGCCAGTCCGACACCCAGTCTGAAGGCGACTCGGGGGCCGACGTCCCTGCTCAGCGCTGATTTGCCAAGGAGCACGATCGTTGGCAAGGTACGTCTACATACTTGCTCGATGGCCACGACCCAAGCATCGGTTCCACGGTTGTTAAGGAGGTCGTGCTCGACGAGCAAAACTTCATTTGCACCGGCGGCTATCGCCTGTGCGGCTGGGCCTTCAAGGCTGGTGCCTAGAAGTACTACCGTCACATCATCGCGAATACCCCTGGCTGCCGCAATAATCTCTGCGGTCGTCGAATCCAGGTCTCTGTCTACTGTCTCGCCCACAACCAGTATTGCAGTCATTAAATTGCCTCGTCAATTGAGAATCTGGTCTGTCGTGACGCATTACACGCCTTCTCGATCAGTACGCCAGTATCTTGCGTCTGATATGGGAAAAAGATGCTCTTCGAAGGAGGTCAGGATGATTCTGCCTAACATTCTCTCTTTCGCCGGGTTCCAGACGATCACCCGGGTTGTGTACCTCTACCATGTTCCATTTCGGATGGGCTGATTATATGAGCCCAGCCTCACGCAGTTTGAGGGCTAGGAGTCTACCCGAGTCGGCCTCGTCTTCGCCTTCAATAAGCTCGCAAACTCTGTTGGTTACAGGAATCTCCAATCCGGTGATTTGCACCTTTGGTGACAGAATAGACTCGTTGATATCAAGGTCGGCTGCGCTCCATAAGGTGGGTGTCTTGCGCCCCGCCGCCATGATGCCTCGGAGGGTCGCGTACCGTGGTTCTCCGAGCTCGTTACTTACCGTGATTAGCGCTGGCAGATCTGCCTCGACGACTTCGTAGCCATCGGAAAGTACTCGATTAATCACTACTCCTGAGTCCACGACTTCCACCTTCTGAGCGATCGTGAGGCAGGGAAGTCCCAGCAATTCGGCAATTCCGAGAGGCACTTGGGCGTTATCCCAGTCTGAGGCTTGGCGACCGCAAAGGACCAAGTCGAAAAGACCGATCTTCCTGATGGCCTCGGCCAATACATGTGCTGTGGCGAACGAGTCCAAGTCCTTGAAGGCATCGTCTTGGAGCAGAACAAGACTGTCCGCTCCCATCGAAAGGGGTTTTTTCATAACGTCCATCACGAACTCGCTCCCGACAGACAGTATCGTAATGTTGCCGCCCTGATCATCCCTAATCTTCAGTGCTGCCTCGACGGCATTCTCGTCGAAACCGTTCAACACAGGGGGGATGCCTGGAGGCTCCTGTACCCGACTGATGTCGGGGTTTATATGAAACGCTGAGGCCGGCGTCTCGGGGTCCATAACCTGTTTGACACACACGATGATATCGACTGCCATTCACTTCTCCTCGTTCGCTCCACCGATCCTATGCCACATGGATCATGATTTCCTACTTCTCTGGCAAGGAAGCAGGAAAGGCAGGATAGGAA
>CAYLLU010000003.1:46699-55267 GCA_964384845.1 uncultured Dehalococcoidia bacterium
TTATATTTTGGGGTGCTTCCCGGCACCCTAAAGAAGGGGATGCCGTTCTGGATTCCCTTGGCAGTGAACGCATCGGGACATTCACACTTGGTCGTAACTACACCCACAAACGGACAAGATTATTTGGACTTCTTAAGACCGCGCACGATCTTCAACGCAACAATGCAACGAACTGTGATCTGAGGATTCAAAGGTGACACCGGTAATTGACCACCTAGGGCATTGTTGGCAATCACACTTCGTAGTTGGTGGCGAATATAGCACTGGGTCCTCAAACCAGTCAACACGTTTTGGCACTACTGTACCGCTGATGTCACGCTATGTTTTAGGAATAGTTCGGAAAAAAACTGGAAAAGTATAGTTTTTGGTATTGACATAGGTATAGATGTTGTAGTAAAAGATACACGTGCTTTGGGGGAAGCACGGATTGTTCCTGTGGAGGGTGCGCACTCACCCTCCCGTGGTCAGCACCACATTCTCAGCAGCCCGCCGAGTTCTTTCGAGCCTGGGGGCCGAATGGTTGCTGATCCGGATGGCGAGATGATGTCTGTCTCGTTTCAGTCTATGCGTAACCCCTGGCAACGCTGTTTTGGGGGGCCTCTATGGTTATCGCGCACGTTTCTCCACCAATCGTATCGCCGCGTCCTGAAAAAGAATCGAGTCATTGCCGTAGGTGCAACACCCTACTGGTCATGGGCTATGATGAGCCTCAGTGCTTCACTTGTGGCTATGCCGATTACACCCACAGCCGGGATGTCGTCCCACGTTGGGCTCGTACTAGCATAGTAAGTGCCGCAACACGCTACGTTGTCAGATATGTCGGTGATGCCATCAACCTGGCAGACCAACTCATTCACGTGCGGCTCGTTCGGCACAACAATCGTGCCATTTTTGATGTGACGTGCCCGTTCTGTGAAGGGTCGATGGAAGAGTCGTCCCTGTCTGGCAAACGTCCCGAGGCTAGAGAGCAGAGGTTCAAGTGTGGGTATGGCCATAGGGTCTCTCTGATCCCGCGTAAGAACGGCATGCTCGGCTGGCGCTAGTCACTACAAGGATTTTTGTGGCGTTTTTTCCCTGCGTGGTTGGGCGCAATATCTTGCCTAACTTGTAGAATTCTCTGTGGATGATGCCAAGGAAACGCACGTGTGGTGTCGAGAACGCTCCTTTCGATATTGCGGCCGGTGAGACAGAATGTCTACGATCACCGAAAAGCGAGCTCAGGACGCCGATTCGGTCTTGTTCATTTGCGACTTTTCCCCACCACGGGGCTCGGATCCTGCGTTGCTTGATCCTGCCCGCGAGATCGGGTCTGACTTCATATCTGTAGCGTATAACCCCGGTAAATCGACCAGGGTCAACTCAACGCTGGCCGCTGGTTGGATTAAGGCAAATACCGGGCAAGATGTTCTGTTCACTTTGGCTACTAGAGACATTAACAAGGTAGCTGCCGAGAGTCTGTTGTTGGGCGCGGATCTCATGGGGCTTCAAAACGTCCTCGTCGTTGGTGGCGATTCCTTCACTGAAAAAGAACAGAAGACGGTCAAAGCAGTCAACGATTTCAAGCCTACCGAATTACTAGCTGCCATCGACTCTATGAACCAAGGTCTTGATTACCGGGGGCACAAGTTGCGGTCACGGACCAACCTCTGTGCCGGAGCGGTTATAGACCTTTCCCACGACCCCGAGCGTGAGAACAGACTCACCCGGCGCAAGGCCGAATCTGGTGCTGAATTTTTTCTGATGCAGCCAATCTTCGACGTTCGCCTTCATTCCGATTTTCTTGAAAGATACGAGCGCACTTATGGAGAGTCGTTGAAGCCGCCCATTTTCTGTGGTTTACAGGTACTGGCACCGGATAGCAGGGTTTTTGGCGCCGTTCCTGGGTGGATCACCAAAGATTTATCTCGAGGTAGGACCGGTGCGGACATTGCATTGCAACTCCTAGACGAATTCGTAGAATCGGGTAGCCGTTCCATATACTTGGTTCCGCCGATCATGATGGGTGGGCGTCGAGACTACGAGGCCGCCACTGGCGTTATACGGGCATACGGATACTAGCTTTCGTCGGAGAGTACACTGCCCGTTGCAATGGCCTAACTATGTGGCATCTTCACACGCATCCTACCTATCACTTCGCCCACACGCCCCATCCCTTGAGATCACCGCCGAACATCCCCGGATATCATGGCAAAGCAGAGGCTAAAAGTAGTGCCGAAGTACGCTAATCCGAGCCTTAATCATTCTTCGCCTGCTCTTGAAGATCGTAGAGGGCGGTGATCGCCTCTAAAGGCGTCATCGATGCGATGTCCAGTGCTAGCAAACTTGAAATAACTGGTGAGGTTGTGGCAATGAGTGGGAGCTGCATTGCGTTAGCCTGCTTCTCCCGGCTGGGTTTTCCAATGTCATTGTCCTCGTTCTTTTCCCCACCTTGTCCCATTCCAAGTATAGTCGTGTCACTCTCGAGTTCGCGTAGCACCTCCCACGCCCGGTTGACTACAGCCCCCGGCAGTCCGGCGATGCGAGCGACGTGCACCCCGTAGCTTTTGTCCACTCCGCCCGGCACGATGCGCCGTAAGAACACAATGTCGCCCTTATCCTCAGACACGGCCACATTGAAGTTGCGGACCCGTGGCAATTTGCTGGCCAGAGTCGTCAGCTCGTGGTAGTGAGTGGCGAACAATGTACGGCACCCCAGCCGGGGGTGACTGTGGATGTACTCCGCTACAGCCCTAGCGATCGCGAGGCCGTCGTAGGTACTTGTGCCCCTGCCTATCTCGTCCAGGACCACGAGGGAGCGTGAAGTGGCGTGGTTAAGTATAGTTGCTGTCTCGACCATCTCCACCATGAATGTGGACTGTCCGACTGACAGATCATCCTGCAATCCAATTCGCGTGAAAATTCGGTCCACAACCCCGATTGTCGCAGCATCTGCCGGGACGAAACTGCCGATCTGGGCCATGAGGGTTATGATCGCTACCTGGCGGATAAAGGTGGACTTGCCTGACATGTTGGGGCCGGTGAGCATGATGAGCTGATCGTTTTTTACATCTAAACACACATCATTAGGGACGAAGATGCCTGCCGATAGAGTACGCTCCACCACGGGATGACGCCCTTTAATCACGTCGATAACGCCGCTGTCGTCGAGATGTGGCCTGACATATGTGTTACGCGCTGCCACCTCGCCAAGGGAGCACAGCACATCGGTCCTGGCGATGGCTCCCGCCGTGGTCATGATCTCCGTCCCGCCATCGCTCGCCTGTTGGCACACTTGACGGAATAGTGACGACTCCATCTCCACAATTCGCTCCTGGGCGTTGATGACCTTGGACTCGTACTCCTTCATCTCGGGCGTGATGTAGCGTTCACCCCCGACTAGGGTCTGACGCCTGATGTATTCCTCAGGCACCTTTGAGATATTCGCCTTGCTGACTTCTATATAGTAGCCGAACACCCTGTTGTAACCCACCTTCAGGGAGCCTATTCCGGTGCGATCACGCTCCTTGGTTTCCAGACTGGCGATATATGTCTGAGCACTCCGTGACGAATCACGCAGAGTGTCAAGATCTGTCGAAAATCCTCGGCGTATCACTCCACCATCGCTCACCGAGGCTGGTGGGTCGTCCTCGATGGCCTTTCGTAATAAGTCGGCGATCTTTCTGTTATCGCTGATCTCGTGAGAAAGCCAGGCGACTCGGGACGCGTCCTCGTCCTCTTCCATCACTGCTCTGAGTTGCGGTGCTGCCTCCAGACTGCGGCCCAGTGCAACTAGGTCTCGAGGCGTCGCAGTATTACCCCTGACCCTGTTGGTTAGTCGTTCTAGGTCCGAGATAGAGTCAAGAATGGTGGCAACACGGCCTCGGCGCATCGAGGACTGAATAAACCAGGCGACGGCGTCCTGCCGTCGCTCCAGAGCCTTTAGATCCATAAGTGGTCTTGATAACCAATTTCGGAGCAGCCTGCCGCCCATGGATGTTCGAGTCGCGTCGAGGACGGACAACAGCGATGCCTTGGGATTGTCGCTTCTCCCCCCAGCGAATATCTCCAGGTTCCGGGTAGTCTGAGGGTCCAGCATCATATGAGTGCCGCTGTTGTAGGTGTACAGGGAGGTGATCTGGTGTAGTGCGGTCCGCTGGTGTTTGGCTAGGTAGTCAACGATGGCCTCGGCCGCACGTACTGCCAGGGGCAGCTTGTCGCATCCAAAAGCCTCTAGGGAGTCGACACCGAAGTGCTTCAGCAGGTTTTCAGTCGCCCACGCCATGTGGAATGATTCTACGTCTATAGGAGTCACTGCCACTCCTTGCTCTGTCGACTGTACCTCTTGTCCCTGTGGAACCAGCAGTTCGGCTGGGGCCAAGCTGCCCAGCTCTGAGGCTAAATTGTGTTTATGGAATTGACCGGTGGCAAACTCACTGGTGGTGATGTCGACAAAAGCCAGTCCGGCCTCAGTATCGTCGACGACAACGGCAGCCAAGTAGTTGTTTGATTTGCCCTCCAAGATGGATTCTTCAACAATGGTGCCCGGCGTAACAACCCGGACCACCTCTCTGTCGATGATGCCCTTGGAGGTCGTGGGATCGCTGATCTGCTCGCAGATCGCAACTTTGTATCCCTTATTGATCAGACGGGCCAGATACGACTCAAGGGCGTGATAAGGGATTCCGGCGAGAGGTATTCGCGGCCCCTTGCCCATTTCCCTTGATGTAAGAGCGATCTCAAGTTCCCTAGAGATTGTTCTAGCGTCCTCGTCGAAAGTCTCGTAGAAGTCCCCCATGCGAAATAGGAGAATTCCATCGGGATGTTCCTTCTTGATACGGAGGTACTGCTGCCTGGCCGGGGTAGTCATGTTGGGGCCATTGTAGCGGAGGTGGCTTGAGGCTGGGAAGGTTCTTATGTGCTTTTCGATGGGTGTCACAGTTACCATTCCTACAAGATAAAGGAAAATATATGAGTAATTCGGAAGTACACCTTCAGACACCTGGCAAATCTGCTCAACCCATTAGCACATCTCTGAAACGGGGTCTAGGATTGAAAATGAGTGGGCAAACAGGGCTAGAACATAGGAACTTCCAACTTAATACCAGGACATAGGGACTAATAACTGAGGTCTTGGAGTTAGTCCAGATTGCCGGGATAGAGTACGGGTTTCATATTTGGAGGAGACCTGTAGTTGTATTGCGTTTATGATGTGAGGCTATCGAACCACGAGTGATGGGTGGGCTTCTCCAATGACCACAATTGAGGCATGGTCAAATAACAGTTCACCACGGCGGGCCATGCTCCGGATAAAACTATCTTCAGATTGAGGTTCAACCAACCCTGTGGCTTGAAGTGTGTGCGGGGCCTAATTGTTGATAGTACAGCCATGCTAGGTGTATGCAATACCCCTTTAGTGTGAGCGGCAGGTGTGCTATTCTTTTGGCTTCGTTCTGGGTGATATCTGATTTAGAAATCTCAGTGCAGATGTCGCCATGCTCATCTATTCTGCCGAATGCAGGGCATCACGTATTAGTGGTGTCTTACTGTACGTAGACAAAGGGTGTGGTGGTGTGGAGATTGTAAGTGGTCCGGAGTTACAGATTTCCCGACATTCCAAATCCTGTCAAACAGGGACTGTACGATCCGCAGTTCGAGCACTCTGCTTGTGGTGTTGGTCTGGTCGCTAATATCGACGGAACCCGATCCCATCAGATCATCAAGCAGGGTCTCGAGGTCCTGTTTAATCTTGGTCACCGTGGGGCGGTGGGTGCAGATCCAGAGTCCGGCGACGGTGCTGGTATCATGTTACAGGTGCCTCACGAATTCTTCGCCGCGGAGGCCGCTGCACTGGGGTTTTCCTTGCCGAGTCAGGGGGAGTACGGCGTTGCAACCGTGTTCTTGCCCAGGGACGCTAAGGCTCGTGCCGACTGCGAGGCTGAGATAGAGGTTGTGACGGCTCGCGAAGGACTCTCATTTCTCGGGTGGCGTGACGTGCCGACAGACCCTTCGGCCATCGGCGTCTTGGCAGCGCGCGTTCAGCCGAATATCAAACAGTTTTTCGTAGCGGTTGACACTCCGCTTTCACCTGACTACCCCTTTGAGTTGAAACTCTTTGTTTTGAGGCGTCAGATAGAGACGGCGGTTCTGTCTATGGGCCTACAAAATGGAGATGAATTCTATATCTGTAGTCTATCTTCCACCCGGGTCGTGTACAAAGGGCTGGTCAAGGCGAATCAACTTCGTGAATTTTATCATGATTTGGGGGATTCGTCTTTGGAGAGCGCCTTCGCCATGGTCCACTCAAGGTTCGGCACTAATACGCTGGGCATTTGGCGACTGGCGCACCCTTACAGATTCGTCATCCACAACGGAGAGATCAACACTCTACGTGGCAACATGAACTGGATGATGGCTCGAGAGCCTAGGCTGTCGTCCTCGGTCTTGGGCGACGACATGGAGAAATTGCGTCCCCTTGTCAGCGCAGGACAGAGCGATACCGCCACATTGGACAATGTTCTCGAGCTCCTTTTGGCCACCGGTAGATCGTTGCCCCACGCGATGATGATGCTAATTCCAGAGGCATGGGCCGATCATATCCCGATGGACCAGGCTAAAAAGGATTTCTATGAGTACCACTCGGCTCTCATGGAACCCTGGGACGGTCCTGCTCTAGTCATTGGTACAGATGGCAAGAAGGTGTGCGGAATCCTAGACCGCAATGGGCTACGTCCTTGTCGTTATCTTGTCACCACTGACGGTCTGCTGGTGATGTCCTCCGAGACCGGGGTACTTGATATACCGCCGGAGAAAGTTCGCTATAAGTGGCGAATCCAGCCGGGCAGGATGTTCATGCTAGATACGGAGGAGGGGCGGCTTGTCGACGACGACGAGATCAAGACCGGGTTGTCTGAGATTCGGCCCTATGGTCGCTGGCTGTCCGAGAATAAGGTTTCGATGGACGATCTGCCGGAGTCGGTACACATAGTAAAAACGGACTCGGCCACACTGGCCGTACGACATCGGGAATTCGGATATACTCGTGAAGAATTGACTATGATCATCGGCCCAATGGCAGCAACAGGCATGGAACCGGTGGGATCAATGGGGAACGACACCCCCCTCGCTGTTCTCTCGGACCAGGTGCCGATGTTGTTCGGCTATTTCAAGCAGCTCTTTGCCCAAGTCAGTAACCCCCCCCTGGACGCCATTCGCGAGCAATTGGTCACATCGGTGGAGATTTTCCTTGGGGACGAGGGCAATCTGTTCGACGAGACGGCTGAGCAGTGCCTCCGCCTCAAGTTGAATGAACCAGTGCTCACCAACTCCGATTTGGGGAAGATCAAGAGTTTGGACCGACCCGGCCTACGGACCACAACCCTGTCCACGCTCTTTAGGCCCGGTGATGGGCCAGGCGCGTTAGAGAGAGCCATGACCGCTCTTTGCGAGCAGGCATCTGAGGCGGTCAAGGACGGTTGCTCCATAATCGTACTTTCTGATAGGGGCGTGGACAGGGACCACGCACATATCCCGAGCCTACTGGCCACCGCCGGGGTGCACCACAGTCTCATTCGTGAGGGTTCTCGCACTAGGGTTAGCTTGGTGGTGGAGTCGGGAGAACCAAGGGAGGTAGCTCACTTTGCCCTGCTGTTTGGCTACGGAGCAGGCGCCATCAACGCCTATTTGGCTTTTGAGACGCTCGAAAACATGGCCTCCAACGGGCACTATCCCGGCATAACAGATTACCTGATTGCGGAAGCCAATTTTGTGAAGGCAATCCATAAGGGCGTGGTCAAGGTTATGTCCAAGATGGGCATCTCTACATTAGCGAGCTACCATGGTGCCCAGATATTCGAGGCCGTTGGTTTGGGGTCAGACCTTGTGAACAAGTACTTCACGTGGACCCCCTCTCGTATCGGGGGCATCGGGATCGGTGATATAGAACGGGATTGTGTCCAGCGACATGCCTCCGCCTACCATGATAGGAGAGTGGAAGGTTTACAAGAGATGGATGTGGGTGGCCAGTATCAATGGCGGGCTGACGGCGAGCGACATATGTGGGATCCCAACTCTATTGCTAAGGTGCAGTACGCCGTCAAGTCTGGTGATGTCGACTCCTTCCGCGAGTTTACCGACTACGTGGATTCCCAGAGTACCGGAATCTGTACGATTCGGGGGCTTTTGGATTTTAAGGATGCGGACCAACCGGTGTCTTTGGACGAGATAGAGCCCGCCAAGGAGATAGTCAAGCGGTTCGCCACAGGTGCCATATCCCTTGGCTCCATCGGTCGTGAGGCTCACGAGACCCTGGCTATCGCGATGAACCGTATCGGCGCCCGCTCTAATACCGGAGAAGGTGGTGAGGATCCTTCGAGGTATCAGCCGGACACCAACGGAGACTCTCGGAACAGTGCGATGAAACAGGTTGCCTCGGGGCGATTCGGTGTTACCAGTAGTTACCTCGCTAGTGCCTCTGATTTGCAGATCAAGATGGCTCAAGGAGCAAAGCCGGGCGAAGGTGGCCAGCTCCCTGGTCACAAGATCGACGATTACATCGGTTGGGTCCGCAGTTCTATCCCAGGCGTCGAGCTG
>CAYLLU010000003.1:55277-79136 GCA_964384845.1 uncultured Dehalococcoidia bacterium
CATCAGCCCGCCACCGCACCACGATATTTACTCCATCGAGGATTTAGCTCAGCTAATCCACGATCTCAAGAATTCCAATCCGGAGGCCCGGATCCACGTCAAACTCGTATCTGAAGTCGGGGTTGGCACGATCGCGGCGGGTGTGTCGAAAGGACATGCTGATGTTGTGCTAATCAGTGGCGATAGCGGTGGCACTGGTGCATCGCCGGAATCGTCTATCAAACACGCAGGGTTGCCCTGGGAACTTGGAGTTGCTGAGACCCAGCAGGTACTGGTGATGAACGATCTGCGGGGTCGTATTGTCGTGCAGGCCGACGGCCAACTCAAGACAGGCAGGGACGTGGCGGTGGCTTGTCTGCTGGGTGCGGAGGAATTCGGATTCGCCACGGCCCCTCTAATCGCGATGGGTTGTATCATGCTTCGCAAGTGCCACCTCAACACCTGCTCTGTGGGTATCGCTACCCAGGACCCTGAGTTGCGTAAGCAGTTCGCTGGTAAGCCCGAGCACGTCATCAATTACTTCTTCGCCGTAGCGGAACAACTCCGCGAGATCATGGCCCGCCTGGGGTTCCGAACTATCAACGAGATGGTGGGCAGAGTGGATCGCTTGGACACCCACAAGGCTGTCGACTACTGGGAGGCAAAGGGCTTGGACCTGAGCAGCCTGATGCATACACCGACGGTTCCTAAAGGAGTTGCAACTTACTGTAGCGAGGCTCAGGATCACGGCCTTGATAAAGCTCTAGATCACAGACTCATCGAAGAAAGCCGTGAGGCTCTGGAGACTCGTACACCGGTCCGAATAGAGTTGCCGATCAGGAACTCCAACCGGACTGTTGGCACGATGCTGAGTTACGAAGTGTCGAAGCGTTACGGTAGTGAAGGGCTTGCGGAGGACACCATACAGATCCATCTGAAGGGCTCGGCGGGTCAGAGCTTCGCTTCGTTCCTGGCCGCAGGGATAAGTATGTACGTCGAGGGCGATGCCAACGATTATTTTTGTAAAGGGCTATCCGGTGGCAGGGTGGTGGTAACCCCCCCAAAGGTCTCCACCTTTGCCCCTGAGGACAATGTCATTGTGGGAAACGTCTCTCTTTACGGTGCGACAGGTGGGTCCGCTTTCGTGAATGGTGTTGCAGGGGAGCGCTTCGCGGTCCGTAACAGCGGTGCCGAAGCCGTTGTCGAGGGTGTTGGGGACCACGGCTGCGAGTACATGACCCGAGGTCGTGTCGTGGTGCTGGGGCCGACGGGAAGGAATTTTGCCGCAGGTATGAGCGGTGGCGATGCTTACGTCCTGGACGAGGAAGGACGGTTTGTGAGTCAATGCAACCTTGAAATGGTAGATTTGGAGCCTGTTGAAACAGAGGATGACGTGGCTGGTCTTCGAATACTACTGGAGGCTCATCTAAAGTACACCGGCAGTGCGAAGGCGAAGCGTGTCCTGGGAGATTGGGATACCATGCTGCCCCGATTCGTCAAGATAATGCCAAGGGAGTATAAACGAGTACTCACTGAGCTTGCCGTATCGGCCAACGGAAAATTAGTCGGGATGTCTGGCGATGGGTAAGCCCGAGGGGTTCAAGGAACATGGACGAAGCCCTATGCCAAAACGTCCCGTAGCTCTGAGGTTACGAGACTACTCTGAATTGTTCGCGACGTGGGATGATAGGGACATCCGAAACCAAGGTGCTCGCTGCATGAACTGCGCGGTACCCTTCTGTCACCAGGGCTGCCCGCTAGGCAACTTGATTCCGGATTGGAACGATCTCGTATACAAGGGCGAATGGAGGCGCGCCCTCGATTCCCTCCATTCGACCAACAATTTCCCGGAGTTTACTGGTAGGATTTGTCCTGCGCCATGCGAGGCGAGTTGCGTTCTGAATATCAACCAGGATCCGGTCACCATCGAGCACATCGAAATGGCGATTGCCGACCGAGGCTGGTCGGAAGGCTGGATTACTCCAAACACACCAACACACCGCACAGGCAAGGGAATCGCCGTCGTTGGGTCTGGCCCTGCCGGCCTTGCGGCCGCGCAGCAGCTCAACCGATGTGGCCACTCCGTGACCGTCTTCGAACGCGAGGACTATGTTGGTGGGCTCTTACGACTGGGCATACCAGACTTCAAGTTGGACAAGGGCACAGTTCAACGGCGCGTCGACCAGTTGATAGAGGAAGGAGTCATATTTAGGACAGGGGTCGATGTAGGCCACGAGTTTCCCGCCTCACGCCTGATCGAGGAGTTTGACGTTGTACTACTATCTGGTGGTTCCACCCATGCTCGAGACCTGCCGGTCCCTGGCCGTGATCTGGACGGTGTCCACTTGGCCATGGAGTTCCTGCCCCAGCAGAACAAGATCAACTTCGGTGAGACCATCGATCCCGCTCATCACATCTCTGCGGCGGGTAAGCGGGTGGTCATCTTAGGAGGAGGCGACACTGGGGCGGACTGCCTCGGCACCGCCCACCGCCAGGGTGCTAAGGATGTGTACCAATACGAGCTGTTGCCGGAGCCCCCGCAAGAGCGAAGCGACGACAATCCGTGGCCCCAGTGGCCCATGGTGCTGAGACTCTCGGCCGCCCATGAGGAGGGCGGCGTCCGAGACTACAACATCCTTACGAAGGCTTTTACGGGGTCAGATGGTCGTGTGGAGAAGCTCCATGGGGTACGGGTAGAGTGGGGCGCCCCCAATATATCAGGTAGGCCTGCCATGAACGAGATCCCTGGCTCCGAGTTCGAGATCGAGACGGACCTTGTCCTGCTCGCTATGGGATTCGTCCACCCAGAGCACGACGGTATGCTAGACCAACTTGGTGTTGAACTGGACACACGAGGCAACGTGATGAGTGACGAGCGCAAGATGACCAGCGTCCCAGGCGTGTTCACTGCTGGGGATATGACTAGAGGGCAGTCGCTCGTGGTTTGGGCCATCGCAGAGGGCCGAGAGGCGGCCAGGGGCATCGACGAGTACCTGATGGGTGAGACTGCACTGCCGAGGGTTCTTAGTACGCGGTAGTGTTTGGGTACTGTGTGTATGGGCTACGCTCTACATACCCCAATCCCGCCACGGCAGTTTTTATGGAGTCCGGTTATGCAACGCCCTTGTCTCTGGGAATCCTACGTCTGATTGTTCTTCGGCCAATGTAACAGTCAATTTCTTCGAACAAGGTCGGCATACTAAGTCTAATCTAGGGGAATGGAAATGACACAGCAGAAAATCGCCTACATTACTAAGTCGAAGTCCGATACGAGTATTGTTAGATCCCGGCTGGCAGGACAGGACTACCAGATGGATGCCCACGTCTGTGATAGTCAGGGGGAGATCATCGAGGCTATTAAGGGGGTCGACATCATCATCCTGGCCGATGGTGGCATGGCGATGCCCCGCGAGGTTGTCATGGAGATAGACACAGCCAAGGCGATCGTCAGCATGGGCCACGGCTTTAACCACATCGACCTTGACGCCTCGACCGAAAAAGGCCTAATGGTGATCAACACCGCGGGATTCGTCACCGAGCAGGTGGCTAACCACACGATCATGATGCTATTAGCATGTGCCAAGCAGTTGACCCGGATGCACGAGGTCGTTAAGTCTGGTGGTTGGGATGCAGATACGCTGAGGTCATTGGAACATATACCTCCCATCGACGGCCAGATCCTGGGTATCGTAGGTCTTGGTAACATCGCCCGTGCAACCGCTAGAAGGGCCGCGGTATTCGGTCTGGACGTCATATCCTACGATCCGTACGCGATTCCTTGGGTAGCGAAAGACTACCGAGTAGAATTGGTTGGTAGTTTGCAAGAACTAGCAGAAAGATCGGATTTCGTGTCGATTCTTGTACCGCTCAATGACGAGACAATAAAGATGATCGACGCCGCATTCTTCAACGCTATGAAGCCCACGGCCTATTTCATTAACACGTGCCGCGGCCAGGTAGTTGACGAGGCTTCGCTGATTGCAGCTCTCGAAGTCGGTCAAATCGCGGGTGCAGGACTAGATGTGTTCGAGGTGGAGCCAACGCCGGCCAACAACCCACTGATGAAGATGGACAACGTCATCGTGACGCCCCACAGCGCTGGGCAATCGGACTCGTCCATCCCCGGGGGCTTAGCCCAGATAGGCGATGAGACAGCAAGGCTGTTAAGTGGCACTTGGCCGATGTCCCTGGCCAACCCATCAGTCCGCACAAAGCTCCCAGGCCGTCCGGCTGCGAAGAGCGTGCCGTAGGAACTGCTTATTCTGTGAGCATCGTGGAGCAACTGCAGTAAGCTCGTGTCCACAACTACCTAAATCTTCATCGTTCCAAGTCTTGTTCAAAGATCTTGTCAGATATGGCGGATTGGTGCAAAACCGGACCGGTCGCACGTGACAAGGACATGTACGAACAGCGGTAACATCCACGTCAAACGTACAGACTCTCTCTCAAACATCGATTTGCCACCGGGCAGGATGTTCATGTACTGGATCTAACCCTTCAACTACTGTTGAACTACCTACATGGCGATGGATGTTTTAGGTCATTGGCGACAAAGTCGTTTCCGATGCCCCCTTAAAACGGTGAGAGGGGTGTAGGCATGGTAGACGTATATCATCGCCGGTTCCAAAAGTGTCAAGTGGCGCGTATTTGTAAGGAGTAACTGCAGGTTGTCAACGCTGTTTACAGGCGTTAATGCAGCCGCTGCCACACTTTGACATGCCATATCGCCTATGATAGATTTTGCGCGTTCGGACTGGATTGGGACGATGTCAGGAGTAAGGAGGGGTGCCGTGTCACTGGATGACAAGCTCAGCGTCGAGATTATCTACTGCGTACCTTGAGGTTATCACGGAGAGGCGGCCTGGATGGCCACCGAATTCTTCGCTGAAGCTGGCAGCAGCATCGCAATCACCCTGACTCCTGGTGAGAGTGGCGTATTGCAAGTATTCGCTGGCGGGGACAAGATTTTTGACAAGGCGGACGAGGGCGGACATCCTGAGTTGAACCGAGTTAAGGCCATGAGGGCGGCTATACGCGAAAAGTAGACTAACACTTTATCTGCCGACTAGGATGTCCTCATCTCAATACTCTCCCATTTTACGGGAGGAATAGCTGTACACCTTCCTTCAACTTTCTTAGGTAGGAGCACCTAGGGGAGGTGATATACACTGAAAGTCCTACTACCGTCGTCTGAAAACTTCTCGATTGCGACGCCATCTGGCAGCGTCTCTTTCAGTGTCTCGATCTTTTTGGCATATGGGGGCAGCATGAGGTAGGTCACTGGGCCTGAGTCGATACGCTCCAACGAGAACTCCCCCCACTCCATTGATCGGTCGATCCCGGGCGTGTCCGGATACAGGAACCTGACAGTCTCGTATTGGTAGTTCCATCTGCCGGCATAGAAATAGATCCGCCCCGGGTCATCGAAACTATTCGCCGCATTGAGACCATCCACTAGATCGGAGGCAAAGACCCATTCCGTGTAGTCCTGGCGCATCATGATACCGAAGTAGTGCCAGGTGTTCCACGATATTACTCCGGCGATGATCATGCCCACGATACTTAGGGCCAGCTTGAGTCCCCATGTGGTCTGGAGCCTTTGGGCCAGACGGATGGCCTCGACCACCGCTATACCGGCCAGGCCGTAGACGAATGGCACAGTAATCAGTGTTCTACGTAACTCTCCCAAGTTTTTACCTCCCAAGACCACGACGACCAGTCCACAAACCACCACTAGCGCGAGCAGTAAATATGGGGGGCTCCGCCATCTTGCGAATGCGATCGCCAGTCCTATGTATGTTAGTAACGCCAACACAGGATTCATCGTGCCCCTGCCCCCCATTGCGTCAGAGAAATCCACCTCCTCATGGCTCCACAGTATCGTCGTGCCCGTGTATAGTCGGCTGGCCAAGAAGCGGAACTTGTCGATTGCGGTAGCTTCGTTGACATACGCTTGGTCGTGTAGGACCGATACCTGGCGAAAGTGTTGAAAGTAGAAGTCTCGTTCGAAGACTACCAGTCGAATCATTGGCAATGCGACCACCAACGCAGTGATTACAAGTATTCCGAAGCGTGGGACGTAATTACGCCATTTGTTTCTGCTCAGTATGAGAGTAATGGTGAGGAATGCGACGATTGCAGGCAGAAACGCAACATAGCCGTTATAACTGTAAATACCTGCCCCAATCAGGGATCCGACGAGGGCCCATGGCCAGACACGTGCCGATCGCAGAGCCAGAAGTAAGGAGGCGGCAGACAAGGTGGTTATTAGCGGCATGGACACTACCATAAACGCCATCCGGCTATAGTGCAGATGCCAATAGGAGAAACTCAACACCACTACTGCGAAGATGGCGACCCAGCGGCCGAATCCTATTCGCAATAGCAGATATGCCGCAGGCACAGTAATAATTCCGAGGAGCGACATTGAGAGCCTCAATGTGAACAAGCTCGGTTCAGACAGCTTGAATATCAGGGCTGTGAAATATAACGGCCCGGCCGGTTGTCCCATTGCGGAGCCCACGTATGGTCCAATCCATCCCTCTGCTGCAATTCGCAGCGCGTCTAGTCCGGTGAGCGCCTCGTCGCCATTGAGACCTGCAGGTATCTCGGTGATTCGATAGAGTCGTAGGAACGCCGCGGCACCAGTGATCATAGTGACAAATGCAAGTTCCAGCTTGTTTCGGATCAGCCATGACTGTATCTCACGGAGTGAGGACGGGCACACAATCGGGGGAGTTTCCCATATCAGTCCGGGCTTCGGCATCCACTTTCTGTTTCGAATGGTTCGTAGTAGGTCGGATGCTCTGTGCCAATAGCCTTTTCTATCCGAAGTGAGCGCCATGGTGGTGTGGGGAGTCTTGTTCGGATCCGAGTATTGCAATCTATCGCCACATGCGTCGCAGAAGGAGTTGTCGGAGGGGTTGGCCGTGCCGCAGGCTGTACAGGGCAGATCAGTTAGCAAAGTGCGGCTGCAGTTACCACAATACAGCGACTCTTCGCGGTTCTGGTACCTACACCAGGGACAAATCATAGTGAATAGCCGGTGTTTCCAATTATCTGGGGAGTACAGAGGGACTGGGACCCGTTAACTTTCATCAAACTCATTCCGGGGGCGATCCTTCTAGGTAGATAGTGCGATCAAATGGGTCTGGGACCGGGAAGTAGACGAGCAGCCTCGCCACGCAATCTCCGACTACTGTGAAGGCATGTGGCACGTTTGCGGGTATAGCTAGTGTGTGATCCGCACCTATTGTGCACACCTCGTCTTTTATGCGCGCCTCGACGGTCCCCTCAAGGACCACTATCAACTCCTCATCTTCGTGGTGGTGCAGAGGGGCACCTGCGCCGACCTCAGCCATTGCATAGGACAGAGTAGTGGACATACCGTTGCTGGGTCCTGATAGGTCTCGGGTTCGATAACCAGGCCTCCATTGAACTTCGGGCACTGCATTGTGGTCTATTATGGGCATGTTCATGCTCCTGGCTGTACGATTCGGACGTGTAGCATAGTATATAGAATGGTCGTCATTTGGGTCGAGCATCGAGCGTACAGCGACGGTCACAGTCGGGAGATAGACTTTGCGAAGATCTATTGTGTTGATGGTGAATATTTCGTCTTTAAGGTCTATCGAGTGGAAAGTGTTTCCCAAAAGAGATCGCTCTCATTTCCAGATTTCTGCGACGTCGAACCGAGGTCTGGAATGCTGCTTCCCCGAGTCCTATAGACCACTGTGTCTGGCCAGGACGATAACGAGTGTCCCAGCGTAGTGGATTTCATTGCCGTGAAGTCTGCCGATGGCTGTAGTGCTGCTATGCTGAGGTGAACCATCTTTTGGTTGCAGTTTGTCGCGGCAATCATCGTAATACCTGCCGCGATCTAGTTTGTCACTAGTTTGAAGACTAATACAATGCCGGTAAAGCCCACCTTTGTTGGTCAGTTATGGTAGTTCCAGCCGATGGTCTTGGATAGAGACTTCCCTTGATCACATATTTGCTAAGGGGGAGAAAGGGAATACGGGCCCGCCTCGAAAGTGTCTTGGAGGGTGGCATCTTGCCAATCTTAGGAGCGCTGGATAAGAAAAGAAACAGTACGCTTTATAGTGCTGTAAATGGAACAGACGGAGTTAAGGAGTGACCGCTGTGCTATCATCCGTTGGCCTGCAACTAGAGGGGAGATTAAACGATGAGGACGGTATTCATGGGGACCCCAGAATTTTCAGTGCCCGTCCTAGTTGCCATTATGGACGCGGGACACGAAATAGCCGGGGTTTACACGCAGCCCGATAGGCCTGGGAGTCGCCGTCGATGGCCGGTGCCCACGCCCATCAAGCAGGCTGCGGAGGAGCGTGGACTGCCGGTATTCCAGCCTCCTTCCCTAAAGCGAGCGAAGGTGCAGGAGGAGTTGGCGGAGATGGCCCCCGATGTGATAATTGTCGTGGCTTACGGGTTGTTCTTGCCCAAAGTGATGTTGGATTTGCCGCCGCTAGGCTGCCTCAACCTACATCCCTCGTTGTTACCAAGACACCGTGGTCCCTCTCCAGTGGCATCCGCCATCCTCAGCGGTGATCCAAATACGGGTGTGACCGTAATCTGTCTTGACGAAGGAATGGACACCGGCCCGATCATAGCTCAACGTGTGACCGCCATAGGAGCGGACGAAGACGGCACCGCTCTTACGGCGCGTCTGTTTCGCGTGGGCTCGGAGCTAATGGTTGAGACTCTGCCAGAATGGGAGGCGGGCCGTATCGATGCCATGCCTCAGAACGATTCATCCGCCACCATGACCATGCTATTAAAGCGCGAGGACGGAGAGATCTATTGGGACCAGAAAGCGGACTACATTGCGAGGCAGGTTCGCGCATACCAGCCGTGGCCCGGCGTATTCACCAGGTGGCACGGCAAGTTGCTGAAAATCGTAGAGGCGGCGGTGACGGAACATACCGCGGATGCAGTACCAGGCCGGGTGATAGCACTCTCCAGCGACAGTCTCGATATTGCCACCGCAGATGGGACGCTAGAGATCAAACGTCTGCAGATCGAGGGTGCTAAGATATTGGACGCAGTTGAATTCGTTAGAGGGCATCCAGATATTGTTGGCTCGATTTTGGAGAATAAGGATGCGAGAAGTACCTCATAATTCTAGTTGTTTCCCCTTGGGGTGAGTGACTGTTACCCTACTCTAACCCTGATAGGCGCGGTTGATGTGGCAACTTGTCACCGTCTTTGAATCCGGAGATGCCTATGCCAATGAGCCGGAATCGTCTGCCGTGTTGGATCACGGGGCTTAGGAGAGATCTTACCGAGATTGCGATCTCTTCTGAAGATGAGACCGGACTAGGCAGGGTCTTCTGACGGGTGAATGTTGTGAAGTCCGATAGACGGAGCTTCAACTTGACTGTGTGTCCACTGAGGCCGGAATTGCCTAGGTGATGTGCAACACGTTGACTGAGGCGGGCAACGAGCTCAAGCAGCATTTCGGGGTCGCCAGAGTCCACTGATAATGTCGTCTCGGCGCTCACCGACTTCCTCTCGCGGTGCTCTACCACTGGATTGAGGTCCTTGCCCAGGGCTAGGCGGCGCATATAGGGCGCTGTCCGTCCGAACCACTTGATCCACCATTCCTCAGGCTTTGTGACCAGATCAGCCACGATTTTTATGCCATCGTCCCTCAATCGAGCAGCGGTTTTAGGTCCGATTCCAGGGAGTTTTTCGATGTCTAGTGGGGCAAGGAACTCAGATTCTTCACCTGGAGGCACTACCGTGAGGGCGTCGGGTTTGTTCATGTCGGAGGCGATCTTGGCCACGGACTTTGAAGTAGCGACCCCCACGGATATGGTGAGGCCCAACTCTCTCTGTACCCTTGCCCTGAGATGCGTCGCGATATCTTCCGGGGTCTTGGTCGGGGTCACCGATTTAGTGATGTCCATATATGCTTCGTCCAACGAGACGTGCTCGACTAGCTCCGCGATCTCTTGAAAGATGACCACGACTTGACGCGAGACATCGATGTAACGATCAAATCTCGGCGGAACTCTAATGGCCTTGGGACAGAGTTGGAACGCGATATACATCGGCATAGCGGACCGGATGCCGTAGCGGCGCGCCTCGTAAGAAGCTGATGCGACCACTCCACGGGAATCCGGGCTGCCGCCCACGATGACGGATTTGCCTTGGATATTAGGGTTGTCGCGTAGCTCCACCGAGGCGTAGAAGGCATCGAAGTCTGCATGGAGAATATGCCGCATCTCGTCTGCTCCCCGCCAGGAAAAAAGAGGGATGGGGACCGGTCAGGAGTCTCAACGTTTCAAACCGAGAGATCAATCTCTGCCCCTGTTCATGCCTACTGGTTTCCGATGATGATGTCCAGCAAGGCTGGTTTGCCCAGCGATATCATCTCGGTTATTGCTGGGCCTATCTGAGCTGGGTCGTCGATTCTGCGGCCGTAGATTCCCATGGCCTCTGCGATCTGCGCGAAGTTTGGTCGGACCGGAAAATCCATGCCCATGTAATGGCTTTTGGCACCCGGCTGCTTAAGGATTAGATCCTTATACAAGTCCATGTTCATTTTTAGTACGCGGTACTCTGAGTTGTTGCACACGATGTAAACTACAGGGATTTGATCGTTGGCTGCCGTCCACAGGCCTTGTACCGTCATCATGGCACTGCCGTCCCCATGTATGGCCACCACCGGTCTATCGGGGTTTGCCAGCTTGACGCCCATCGCACCTCCAATTCCCCAGCCTAGGGCGCCTCCCCTTCCACCGAAGATGCTGCCTGGCTCGGTGAAATCGAAGGAGTTCAGGAGGGCCGCACCGGAAGTCACGGCGTCGTTAATGATGATCGAATTTGAAGGTAATGATCGCGCGATCTCTGCCATCATGCGGTCCGCCGGCATGGGGATGGTGTCCCATCGTTGACGAAGCCGGCTCTCAGCCACATCGTCCATCGCTGCTTTCATGGCCTTGGCATTGTTTGCGCGTCCCTTGGCAGCTTCTCGCGCCGACCCTGACATGGTCGTCTCGACGGCCTCGGCCAGTATGGTGAGGCCGGTCTTTGGATCGGCTATGATCCCTACATCGGTTGGTTGGCTGCTGCCGACGCGGCTGCTGTCTTGGTCCAGATGGACGAATTTTGTGTTTCTGTCGAAGAACTGCATCATGGGTTCGGAGAACATGTAGTAAACCGTGGCTAATTTGCCGACTGCCAATATTGCATCTGCGGAATTCAGTGCAGGCATGGACTCTGGGAATCCAATTTTGACGCCGCCCAGGTACTGCGGGTGTGTTGATGGAAAGTTCATCTCAGAGTAGGATGCCGAGTAAACGGTGGCGCCAATTAGCTCGGCTAGACGCACCGCTTCTGTTGTGGCGCCCGACTGCGCTACACGGTCTCCGACGATGATCACAGGTCGGTCTGCCCTGGTCAAGATGTCGGCGGCGGCTTGCACCGCCGCTGTGTCCGGTGCGGTTCGAAAGTATCCCTGTGTCGGAGGGAATATATCCATCTCACCCTCGTCGTCCAGGGCGTTGGCAGAGAATGCGACGAAGGTAGGGCCGGTGGGTGGGGTTCTGGCCTCGTTGAATGCTCGGCGCAGGGTGGGAGACACCTGCTCAGGGTGGGTCGCCTCTGCCGTGAACTTGGTGAATAGTCTGACCATCTCCGCCAGGTCCGTGCGGCCGCGTGCGAGCTCCCTTATGTCCAGGTTACCTGCGCTCAACACGAGTGGGGTCCCCCCCTCGGCGGCATTATGGAGGAGGCTGATGCCGTTGGCGAGTCCAGTTTCGATGTGCAGATTTATAAAGGCTGGCTTGCTCGTTGCCCTGGCGTAGCCGTCTGCCATTCCCATGGCCACGCCTTCTTGCATGACGAGCATGTACTTGAGTTCAGGATAGTGCTCCAGTTCGTCCATTATAGGAGTCTCACTGGTGCCTGGGTTGCCGAATATATACTCTACCCCCTCGGCCTTCAACGTCTCCATCAAGGCGCGCTTGCCCGTCATTCTGGTCATTGTAAATGGCCTCCCGGTTGGTATTTGATTCGTGTTGTATCGGCTGGCGACAAAGAAAAATGAGAGTAAGAAATCATTTTTGAGGGACATCTTCAGTTTCCCGGTTCTTCGGCAAAATTGGGAGCGTAATTCCTATGCTTGCCCTGATGAAACCGAGAATTAAATGTTGTCGTAATCTCTTTGTTACGTGCCTTGTAAGTACCTCTCCGCCCAAAGCGAGGCGCGCATCATCTTGCCTATGATCCTTTAAAAGGGTATCCTAACAGCTACGTTCATTGATTGTGTTCTGCGACGTAAGTATATGGGAGGTGTCCCAATATCAGAGCATACGTACTGATCGAGATGGCGGCAGGACGCTCGCGTGAGATGGTTAATTTACTTGAGGGAACGCCCGGCATTCGTGGTGTCAATCGAGTAACGGGCCCTTACGACGTGATTGTGGAGGTTGAGGCTGTGGACATCGAAGCCGTGAGTGATGCTGTCTCCGACAAAATTCACCCTGTGAGAGGGGTCCTGCGGACTGTCACTTGCGTCTGTATAAACTGATATCGTAGTCTCTAGTTAGAGCCAGGGTGCTCAGTAGCGCTGTTGATCTCTTCGATCTCTCCCTCATCGTCGTCCCAACCGTCTGCGCTTCGGCGTCGTCTATGTCCCAGGAGGGCACGTGCCAGTACGAGCCCGGAGATCCCGCCAACCCCTACAGCTAGGGCCGTGTCTCCGTTGTATGCCATCACGAGGGTGACCAGCGTGCCGTATCCGAAGACGACGCTGAACAGCGAGGAGAACGGCAACTTCTGGCCGCCCAATGCGACCACTCCGGCGATTGCAATACTTGTGGCACCCAACACTGGGAACAGGGCAAGGATTATGCCTCCCAGTGCTACTAGGCCGTCGCCACCCCTGAAGCCGGTGAATATTGAGTGCCAGTGTCCGAAAATCGCGGAGGACGCGGGGACGAGTATCCAGACCCCTTCGACTCCTATCTTGCTAGCCAGTAGGACAGTGGCCGCGCCCTTTCCTAGATCACCCAGAACGACGAAAGTGGTAGCTACCCGGCCTGCCGAGTGGAGCACGTTGGACGCGCCGGCCAATCCCGTACCTGTCGAGAATATATCCACACCAAGCCTACGGCTAATTTGATCGGCAAGCGGTATCGCACCGAGAAAATATCCGGCAATGCTGGCGGTCAGTATTATTGGTAGGGAGGAGAAGAGGTCGCCCATCCTGTACTACTTGCTCCAAAGAACAACCTAACCCCCGAAGTATACACAGATTGGGGTAATAGCGCTACGTAATTTAAAACCAATTTGTGCCAGTGGATTCATGGTATTCTTCACATCTTGCAGGCTCTTGGGTTGCGCCAAGAGTACTTCAGCCAACCGATTACCGATAAAATTCGTTATAGACTATTGGAAGGATAGAGGACCAAGTCGTGCATGGCCGTTGGTGCCGGCCCGAACCTGGATAGTGAATGGAGACATTTCATATGAACATGGCGGATGTTCGTCAAATGAATCAGGAAGTGGAGAGGGAAGCCCTGTTCCTACAGGATCTACTCCAGGAGATTCGGAAGGCTGTCGTGGGCCAAGATACATTGATCGAACGGGTCCTCGTAGGACTGCTTGCGAACGGACATATTCTATTAGAGGGGGTACCCGGCCTAGCCAAGACCCTGTTGGTTAAAACCCTCGCTCAGGCGGTGAATGGGAATTTTTCCCGGCTGCAGTTTACTCCCGACCTGCTTCCCGCCGATCTGATTGGCACCCAGATATACAACACCTCGACTAGCCAGTTCAGCATCCACAAGGGGCCGATTTTCGCCAATTTGGTTCTGGCTGATGAGATCAATCGGGCGCCTGCAAAGGTTCAGAGTGCTCTACTGGAGGCCATGCAAGAGAGGCAGGTTACCATTGGCGCTACGACATTCCCACTTGAAGATCTGTTCTTGGTTCTGGCGACTCAGAATCCTATTGAACAGGAGGGCACATACCCATTGCCCGAGGCGCAGGTGGACCGGTTCATGCTCAAGGTGCGGGTCGATTATCCATCCCGTGACGAGGAGAGGGACATCGTGGGCAAGATCACCGGCGAGTCCATACCTGATATCTTGCCGGTGATCGAACCTGAACAGCTTCTCAACGCCAGACAGATTGTTAGGCGTATATACGTGGACGAGAGAGTTAGGGAGTACGTGCTGGATCTAGTCCTGGCGACCCGAAACCCGCCCGGAGATGCCTTGGGAGATATGCGCAACTTAATAGCCTTTGGTGCATCTCCCAGGGCAAGTATCTATCTAGTGGAGGCCGCTCGTGCCCACGCTTTCCTCAATGGGCGAGGGTACATAACCCCCGAGGACGTCAAACAATTGGCCATGGACGTGCTAGGGCACCGCGTTATTACCACATATGAGGCCGACGCGGAAGAGATCACAGGTGGGATCATCGTCCAGCGTATTCTTGACCATATCGACGTGCCTTAAACATGCTCTCGCCTGAACTCGTTCGCAAGATTCGGCAGATCGAGATTAGTACTCGACACCTCGTCATGGACAGATTCGCTGGCGAGTACCACTCGGTATTCAAGGGGCAAGGAATGGAGTTTGACGAGGTACGCCCCTATTGCCCCGGCGACGAGGTTAGGAGGATCGACTGGAACATCACCGCCCGGGCTGGAACCCCCTTTATTCGGCGATACAAGGAGGAGCGAGAGTTGACCGTCATGTTGGTGGTCGATGCTAGTGCCTCCGGGGATTTTGGGACCATGGGCCGCTTCAAACGTGAGTTGGCTGTAGAGATGACGGCGGTGCTCTCATTTGCTGCTACCAGCAACAATGACCGGGTAGGCCTGCTAATTTTCACAGATAGGGTGGAATTGCTCATTCCGCCGCGCAAGGGTCGCAAACATGTGCTTAGACTGATTCGTGACTTGCTTATATTCAAGCCCAGCGGAAAACGGACGGATATTAAATTGGCTCTTGAAACTATCAATCTGGTGCTGAAGCGACGAGGGATTATTTTCCTAATCTCAGATTTTCTGACAAGCTCGGACGATTATCGCAGACTACTGGCCATAACTAATCAACGCCACGACGTTGTGGCCGTTGATCTATACGATTCTTTAGAGAAAGGAATCGCCGATGTGGGGGTGCTGGTCTTGGAGGACGCCGAAACCGGGGCTATGACTCTAGTCGATACTGGTAACGAGGCCTGGCGGGAGTACTTTGCCGGACAGGTTGGTCGCCACGACGCCTCTAAAGATCAGATATTTGCAACCCTGGGAATCGATAGCATTAAAATTGAAACAGGCACGGACTACGTGGCTAAGCTAACGAGGTTCTTCAGACTCCGTGCAAGGCGCCTAGGTCGCTAATAATATGGCGACACTGAGATGTTGTGCACGATTAACTAGGTGGGGTTGGTGTCATCCAAGTCTTCGGCAGACTGATATTGTTACGGTGTGAAGATGGATGAGTCACTACGGGGGGATGATCAGGGCTCCCTCAGATACCACATTTCTCTTTTTCCCAACTGAAGAAAGATCAGGAACGAAACGGGCCGAGCGGCGAATTATGTTATTGAAATTTGTGATAGCACTTTTGGCAACAGTCGCAGGCTTGCTAGTCTTTGAGCCTGGGTCGCTACAGGCCCAAGAAGATGTCCCGGTCCAGGTTGATCTAAATGTCGATAGGGCCGAACTGACCGTGGGGGGCCATGTGTCCATGGCACTTGACGTGACTTACCCGTCAGGATTCCAGGTCGTGCTGCCTAGGCTGCCTCACGAGTGGGGTGCCCTAGAAGTTCTTAATCAGTCAAGAACCGTTGTCGTTGACAATGGCGATGGTACCGAAACGATTAGCCAGGTGATCACGATAACGGCGTTCAGGCCTGGAGAGTTCCTCACGCCTGCTCTAGAGATAAGTGTCCGGGAGCCCGCGGGCGGATTCTCTAAGAAGACCGCACCTCCGGTGGCGCTGAATGTGGATTCGGTTCTATTAGAGGGCGACGAAGAACTACGGGACATCAGGCCTCAAGTCTATCTGGATGTTCCACCCATATGGCCATGGGTATTCGCTGGTCTGGTGGCTGCGGGTCTACTTGGTTCCACTATCTTATTCGCCCTGCTGCGGCATCGGCGGCAGGTGGTGGTTGCTCCAGTCGGTGATCTCCGTACGCACTACGAGATAGCCTTGGACGAGATTGCCCGTATTAAGAAACTCGAATTGCCGAGGCAGTCACGATTCAAGGAGCATTATGTGCTAGTGGCCGACGTGGTGCGCACATATATCGAGGGTGAGTACCGGATCCCGGCTATGGATCGCACGACTACTGAGCTTGGAACAGCGCTGCGGGTATTCCCCATCGAAATACCGGGCACCCGGGAAGTGATCATGTTTCTCTCGGACTGCGACTTCGTCAAATTCACGGAGATGAAACCAGACGTGGCGGCAGCTCACGAATCGACTGAAGAGGCGCATCGTCTGGTTGATATTATAAGGCCGGTGCCGGTGATCTCTCCCGGACCTAATGCTGTGACATCGGAGGCATAGACAGCATGAGTGTGGAGTTTGCCACACCGTGGTTCTTGATGTTACTGGCCCTCTTGCCGATCATTGCGTTGGCTAGGGTGTGGGCTGGTCGCAGGACTTCAGCCGCGCTGAAATATGCCCACAATCCATTTGTGACTCCCCGGCGACGCACGTGGCGAGTGTCTGCGCAGCCGGCGTTGATGGGACTAAGGCTACTGGCGCTGGCGCTTATCATTGTGGCGATTGCGCGTCCTCAGACCAGCGAGGCCACCCAAATCATACATGGAGAGGGGGTCGATATCGTTCTTGCCCTGGATATCTCTGGTAGCATGGCGTCTTTAGATTTCTCTCCCCAGAACAGGCTCGGTGCTGCAAAGTCCGTAATAGGAGATTTTGTAGAGGCGAGACCCTACGATCGGATAGGTTTAGTGGTATTCGCGAGCCAGGCGTTCATCCAGGGTCCTCCCACGATTGATCATGACGTATTACAGGTACTTCTGTCCGAGGTGGAACTGGTCACAGATCTTGGTTTGGACGACGGTACAGCGATAGGCCTAGGCCTCGCCAGCGCCGCTAACATGCTCCGGGAATCTACCACCAAGAGCAAAGTCATCATCCTGCTGACCGACGGAGCCAACAACGCGGGGAACATAGATCCCCTGACAGCGGCACTGGCCATCGAGTCCCTTGGCATCAAGGTATACACGATAGGTGCGGGCCGTCCCGGGATCGTGCAGATTCCACAACGTACCCGCTTCGGCACCCGGATCGTGCGCTATCGCAGCGACTTGGATGAGGAAGTGCTCAGCGAGATCGCCGCTACTACCGGGGGGCAATACTTTCGCGCCGAGAATGCGGCGGGACTGGAACAAATATACGAGGAGATAAACCTGTTAGAGAAGTCGGAGTTGGAAGTCAGGGTGTTCAAGCGATACCAGGAACAGGCGGTCTGGCTGCTCCTGCCCGCCCTATTCATTCTTTTCAGTGAGTTGGCACTGCGGAACACACTCCTTCGGAGGCTTCCATGACGTTTGGCCAACCAGTGTTCTTGTACGCGCTTGTGGCTATCCCGGCCGCGGGCCTGTTCATGCTATGGACATTCTCGTGGCGGCGGTCCGTGCTGGCGCGACTCGGCGATCCCGGGCTGATAACAATATTGAGTGCATCGGTTGATCGGCGAGCACGTGGTCTGAGGAGTTGTTTCTGGCTTGCGGCACTGGCACTGACGATTATAGCCGTAGCAAGGCCTCAGTGGGGTAGTGATGTGCAGATGATAGAGAGCCAGGGTGTGCAGCTCATCGTGGCTCTCGACATATCCAAGAGTATGCTGGCCGAAGACTTAAAGCCCAGCCGACTGGCACGTGCCAAACTGGAGATTGCGAGCCTTATGGATAGGCTAGGAGGGGACGAGGTCGGGCTAGTACTCTTCTCCGGTGCTGCTTTTCTCCAATTCCCGCTCACCTTTGACTACACGACTGCTCGGATGTTCTTGGAGGGTGCTCAGCCAGGCATGATTTCACGTCCGGGAACGGTGATTGGGGAGGCGATCGACGTGGCTATAGAAGGGTTTGACGACCAGAGCACTGGGCAGAAGGTCATTCTGATCGTTACAGATGGCGAGAGCCATGAGGGTGACCCGGTGCAGACTGCACGGGAGGCATTGGAGCGCGGTGTGGTGGTGTTCACTCTAGGGCTTGGTGCTGGCGCAGGCGCCCCAATACCGGAGTATGGCGAGTTTGGCAGGACGACTGGCTCAATACGTGACCAGCAGGGCAACGTGGTCCTGTCCAGGTTGGATGAGGAGACACTACAGCATATAGCTAACGAAGGTGGCGGCACCTATCATCGTTTCACTGCCGATGGCAGCGCTATTGATGGATTGTTGGACGACCTAGAACTACTAGAACAGGACGCTATAGCCCATCAAGTGGAGACACGTCGAATAGAGCGATTCCAGAGTTTCTTACTGGTCGCGCTGATTGTCCTATTGATTTCTGAGCTAGTACCCGATCGTGTCTCCTCGTGGATGAGATGGCGAGACCTTGCTCGTGGGGAGGTATCTGAGTGATTCAGATTCGCACAGCCCTCGGGTATATGGGATTGTCATTGCTGTCGTTCGTTATTGCAGCTTGCGGCCGGGGAGAGGTCATAGTTCACAACCAGGGCAACGACGCCTTCGAGGCTGGGGACTTAGATGCAGCGTTACAGAGTTATGAAGAGATCCAAGAAATGGCCCCGGAGCGCCCGGAGCCCTTCTATAACTCGGCCAGTGTTCGATATCGCAATGATGAACACGAACTAGCACAAGAAGATCTACAGCAGGCACGGCTCACAGCGGACGAGGATTTGACTCGCGCTACATTGTTCAACCAGGGCAATTCATTCTTCAAAACCAATGAGCTGGACCAGGCCGTAGAATCCTACAAGAATGTGCTCCGAATGGACCCAGACGACCAGGATGCTAAGTACAATCTGGAATTGGCCTTAAGACAGCAGGAGCAGGGACAGGAGCCAGATGAGGAGCAGCCTGAGGGCTCTGGAGAGGACAGTGGACAGCAGGAAGATGGGCAAGGGCAGGGTGAGGCTTCAGATCAGCCAGATCCTGGGCAGGGCGAGGCTGCAGATCAGCCAGAGTCTAGTCAGGGTGAGACTGAATCCGAGGACCAGAGTCAAAACGAGCCAGTTCCCGGCGAGGTTCAGGGGACGCAGATTAGCGAGGAGCAGGCCGAAAGGTTGTTGGACTCGGTTGGACTCAATACCGAGACGCTTCAGAATGCGCTTCAACGCAACTTCATTTGGTTAGAGGACGTACCCGAAAGGGACTGGTAGGCTGGTACTCAAGAAAATGACCATCCGATGGAGAATAGCTCTGGCCTCGGGCTTCGTGGTGTCATTGGCCATGATCCCTGTGTCTGGTCTCGCACAGGAGCCTCCGATCACTGCCGAGGTGGACCGCAAAGAGGTGATAGTGGGTGAGGTGTTTACCCTGACCGTGATCATAAAGGGAACCCCTGATATGCCAACTACGGCCCTGCCTATGCTAGAGGGTGTAGATGTCAACGTGCTCAGCCAGAGCACAGCAAGCCAGCTAAGCATTTTCTCTGGGCAAACCAGCGTTTTGGCTGTGAGTCACTACCGGCTGGAGGCTCTAAATCCAGGGACATTGACTATAGACTCGATCTCGATCACTGTAGAGGGGAAGAAGTATGAAACCTCACCTATCATCGTGCTGGTCCACAGTGGTGCCTTCACTCCTCAGCCGGACCCTCAGCCGGACGTCGGTAAACGTCCGGTCGTCGAGACATTTTTCGTAGATGCTCAGGTCGATAACCCTACCCCATATATTGGAGAGCAGATCGATTACATATTCCGGTTTCACAGTAGTCTTGGTTTTATTAGCTCGCCACGGCATCAGTTCCCTCCATTTACTGGGTTCTGGCATCAGGGCGATGACGGTACAGACATGCGACGCTACGACGTGATTCTTGACAATAGACGGTACGGTGTTATTGAGCTGCGAACTGTCCTGTTCCCAACCGTCACCGGCACACTGATGATCGAGCCCACGGTATACAACTTTCACGGTGTTGGGTTCAGATCGAGACGTCAGCTTGCGACCGAGCCAGTTAGAGTAGACGTGTTGCCACTTCCTGCGGGGGCACCGGCAGACTTTGAAGGTGCCGTTGGACAGTTCGATATTAGTGCCAGCGTGGATGTAGTTTCGGCTGCCGTGAACGATCCTGTGACTCTGACGGTTATCGTGCACGGTGCCGGTAACATCGAAACGTTGCCGAATCCGATGTTGCCTGGTGTGGCCGGATGGCGCTCGTTCGCAGGATCCTCTTCAATTGACATCCAGACTTTGGGCGGCAAGGTTATAGGGAGTCGCTCGATCGATCGCATCTATGTTCCCAATGCCGAGGGTGAATTTGTGATCCCTGCGATCTCCTACAGTTACTTCGATAACTACTCGGAGAGCTATGAGACCATTTCCACTGTCCCTATAACGGTTTTTGTAGGCTCTGGGCGCGGCGAAGATTCCCCTGAATCGCAAATGGGGGGAGACCAGTTGGAGCGATTCGGAACCGACATCCGACATATTATGCTGGCACCGGACAGTCTGGAACGGTCTAAAGGACTGGTAGTAGAGAGTCCCATGTATTGGTCAGCCTGGTTGTTAACACTACTAGTGGTTCTGGTGGGTGGAGCATGGAAAATCTTCATCACTACCAGACGACGCAGGGCGGCGACAAGTGTTATGGCCCGTACAAGAGCCCTGGAGACTTTGGAAATCGCTCGACAACAGGAAGGGGAGCCCTACGACGCAGCCGTGTCTGTGCTTATCTCTTACCTCTCTGAGATTCTAGGGCATCCTGTTGCTGGCTTGACACATCAAGGACTGATACGACTCCTTGTGAGTCGAGGTGTAGATAACGGACTTCTACATATCATAAATAATAAAATGGTGGACTCAGAGCGTGTCCGGTTTACTACGGGGTCCTTGGTTGAGGTGACGGAAGGGAGTGTATTGGACGATACAGCTGATCTGATAGTTGGCCTTGACAGGTATTTGGCGTGACCCGACACATCCAGTTATTTGTGGTCCTGATTGTGGCGGTGGCCATGTGGCCCGTGACGCTCCGGGCGGATTCTCCCAGAGACACAAAAGCCATGGCAGCCACCAATACTTTGTACGAGAGCGGTCAATATCTCCAAGCTGCCTTGATATACGAACAGATTATCGATCAGGGGTACGAGGACGCCACACTGTATTACAACTTAGGCAATGCGTACTTCAAGCAAGGAGACCTCGGTCGGGCGATACTGAGTTACCGGCGGGCGGAGCTAATTTATCCTCGTAGTGCTGACATCCGAACTAATCTTAAGATAGCTCGATCTCAGAGGAGAGATATCTTGAACGGGGATGAGAATCAATTCGATATCGAGACTACTATATCCCCGGTAAGGCATCTGACCCTGGACGAGTTGGCGCAGCTTACATTAATCATATGGTTTATGTTGGTTCTATTGGCCATGGTAATTCTCTACGCGAAGAATCCTACAGTCAGAAAAAGTGCGGTTTACGCGTTCGTCGTGGTGGGCATGGCACTCCTACTGAGTGCCGGGGCAATGGGACATCGCTGGTACTCCCAAGATGCGGAACACGAAGTGGTGGTAGTGGCTGATGTGGTAGATGTGGTCTCAGGGCCCGGAACGAGCTACGTCAAGGAATTCACATTGCACAGTGGGGTCGAGGCGCGCCTCCTAGAGCATCGTGGAAGCTGGACACGTATCTCTCTTCCACAAAGTGATCGACGGGGATGGGTGCCGTCGATCGCGGTGGAAGGTCTCTAGGTGGAGGTATTTTGTCCTATTGAGTTGAAGTTGTGGGCGGCGTCCTCAGCTCCTGATACCAACTTCATTGTGAGGTTGGTGGATGTTTGGCCTAATGGTTTCGCCCAGGAGCTTTGCTACGGCATCGTGAGGACACGGTATCGCGAATCTTTCGTTAAACCCACGTTCATCGAGACTGGCAGGCCCTATAAAAACCCGGTCACGATCAACCCTACGGCCAACCTGTTCAAGTTCGGGCATCGAATCCGGCGCTACGTTACAAGCAGCGACTTCCCCAACTTCGACCGTAACCACGATACAGGTGGTGACGATTATCACGAGGCCCGGTTGGTGATTGCCCACCAGACGATCTTCCACGACCGTGCCAGACAGCCGAGGGTAATGCTGCCGGTGTCGCCATGAGCGGCGATATAGAGATCCGCCCGTACGGAGAGGGGGATCTGGTGGCCCTGCATGAGATTACGGTGGAGGCCTTTGACGGCGTGGCCCTAGATCAGATTATCGAACGTCGCTTTGGGCTCTTGGGCGAGTCGGACTGGAAGACGCGTAAGATGAGTCATATCGACGCCGACGTTCGGCGTGATGCCGACGGCATTTTCGTGGCGGTTCATAATGGACAGATTGTGGGCTACATAACTACCTGGCAAGACGTTATTGAAGGCATCGGACACATCCCGAATCTAGCCGTCCGCAACAGTCATTTGGGTCGAGGTATTGGACGGCGGATGATCCAGCACGGCCTTGACTACTTGGAGGCGGCCGGTATGACTCACGTCAGGATCGAAACGCTAGTTCACAACGAGGTCGGCGACCATCTGTATAGATCGATGGGGTTTGAGGAAATCACCAGGCAGATCCATTTCATCCGAGAGTTGGGGAGCGGTGACGGATAGCAGGTTGCGGAGCAGGTCACTTGTCCAGATCATGTGGGTTTTGGGGGAAAAAGAAAAACTATGAATGTTTGTGAGAGACATCCTCATAAACACGGTCTTTTGGCGAAATCAGTACAAGTGTCGGGCCTATGCCCCAACGCTCCATAGACAGGCGGGTCAACAGGTCAAAGGCATGTTGCCAATCCTGACAAAATACTGACAACCTCAAATATAGATGGACGTCGTTGAAAGAATATCTTCACACATAAAAGCCTAATCCGGTTACAATGGCTTTCTATGATTCCTGTTCGAGGTGATAGAATTTGGCAGATACGATGGTGGTATATACCCATCCGGAGTGCAACTACTCGGAGGCGCTCAAGGCAGAATTGGACGAGCTGGGATCGGAGTATCGAGAGGTCGACCTTGCGCTAAACCCTGAGGAATGGATAACTCTGGAGGCTCTTACAGGGGGAGAAAGGATCACTCCGGTCTCGGTGGAAGGTGACTTCGTCACCGTCGGGTTCCACGGGGTTGGTTGAAATTTTTGATTCGGGGCCGTTGGCCCCGCACAGCGAGTGATCTGGCTAGTTTAGTAGGTAAGGACGATCAAGGTGATTAATATCGTCACAGTGGGTGACACTGCCCCTGACTTTACACTCCCGTCGCTGGACGGGGATCTGGATAGCTTATCGGACTATCGCGGTAAGCGTGTCGCTTGGTTCATGTGGGCTTCGGTGTGAGGCTGTAGGGGCCAGCTGCCCGGGTGGCAGCGTTTTTACGAGGAGCATGTCGGTAGGGGTATAGAAGTTCTGACTGTGGCCATGGACGCTCAGGGAACTGCGAAGGCCCGGCACTATGTTGAACTGGCGAATGGCACCTTCCAGACTGTGATCGATTCAGGGAACCAGTTGGGAGGAAATTATGGTGTCAGGGCGATACCTAACGGCTACTTGATTGACGCAAATGGGGTGATCCAATATCTGTGGTTAGGCGAATTCGATATCCGCAAGTTTGAGACGGCCGATATCCTGAGGCGGTGGGCCGAGGGCGTGTACTTGGAGGTACCGGATGATCCCAAGGCTGCTACGACGGGGAGATCTTCGTTTCAAGCGATT
>CAYLLU010000004.1:0-1267 GCA_964384845.1 uncultured Dehalococcoidia bacterium
TAAAATGACTCTGTGCATGATCTCCGCAGCCTATCACCGCCGCCTTGAGCTGGTCCATGTGATCCCTTCACAACGCGGCGCGCCCATCGTGAGGCTGCATCTAAATCTTATATGCGATCATATACGCGTACGCGTATATTCAGGCCGTCGATCTGATCCCATCGTCACATACAAATTAACCTTGACGCCCTAGTTGACCCCATGCTACCATCGAGCCTCCACCTGGTGTTAATTATGGAGAGCATGGGATGCTCAAGAGGTGCTTCGAAACTTCTGACCTGGTGCTCTGCCCCCCTTAAATTAATCGAATTCGCACGACAAATCGCACAATTCCCGGAGGTAGGCGTTGACCACAACACAGATCATCGAGGTCACAGAACTTGCGGCGGACAAGCTTGAAGAGGTCCTGAACGATCAAGACGAGAAAGGCTCCCTTCTCAGAGTGATGGTGATGCCGGGAGAGCATGGCGGCGTCCAGTACATGTTAGGCACCGAGAAGGAAGCCAAGGATGACGACATCATGGTCGACGCGGGCAACATCCACGTCCTAGTCGATCCCGAGAGCGCCCCGCTGGTCGAAGGTGCAAAGATCGACTACGTCGATGGGCTCATGCGAAGTGGTTTCGTGATAAGCAATCCAAATCTCCAGGGCGAGGGTGGAGGGTGCGGTTGTGGCGGTGGCGGTTGAGGCGGCGGCGGCGGAGGTTGTGGCAGTGGTGGCGGTGGGGGATGCGCCTGTGGCAGTGGAGGTGGCGGCGGCTGTGGCGGAGGCGGTGGCGGATGCGCCTGCGGCGGCCACTAACCATTCCTAGTTGGAAACTGAGAAGGACGGGGCGAATTGCTCACCCCGTCCTTTGCTACTCTTGGACACGACTCCCCGCTCAACCCAACCAAATCTCGGGCAGCCCAGACCGGAATAAACCCTAGTTGCTGATCAGTCTCTTAGATCAGATCCAGGCCGACCCCTACCAAGGACTGATGTCGCTCGGCGGATTCACGTTAGCCCTAATACTCGGGTTCACCTTCCACGAGTTCAGCCATGCCTTGGCCGCCACCCGGCTGGGTGACCCAACACCCAGTTCTGCGGGACGTCTCTCTCTGTCGCCCATCGCTCACCTAGACCCCTTGGGCACTACCTTGATCCTATTAGCCGGATTCGGTTGGGCTAAGCCTGTGCCGGTGAACCCGGCATATATGCGAATTAACCCCCGTACTGGAATGGCCCTTACGGCACTTGCCGGACCACTATCGAACATCACCGTTGCCG
>CAYLLU010000004.1:1277-10177 GCA_964384845.1 uncultured Dehalococcoidia bacterium
AACGTGTTGGATACGGCCATCAAAGTCACCATGATCCCGATCAATGCCGGAATCGGAGACACGGCAAACTTCGGCAGAATATTCTTGGGAGACTCCGTGGTAGGCTATTTCTTGGTTTCAGCGGTGTTCTGGAACCTGCTCCTCGCTTCATTCAACCTCATCCCTCTTGTACCTCTTGATGGGTTCTCCGTGGCAATTGGGATACTGCCTAAGAAGGCTGCGACGGAGTATGCAAAGTTGGAAAAATACGGAATATTTCCCCTGTTACTGGTCATCATGATTGGCTTCGTCGTTCCGGGGGCCGGGCTATTTCCCATGATCCTCAGCCCTCTCATCAGGATCCTGGGTAGTCTGGTACTTTGGTAGACACCTTTGGGATAATCTGCTATCAATTAGGTTCACGGGGTTTCTAGGTTCGCGGGGTTTCAGGGAGTCAGGGAGAAGGAGAGACATGGATCGAATCACCATCATTACAGCGGGACCTCTGGGCTTATCTATTGGCCTCGGTCTAAAGCGTGCCGATCTTCAGAATACTGAGGTTGTTGGCACCTCCGGTGACAGAGGGCTGCTAACCAAGGGCAAAAAGATGGGTGCCTTCGATCGCACGAGCAACAATCTAAAGTCCGCCCTCAAAGGAGCGCAACTCGTGATACTGGATGCGCCTGCGGGCGAGACCCGCGAGCTAATGGAGGCAATCGGCCCTGCACTGGAACAAGACTGCGTAATCACTGATACTGGCACCAACAAGGTTGAGGTGATGGAGTGGGCCAAAAGTTACTACACCGATGGCGTCAACTTCGTCGCTGGCCGACCGCTGCCGAAAGTGCCGATGTCGGATATTGAGGACGCCGACGCCAACGCTTTCGAAAGCACCAACTATTGCGTAGTGCCGGCCGAACGGGCCACGTCCGAGGCAGTCAAGACCGTGGTTGGAATGGCGCAAACACTAGGTGCCAATCCCCTGTTCATCGACCCGGTCGAGCACGATTCGTACGCCTCTGCTGCGATGCTGCTGCCTCGTATACTCTCCTCAGCATTGGTAGGGTCAGTGTCCTCTGCACCGTCATGGCGCGAGATCGCTCGCGTTGCAGGTGCCGAGTTCAAGGTCGTGTCCCAATTCGCAAGGGAAGACCCCGAACACAGCTCCGTAGCAATTACCGCCAACGCCGAGTCAGTCACCTACTGGATCAACGAAGTCATTACCCAGCTAATTGATTATCGCGAGCACCTGAATGAAAAAGATAGTGAGTTGGTCAAAGAGTTGACACGAGCCCGCGAAGAACGCATCAAGTGGGAAGTCGACGCCGTAGTCCAAGAGGACCGACCCGAGATACCCACTGTAGGGGATTCTTTCGGCGGCATGTTCGTTGGCCGGAGATTGACGAGCAAAGTCAAAAAGATTACTGACTCTACTTCTCGGTACAACGGCGATGACCGCAGATAGCGTCCCCCTGCTCTTTCACAAGCAAGGGCCACACTACCAACTACACTTCGAACCGGTCTCCCCATGATCCAAATCATTCGCCAGGCAACTCGACTTGACGGGACCATCACTCTTCCGGGAGACAAATCGATCTCCCAGCGGGCTATCCTTCTTAATTCGATCGCCTCAGGCAGCGCCCACGTCTCCAACCTATGTACTGGAGATGACCGGACGTCGATATTGAGTTGCATGACCAGCCTAGGGGTTGTTATCAGGCCCCACTCAAATTGTGAACAAACAGGTGCAGGGGAGTGCTTCCTAGTGGAGGGTCGAGGCCCAGATGGCCTCTCCGAGCCTGACACTGTACTAGATGCCAGCAACAGTGGCACCACGGCTCGGCTGGTCGCAGGACTACTCGCTGCGCAACCCTTTTTCAGCGTCATTACAGGCGATAAGTCGTTGCGTTCGCGACCGATGAGCCGCATCGTCACCCCTCTCAGCGAAATGGGAGCACGTATCCTGGGCAGGGACGGCGACTCATTCGCCCCACTGGCGATTCTCGGCGGCGACCTGGCAGGAATCGCGTTCGATCAACCCGTAGCCAGCGCACAGGTGAAATCGAGTGTGCTTATAGCTGGTATCCATGCAAATGGCGAGACCTCCGTGATCCAGCCATCGGTGTCCCGGGACCACACCGAACGTATGATGCACGCAATGGGTGCCGACATCACTATCGAGGATTTGCGGATTGCGGTCCGCCGCTCGACTCTCAGTTCAATGGACGTGGCTGTCCCCGGTGATATCAGTGGCGCAGCCTTCTGGCTGGTGGCGGCATGTATCCACCCCAATGCACGTTTGACGATACGCAATGTCGGAATCAACCCCACACGCGCCGGGGTGCTCAACGCCCTCACGGCGATGGGAGCGAATATTCGGCTAGAGAATGTGCGCACGGTCGGTGACGAACCCGTGGCCGATATACTCGCTGAAAGCAGCCACCTTGAAGGGACTGAGATCGCCGGCGATGCGATCCCAAAAACAATCGACGAGATACCGGTGCTCGCGCTGGCGGCCAGCCTCGCATCCGGGACCACAACAATCCGTGATGCCTATGAGTTACGGGTCAAAGAATCCGACCGTATAGCCACGACGGTTGTGGGTCTTTCTAACCTGGGCGCAGACATTGAAGAACTACCCGACGGGATGATAATCCGGGGAATCGACCACCTCTCAGGCGCGCAGTGCGACAGTGGCGGTGACCATCGTATCGCCATGACAATGGCCATCGCAGGGCTATCAGCCGTCGGCGAAACCACCATCGGGAATGCCGATGCCGTCAACGTCTCATACCCGGACTTCTGGAACACCCTAAACTCCCTTACCCCAAGTGATTATTAGGTGGAACAGATCGACGGGAAATACACAATAATGCCTAGTGAAAAACCCCTCGTCGTCGTCGTCTCCGGACCTTCCGGCGTGGGGAAAGATGCTGTCCTCTCCCGAATGAGGCAAATCGGCGCCCCGTACCACTTCACGGTGACTGCCACGACCCGCAAAATACGACCCGGCGAGACAGACGGTGTGGACTATATCTTCGTCACGAAAGAAGTATTTGGCCAAATGGACAACGCCGATGGACTCCTGGAAAGCGCTAATGTTTACGGTAACATGTACGGTATCCCACGTAATCAGATTACCAAGGCGCTGGAGGCAGGTCAGGATGTCGTCGTAAAGATCGATGTCCAAGGGGCGGAAACAATCCGAAGACTCCTTCCGGATGCCCTTTTCATTTTTCTGTCGGCCCCTGAAATGAAAGACGTGGCCTCCAGACTCAAGCGACGCATGACCGAATCGCCAAAAGCGCTCAAGAAACGCCTGGACACCGCCAATAGAGAGATGGAGGAAGCCCACCGATTCGACTTCGTCGTCTATAACCGGGAGGGGCGCATCGACGAAGCGGTCCACGAGATAGTGTCGATCATAGACCGCGAGCGCGATGATAGAAGAGAGCGTTCTTCCGGCCACACCGAGCGATCATAGAGAGCCGATCTATCACTAGGCACGATATATCGGGTGGCTAATCTCTGCGAGTCCAGAGTATTCCCGGTTATTGATCTCCTCTACGGCCAGTTCAGTTCACCCTCGTTGTAGACTTCACGTAAAAAACGATCGGTGAAGGCGTCCTTATAATCGAACTGGTTGGGCAGAACCTCAAACTCAAGCAGATAGTCGTAAAGGGCCATCCACTGCTGGTCGTTCATCCAGCCAATGCCATTCAAATCAGTGAGATCGCTCCGGGCATCCTCCAACTCCGTCACCAGCATGAACCGCTGGTGATCGCGGTCCTGGCCCGGGGCATATTCAAGGACGATATCCACCGTCTCCTCGATATTGTAGATGGCGAACTCGACCCCTTTTAAGGTGGCCTTCAGGAATCTCTCTACTACTTCGTCCCGTTTATCGAGGGTGTCCTCTGTCGCAATGTAGGTCAAGCCTAAGTTGGGAACTCCGTAATCCTCAGGCTCCCATGTTATAACGTCAAACCCAAGCCTACGAATCGTGTCTGGTTCATTGGAATTGAACACTGCCAAAACATCCACTCTGCCCTCCGTCAGCACTCGTGGATCGAATCCTGCATTAACCTCCGTTATCTTAGATCGGTCGACACCGCTCGCAACCAGAACCGCTAGGTAGTCCGGCGGGACCGAGATTTTGTAGCCGAATGTCTTGCCTTCCCAATCATTGGGCGTGCTCATATCTGAGTCTGTTAGGGCTATGTAGGCCTGTTGTCCCCTCTGGCCAAATAGGACGAAAGCCGCGATCGGTATGTCCGGATCAGATCGCCGCTTGAGGACCGAAGTTGAGGCGGCAGTGGTGATATCCACATCTCCTGCCAGCAACAACTTAAGATGCTCTCCACTACCGGCGTGCCGAATCTCGACATCCAGCCCTTGCAATTCAAAAAATCCCTTCTCTTGGGCAACGTAAGCCGCCACAAAGGGCAGGTTCGCCTGAGCCTTGTACCCCGCCATAAACACGACTTGGTCCAGTATTTCCTCCGACTTCTCGCCACCACAAGCTATGGTGGCCAACGCTAGAAACATCGTCGCAAAGACCATCAGTCCCATCATGCCAGCAAAGAATCGTGCCAAAATAACATCCTTTTTTCCACATAGAATGTGGCCATAGTAAGAGTGATCCCTATGATGGCCAGGGAGAAGATAGCCGCAAACAGCGTTGGTGTGTCAAGATTATTGTGGGCGACAATAATTACACTTCCCAGGCCCTGGTCACCCGTGAACCACTCCCCCACAACGGCCCCGATTACCGACAACGGCACGACTATGCGAAAAGCCGCGAACAGGTAAGGAAGGGAGTTGGGCACCCTCAACTTCAAAAATGTCTCGACTCTACTTGCATGAAACGACCGGAACACGTCAAGCGTCCCCGGGTCTACCGCTCGCAGCCCAACGTTAGCGTTCACCATCACCGGAAAGAAAGTGATTATCGCCGCTATCAGGACCTTTGGAGCCGAACCGAACCCAAACCAGATTACAAACAGCGGGGCTATGGCCACGATTGGTGTCACCTTCACCACTACCGCCAGTGGTAGCAGTGTCCGCTCTAACAGCCGCGAATGGGCCATCAGCGTCGCGGCAACCACCGCTACCATGGAGCCCAGTAGGAATCCCGCGGCAGCCTCCAGCAGTGTCGTAGTTCCGTGGCCGGCGAAGAAGCCGATATCTCCGAATAGGCGTCGCAGCACCGTCAGAGGCGCAGGAACGATGTAGACTGGCACCTCTGCAAGTCGAACCCACAGTTCCCATCCCACCATCAGCAAACCAAGTGTCACTGTGGCCGGAAGTAAATAGCCTAGGGCTGAGAGTTGAGAGGCAAGACGGGACCGGCGGGCACCCGGCAGTTCTACGCCGGACTCATGCCCCAGTACGTTCCCCGTCAGGCGACGTCGCGTGCTTCGTTCCAAGCGCTAGAACCTCCCTTACCCGATCTGATAACTTCAGGAATGCAGGTGTCCGCTCCAAGGCTTCCTCGCGGGGCCTCGGCAAGTCGATAATGACCTGGCCCAATAACCGCCCAGGTCTGGTTGACAATACTACTACCCTGTCCGACATCATTACTGCCTCTACGATGCTGTGAGTTACAAGAATTACGGTCTTCGATAATCTCTCCCACACCCTGAGCAGCTCGTATCTCATTGCGGTGCGGGTGATCTCGTCCAGCGAGCCGAGAGGTTCGTCCATCAGTAGTACATCGGGGTCTGTAACGAGAGAACGTGCAAAGGCCACGCGCTGCCTCATACCACCGGATAGTTGATGGGGATAGTAATCCCGAAATTCATCAAGCCCGACGGTCTTGATCAACCGTCCCGTCACGCTCGTGTCAATGGGAACTTTACTTCGATTAATGACCAGGGGCAAGTTCACGTTCTCGGCAACGGTCATCCAAGGCAACAGCGCGGGCTCTTGAAACACGAATCCTAACCGCTTGAGCCTCTGGGCATCCTCGGGCCCCGCCCCATCGATAACTACGGTCCCAGAGGTGGGCTTTATAAGTCCGCCGATGGCCTTCAGCAACGTGGTCTTCCCAGCACCACTTGGTCCGATCACCGAGACAAACTCTCCTCGCCGAGTTTCGAGATCGACTCCCGCCAGTACGGTCAGCATCGTCCCGTCCACACCATAGACGTGCGTAAGTCCCCTAACCGTTATGTAAGACTGCTGCTCCACCGGACCCACTCATGATAGCAGTCCGACTCCACTTCGGTACAGTATTCTCAGGTGGCTTAACAACGACCTACAAGGTCTCCGCCCATTTATACCGAAGATTCCGCAAACTGTGCCACACCACACAGAGTGGCTATTGCACCGACGGAGTATAAAGTGACTATCGTACCGGCACGAAACACGAAGTAGGAGGTCCCATGGACGTGAGGGAAGTCCCTTACAAATGGTGCGTCGAACAATCACCCTTAGTAAAAAATGATGGTGAACTATGACACAATCACAGGGGATTACTCCCCCTCCTATTTCGACGCCGAGTTCACCAGATGCACACACTTCAGGCACATGATTGAACGGGGCAGCAAAATCGCCGATTTCATCCACATGCTCATTGCTATAGGCATGCCCAGAACAGGAACAGTCTTCAATATTTCAGTAGAGGGACTTGCCAAGCCCCTCTACATCTAAGCCGCGGGCACCACTAATGCAAAGGTCCCGTAGGTACGATAGATCCGCCAAATAACGACCCTAGATTTTCTAATAAAACCCGAACATGGGTAAACAGTCCTAGGAGAGCGAATCGATAGTCTATAATACCTATCGGTCCGCCCAGCGCGCAGGAGCGTTAAAGAGGCCCGCGCCTCTTCTGAGTCCCATTTGCAACCTGCAATCGATGATCACCTCTAGAGGCACTCTCCTGACTGCGATTATGATGAGGACGGGTACGATAATCACGTCGTCCAAATAACCTAGAATCGGGATCACGTCCGGCACAAGCCCGATCGGGGAGACAGCGTATATCACAGCACTCCACAGGAGTATCTTGGGAGTACGAGGTGTGCGAGAATCACGAGCCATCAGCTTGTAGTATCTTAAATACCAGCCAATATAGGCCTTCAGATCTCTCAAGAGCCGCGTCATGGGCCAAGAGCGATCATTATTTCGGAGACCTGTCGCCGGAGTCATCTCGACTATCGCCTTAGACTCGACGGACGCATCCTGTACTACGGTCTCCCGTAGTGGGTGCTGAAGCATCTAGCTCCTCCCTGAGACAAAAGAGACAAGACTCGTTCCAAAATCCCAAGTGCTGAGGGATATAGCGTATCCTCTAACACAACCCTTGAGAAGGGGCTACAGGGCCTCTCTTTGGAATGTTTTTATATTTGTCCAATTATGCTGGCCAATGTTGACGCATTTTCCAACAGCATGAGAAGATAGCGCAGCTTTGCCGAACAGGCTAGCCCGATCAATCGCCAGGAGGCCCAAATGTCCAGCGACAGCACAGCAGATGCGATTATAGACCAGCGACTTTTCGACTCTCTAGAGTGGAGGTCCATAGGGCCCTACAGGGGAGGGCGCGTAGTCGCGGCGGCAGGTGACCCGGATAACGCAATGGTCTTCTACTTTGGTGCCTCCGGCGGCGGCGTCTGGAAAACAGACGACGGCGGGACATACTGGCGCAATATCTCAGATGGCTTTTTTAGTACTGCAGCAGTCGGGGCCATTGCAGTAGCGGATTCGGATTCTAACATCGTCTACGCCGGTACCGGTGAAGCATGCGTCAGGGGTAACGTGATCCACGGCGACGGCGTATACCGATCGACTGATCACGGACACACATGGACAAATGTCGGCCTCGGTGACACCCGCCACATCTCCCGTGTACGAATTCATCCGACTGACCACCTTACTGTGTTTGTCGCTGCTCTTGGCCACGCCTTCGGGCCTAACAAGGAGCGCGGCGTGTTCCGATCGAGAGACGGCGGCGACACATGGGAGAAGGTTCTCTACGTCAGCGAGAACGCTGGGGCCGCTGATCTGTCCATCGATCCCAATAACCCTCGGCACATGTTCGCCTCAATCTGGCATGTTCGTCGCGAACCACACACCTTCACTAGTGGAGGGCCCGACAGTGGACTATACCGCTCTACGGACGGCGGCGACACTTGGACCGACATCACCGGCTATCCTGTACTTCCCATCGTTTTCAAGGGCCGAATGGTCGTCGCGACGTCTCCGGCGATGACCGGTCGCGTTTTCGCGATCATCGAAGCTAAAGACCGTGGACTATATCGCTCCGACGACGGAGGCGACACTTGGGAGATGATCTCGGACAACCGCGACCTACTGCAGCGCCCCTGGTACTACAGTCATGTTTACGCCGACCCGCAAGACCCTGAGACTGTGTACGTCCTCAATTTATCCATGTGGAAGACCACCGACGGCGGCCGCACATTCGCCGAGATCAACACTCCCCACGGCGACAATCACGAGTTGTGGATAGACCCTAAGAACCCGCAGCGTATGATCGAGGGCAACGATGGTGGCGCGTGCGTAAGCTTCAATGGTGGCGACACATGGTCAACGATCTTCAACCAGCCAACGTCCCAATACTATCATTTGCCCACCGACAACCAGACTCCGTATCGAGTATACGCTACCCAGCAAGACAACAGTGCCATCTCTGTACCGAGCCGCTCGCCAAAGGGTGCCATCTTGTGGGAGGACTGCTATCCGGTCGGCACCTCCGAGAGTGGCCATATCGTGGTGCGCCCGGACAATTCCAACATCGTCTACTCAGGCGCAATAGGTAGTTCACACGGTGGGGGCGACTCCTTGCTGAGATATGATCACTCCAGCGGCCAGACACGAATCGTCTCGGTATGGCCTGAGTTCGAGTGGGGTTTAGGCCTAAAGGACCATCGCTACCGATTCCAGTGGACCTACCCCATCGT
>CAYLLU010000004.1:10187-18349 GCA_964384845.1 uncultured Dehalococcoidia bacterium
CATCTGCCTCTACGTGGCAGGGGATGTGATATTCCGCTCTCAGTACGTGTGTGAAAGTTGGATTGCCATCTCCCCAGACCTGACACGTGGTGACCGCTCAAAGATGGAACCTTCGGGCGGTGTTATCACTCTAGACACCACGGCAGTCGAACACTACGGTACCATCTTCACACTAGCTGAGTCCTCTCACGAAAAGGGGGTATTCTGGGTCGGGTCGGACGACGGTCTGGTCCACCTGTCCCGCAATAACGGTAAGACCTGGATCGACATCACCCCGGCAGATATACCAGATTGGACCCGTATCGACATCATTGAGCTGTCGACCCACGATCCAGCCGTAGCCTACATGTCGGCGACCAGATACAAGTTCGATGACAACCGACCATTTCTGTACAAGACTACAGACTATGGTGCGACCTGGACCCAGATTGTCGACGGTATCCCTCACGACGACTTTACACGTGTGATTCGAGAAGACCCCGTTAGACCAGGCCTGCTCTACGCAGGCACGGAAACCGGCGTCTACGTATCCTTCGACTATGGTGTCTCATGGCAACCATTGCAACTCAACATGCCCACCGTGCCCATCTCAGATCTGATGGTCAAGGGCAACGACCTAGTGGCGGCAACTAACGGCCGATCGTTCTGGATCCTCGACGATTTAACCGTGCTACGGCAGTCCACCCCGGAAATTGCAGGAACAACGCATCTTTTTGAGCCAGCCAGCGCAGACCGCATGATGTCACCCCTCGGCGGCGAACGGTCGGCTGATCCTGGCAAGATCTACAGTCTAGGTCTGGGAACCGCTGCCACATTCGAGGGACAGAAGATGCCTACTGGTAAGAGCGTTCGTAGGATGCTGAACGCGGGCGAAAACCCCGTTGAGGGTGTGATAGTACACTATCACCTAGCTGAGAAGCCCGATGGGGAAGTCATGCTCACCTTCCTGAGCTCAACCGGCGGTGAAATTAAGACATTTTCTTCCAATGCACGACCGGATACGGTCGTGGCCGCGGGCGGGAAAAAGCGACGAAAAGACCCAAGTGTGCCCATTGAGGTCGGCATGAACCGGTTCATATGGGACATGCGCTATCCGGACGCCAGGCAGGTGGAAATCGAGGATGCAACAGACCACGGTCTCATCGGTCCCATGGCAGCCCCAGGAAACTACCAAGTGCAACTCTCCGTAAACGGGGAGACCAATACACAACGGTTTGAAATTCTCAAGAACCCGCTCGCTCAGGCGACCCAGGCCGATCTCGAAGAGCAGTTTGAACTGTTGATCCAGATACGCAACAAAATCTCCGAGAGTGCGGACGCCGTCAACCGTATCCTAAGCCTCAAGGGTCAAGTCAACGAGTGGATCGACAGGGCCGATTCCGACTCTACAAAAGATGCCATCTCAATGGCAGGCAATACACTTAATAAAAAACTATCGACCATCGAGGAAGAATTGATCCAGTACAAAGCTATTGAGGGCTACGACCGTATCAGCGCACCATCGCGGCTCACCGAGAAGATCCGGGAGATGGTCTTCGTGCCATCGATGGCAGACTATCGGCCCACGAAACAGTCCAGGCTCGTGTTCGCCGACCTATCGTCCCGACTAGATGTTCAGTTTGAGGCTCTCCAGAAGGTCATCGACATTGACCTACCCCGTTTCATCGATGTCGTCCACGAGCTAGAACTCCCCGAAATCAAGATATAGAGGAATCATCTCAACACATGTTGGCAAGAGTATAAATACGTCTCCAATTCTCGATCGAGAAAAGGGAGAGAAGGGCAAAAGGAGCCTAGTCATTTTGCCGATAGTATGAAGGTAACCTTCACATACACAACTAAATATTTTGTTTTCTTGTGGAGAATCAGGGACTTCAGATCACAGAACTGGTGAGTCTATCTCTGACCGGAGGTTTTTCTGAGCATACGCATACAACACCCAAGATCTATCGTGCCGGATGCTGTGGAGACTCCCAACGTTTGGTGGCGCGGATTCGCTCTGATAACCACCGCCGACTTAATCGTCCGTTCGGCCTATCAAATGGGCAAGTCGCCACTGCTACCGTTGTACGCCGCAGCCCTTGGCGCCAGTGATATCCTGCTGGGATTCATAGTCTCCGTCTCGACTCTCACAGGCATGATACTAAAGCCGTTGATAGGGATTCTCTCCGACCGGTGGGGGCGACGCGTGTGGCTGCTGGCCGGAACGGCATTCTTCACTGGAATGCCATTTGTGTACAGCTTTGTCACCACTCCCGAGCAACTGTTCGCCGTTCGCATCATCCACGGCCTTGCCACCGCCATCTACGGCCCTGTAACACTTGCCTACGTGGCGGAACTTTCAGGATCGCGACGTGCAGAGCGCCTGGGCTGGTTTTCGACAGCGCGCCATGGCGGCTACGTAATTGGCCCGGCGATAGCAGGATTGATGCTTCTAAAAATGGACCCTGTGTCGGTGTTCACAGTGATAGGAATTGTAAGCAGCGCAGCCTTCATCCCAATATTATTTCTGCCGGAGATCGGTCCAAGACCCTCTCAAAACGGCACATCCATACTCGGACAGGCCCGCCAGGCACTTAAGGCCGGGAGTAGCACTCCGGCAGTCTGGCTAGCCGGAGGCCTTGATGCAGTCATCTTCGTATCCGTCTACGCTGTGAAAACTTTCGTACCCCTACTAGCCCTTTCTCTAGGCGCCAACGTAATGATAGCCGGGATATTCCTGACAGTCCAAGAAGCGGTCCACATTGCTCTAAATCCTGTAGGAGGAAGACTCAGCGACAGGCTAGGTTACCTGGTGATGGTAGTATCTGGGATGACCGGGCTGGGAACAGCACTACTATTACTCAGCATTGTAGACTCCGGTATCGCCCTATTGGTCCCGGCCGTCCTGATAGGTATAGCCCAGGCCCTAGTCTTCCCATCTACCGTGGCCCTAGTCTCGACTACAATGAAACGCGACAACATTGGCATAGGCATGGGGCTGGTCGGGTCGATGAAAAACGCGGGCAAGGTGACCGGTCCCGTTATAGCCGGCGCTATGATCGCCTGGGTGGACTTCAACATCACCTTCCAACTCTTGTGATTTACACTATTATTGGGTGCTATCGTTGGTCAGTTAATGGTCCGGCTCTGGAGCAGGTCTGGATCCAGCTGTCCCACCATGGTGGGACAATAGCAACTACTCGGTAAACACCGCTCCACGGAGTAGATCCGCGTCCTTCGAAAGCATAAAAGCGATGATGTTCGCCACCCCCGCTGAATCAACCAGACCTGCAAGCTGCTCTTCGCGATGCGCTTCCTCTCCGATGACCTTGACCTGCTGTTCTATAATATCAACCTTCATCGGAGTATCTACGTTACCTGGGCAAACCACATTAACCCTGATACGATCGCGTTTCAGGTGATGTGACAAGGTGATGCCCAAGCCGTTTACTCCCCCTTTGGATGCACCGTAAGCCACCATGCTACTGGCCTCCGAGACGCCCGCTCTCGAGGCGATCATCACGATCACGCCACCACCAGCCCTCCTGATGGCCGATACCACGTGTTTCACGGTTAGATAGGAGCCGCGCAGATTAACGTCGATGGCCTGATCCCAGTTTTCAGTCAGCAGTTCATCGATCGGCACCAGAGAGTCACGAGCGATCCCGGCAGCGGACACCAGTCCATCGATCCCTCCCATAAGGCTATCGGCCTCGGCCGCCCTCGCCTCTACATCCATTTCGGACGACACGTCGGCTCTAACATACAAGGCCTCTCCCCCCATAGCACGTATTATTTCGACGCTCAGTTCGCCGTCGATCTGACTAATATCGGCAACCACCACCTATGCACCATCACCCGCACAGCGGACCGCCGCAGCACGACCGATCCCAGAGCCACCACCCGTAATCAGTATTTTCCTATTATTGAGATCCATCGCCACTCTTGGTAAATGTGAAAAGTGCAGAATAAATCCTCATATTTGAGCATTTCTTCTCTCGAAAGATAGCTAGGAAAATATATATGAGAAATACCCTGTGATACCCTGAGAAAAGGACCCCACTCATCTACTCTCACTATCTTGTTTCTCAGATGTACAAGTAGCTACGACAATCCACCACAGCAAGGACATCGTATCCAGATAGGCACTTAATGGTACAACGGCCCATGCTATAGCGTCTTATTCGACGACCTCAACCTCATGCAAGATGGTCGGCTTAGCCTCTATAGTCCGACTTACCGGGCACCGCCCAGCGATATGCCTGATTCTCTCCACCTGGTCCCCCGATAACGCGCCTTCCACCAAGATACGTACTTTGATCTCATCTACAAAGCCCCCCTCGCCGACCCCGCAATTCTCTCGGCCCTGACGATGGACTCTGCGATGTGTACTCTCGACCTCGATTGATTTCATCTGCCAGCCTTTCCTCCGCGTGTACAGGAGGATCGTCATGGCCGTTCAGGTGCCTATAGACGCCAACAACAACTCGTACGGATCAGGGCCCAGACCATCTCCAACATCAGGGGGTTCATCCGCCACGAATGCATGCCCCGAGGTCACCACGAGTTGTTGCATGTTTTGCAGAGCTTTCACAATTACTAATGCCAAGTTAAATCTCCCGAATTAGATCGACACGCCAAAAATGATGTAGTTATAGTTATCCGGCTCCCTCAGATTTTCGTCTTAACCTGCCCTTAAATCCTAAACCCTTACGCTACCCCTTTCCACTGGCCAGCAATCTAGCCTGGGGCAGTTGGCGCAGACGTAACATCCCTAAAATGGCCACAAGTGCGAGTATACCAAGAGACGAGAAACTGAAGCTCCATCTCATGGTCTCGGGTACCAGATCCAGTATCCCCCCAAACAGTATCGGCCCAATAACTCCGCCAACAAGACCCAATGACGCCTGTAGTGCCATAGTGGAACCCAGATTAGAAGGGCTCGACACCTCCGTTATGCCCGTAGAGTAGATGGCGGAGTCAGCAGCAATGGCCCAACCATACACCACACTCAATACCACAGCGACGGTGAAGGGTAGACCCTCCGCCCAGCCTATCAGACACGCGCAGGTGCCACTGAGCGCAAGAATCGCTGAGGCCGTGTTCGCCCGACCCCACCGGTCCGAAATTGCGCCCCCAATGAAGGGCCCGATGGACCCCACCAGTAACGAAAGACCTCCCACCGTCGCCCCAGTCACCACTGCCAGTGCCCCATCACTACCCTTGGCAACGAGTATAGCCACCAAAAAAGCCGGCAGCCAAACACGTACCGCGAACAACTGCAGGGCATGGAGAGAGTAGCCCAGGATTAGGTATCGAACGGGTGGATTGAGCAGTGCGCGCAGATTCAGACGACCCGAAGAGACCTCATTGATGGGTTTCCGATGGAAGCGCAGTAGCACATGGGCCATTGGCAGCCCTGCGACAGCTACGACAGACACCACAATGTAGGCATCCCGCCAATTCAATGAGGCCATGAGAGCTCCAGTGATGGCGATCGAGGCGCTATTGGCCATATATTGGGCCGTGACGAACAGACCTATCGCAGTGCCTCGACTCTTCCCTGAAAAACACTCGGAAATGATGCGCAAACCTGGCATGTATATTCCAACAAGCCCAACGCCTGCAACCGCTCTCAGTACTATCGCGCTAACCATGCCCTCAGCCACAATTGGAAAAGCAAGATGAGCTACTAACGACAGCGCCGCAGACCAGATCAGGACAATACGAGGGCCTAATCGATCCGTGAGCGGCACTACGAAAAGTGCGGACATTACGTACCCAGCCAGATAGACGGAATATATTACACCGGCTTGAGTATTATTGAGCCCCCACTCCTCCTGGATAATTGGCAGCGCAGCAACATAGCTGGATATAGGCAGCAGAAGCACGAACAGCATCACTGACATCTGGATCAACCAGGCTGCATCGCAAGAGTCCACATCGGGCTGGAGGAAGCGTCTGACAATACGAATCGGCATCGATCTCTTGGACTCCCCTGGAGATAAGGCTGTGAATTCTAGGGCCGGTTACGGCTCAAGTCAAGTTCTTCGTTAAAAGGCATCCGTACAGTGGCCTATGCCGTAATGAGATACGTTCAATGCCCCAAGTCAAGTTAGGCCAGGAGTCGGCACTATCTACTGTGTTATACTCGGTCCTCCCCCAGAAATCCTATTTATTGGGTATCATATTTTTAACTACTTATGACTAATAAGGGATAACAATGGCAGAAGAGATACGCCTCACCACGCTGGCCAGTTGCGCCGGTTGAGCTTCCAAATTTAGTCCACACGACCTGGCGCAGGTACTGTGCCAGCTACCGACAGTCACGGATCCTGACTTGCTCGTGGGAGTCTCGACGGCGGACGACGCCGCTGTCTATCGGCTAAGTGCCGATCTAGCAGTGATCCAGACAGTCGACTTTTTCCCTCCCATCGTGGACGATCCTTACACCTTTGGAGAGATTGCCGTGGCCAACTCCCTTAGCGATGTCTATGCCATGGGAGGTTGTCCCTTGCTCGGCCTGAATATAGTTGGGTTCCCCAGAGCTCTGTCCAAAGACATCCTAGTCCGTATCCTACAAGGAGGAGCCTCCAAGGCCCGTGAGGCCGGCGTGCTAGTGGCTGGAGGTCACACCATCGACGACCACGAACCAAAGTACGGTATGGCGGTCACCGGCTTGGTCAAGCCTGGAATGCAGGTGGCAAACTCGACTGCGCGGCCAGGAGACATCCTAGTACTAACCAAACCCATCGGTACGGGCATTATTACGACAGCCGGCAAAGACGGTGTGATTGGGGCCGACGTCCTGGACGGCGCCATTCGGACCATGGCAGAGCTGAACCATGCCGCATCGGACACCATGGTCAAAATAGGCGTCAGCGCCTGTACCGACATAACTGGCTTCGGCCTTGTCGGTCACCTCCTCAGAATGTTGGAAGCCAGCGGCGCCCGGGCGACCCTCTATCTTGAAAAAATACCCCTCCTGGAGGGAGCGCGAGACCTGGTTGTTCACGGAATAGTTCCAGGTGGCACACTCCGCAATTTGGAGTATGCCAACCACGCCGTTCGGTGGGACCAGGACGTCGACGAGCCCTCAAAGCTCCTACTCTGCGACGCCCAAACCTCTGGAGGCCTGCTAATCTCTGTACCAGAGCCCCGATTGGACGCACTCCTCAGAGCGCTGAAATCCAGGGGTGTAGAGACAGCCGAAGTCGTTGCCGAAGTTCATTCGGGAGACGTGGAAATCGAAGACCGTCTCAGCGTTGTGGCCTAGACATATTTGATCAACATGGCGGTACGATTGGACCTGACGCTCTAAATGACCCGAGACATGGTTCTGATCATCAGGTCACTCTCTGGGCCTAATCACGTGTTACCGTGTTACAAAGAAAACCTGAGACGAAGGAATCCCCCCCCAGTTTGGATGACCGCTTAGACAAAGACCTCTCCAACCCAAGTCCAATCACGCCAACAACAGATACAAACGCCACACCCTGTTCAATCTCGACACAGGCCCCAACCTGCATGTCTTCATTGACAGCTACACCGATCCCTATGGGAAGACCCAAACACACCTTCTCACCTATCGCCACATTGGCTCCGCCAGACGCTACAGCACCGTTCATCACCTTATAGATCTGCCTTTACCCTACACATTCGACATACTAGCTGTTCATCATAACTACAATCGATCCATGCTAATATGAGGCCTGAGTTCTTCTCATAGAAGTCCGACTTCGCCAAACGCTGTGTTACGCTATTTGGACGATACGAAATGTAGTGAGGTTGTACCCAACAATGACGAGCGAGGCCATCAGTTCTAGAGACCACGTCGAGACCCTTATATCAGAGGCCCTGGAAGAAGCGATGCGCTCTGGAACTTTACCACAGGCAGACACCCCTCCGATCTCGGTAGAACGTCCACAGAGCATCGAGAACGGCGACTTCGCTTCTAGCACCCCCTTCAAGTTGGCGCGGGCAATGAGGATGAGTCCCTTTGATATCGCAAAAAAACTTGCGCAACTGATTCCAATAGGGGGACCAGTGGACCGCGTTTGGGCCGCCAGACCCGGCTTCGTCAACATAGCACTCGACCCTACATGGCTCGCCACTCGCGTGGACCTCATCCGTGACGCAGGCGCCAGTTACGGCAACCTCAACCTGGGTAACGGCATGCG
>CAYLLU010000004.1:18359-32489 GCA_964384845.1 uncultured Dehalococcoidia bacterium
CCCCACCGGTCCGGTCCACGTAGGCCACGCCCGCGGCGCGGTCATCGGCTCTGCACTGTCCAATATACTCGAAGCCGCTGGGTATTCCGTACATCGTGAGTACTACGTCAACGACTCCGGCAACCAAATGCGCCACTTCAACAAAACCCTCATGGCACGATACAAGCAGGTCTACGAAGTTGAAGTCGATGTACACCCAGAAGGATACCACGGAGAGTACATGGTAGATCTGGCCAAGCAGATCTCCGTTCAGGAAGAAGATAGATTTCTGGAGATGGATGAGACGGAGGCAGAATCGGAGCTTGGCGAGATCGGGCTGCAGCACATGATCAACGAGATTCGTGCCGACATGAGCGCGCTGCGAGTGGATTATGACACATGGTTTAGTGAACGGAGTCTCTACATTAACGGCCAGTTCGATGCCGCCATGAACCTCCTGAAAGAACAGGATTTTCTTTTGGAAAGGGACGGTGCAACCTGGTTCGCCTCGTCAGCGCTGGGCGACGATGATGACAAAGCCTTAATTCGTAGTACCGGGGTGCCGACCTACTTCGCAACGGACGTGGCGTACCACTACGACAAGTTTAAGAACCGGGGTTTCGACAGGGTAATCGATATTTTCGGGGCGGACCACCAAGGCCACGCTCGATTCTTCAAAGCCATGACCAGGGCCCTGAGTGTGGACCACGGGCGTCTGGACCTGCTCCTCTACCAGCTCGTCACACTCAAACGCGGCGACGAGGTGGTTCGGCTTTCAAAACGCACCGGTGACCTAATTACACTACGCGAGCTAATCGACGAGGTCGGCGCAGACGCATGTCGATTCGTTTTTCTGTCACGCTCCATTGATAGTCAGATGGACTTCGATCTGGAACTGGCCAAGGAAGAATCATCGGAGAATCCGGTCTATTATGTCCAGTACGCCCATGCACGCATCGCCAGTATCCTGAGATTGGCCACCGAACGCGGCATTGATTTCTCTGATGGAGACACCTCGCTGCTCCGCCACGAGTCTGAATTGGCCCTTATCAGGAAGATGCTAGCTCTGCCGGAAACCGTCGCGTTCATGGCGAAAAATCTCGAGCCCCAGCACCTGCCTCACTACGCCATCGAACTGGCAACCTCGTTTCACACCTTCTATCAACAGCACAGGGTAGTGTCCTCGAATCCCGATGATCTGGACATCACCAAAACCCGATTAAAACTAGTGGACGCGACTCGTACTGTCCTTGCCCGTTGCCTCGATCTAATGATTATGCAAGTCCCCGACGAGATGTAGAAAGAACGAAGCTTCCTGCGTCTTGTTTACGTGCGCGTTATTTAATGGCGTCCTTCACATATATAGTTTTTCTCATCGGCCCCAGCCCTTCCATCATCAAACCAACTGACTAGGGTACAGCACCGGACTCCAGACCACCCTCACGCCTATATTGCTGGGCTCTCTCCGAGTAGTCGTCCACCGTGGATCGAGCTATCTCGCGATGAACTTCCTCCACTTCTCCACGCACTCGGCCTGGGATCCCCTCCACCAAAGAGTCCGAGGTTATTTCCATGTTCTCAATCAGCACCGCGCCCGAAGCCACGACACTACCCCCACCAATCACCACGCCGTCATTCACTGTAGCACCACTATCTATAAACACCCCGTCTCCCACCTCTCGAGCATGGCACAGAACACGATGCCCGATGACTACCCTATCACCGATTACCACATCGGAATCCCCGTGTACCACAGAGTTGTCCTGGATACATGTCTGTTGCCCTATACTTATCTTCCCCGAGTCTGCCCGGACCACGGCGCCTGGCCAAACACTGGACCCTGCACCAATCTCCACGTCTCCCACCACATAGGCAAACTCGCTCACGAACGCCGTGGTATGAATCTTTGGCCATTTTTCATCGAGACTCCTAATCAATTCGACTCCTTACTGCTGATTGGTTCGCAACTCGAATCCCACTACTATTCTAACCTCTACTCTGTGAACAGCCCACATCGAGGTCGCCGAGCCCACCCTTGTCCATCTATACTATGTTGTAAGCTGGATTTTCAAGCGCTCCATTGGGCGCCACAGAGATATATGAAGAAATACAACTACCTCGCGACAGCCATCATGATCTCGGTTCTAGGACTGGTCGCATGCTCTAATAATACGGAACCGACACAAATTCCGATCTCCACGCATGTCACCGTGCCCTTCGTCACCCCCGCACCACCACCAGCGCCGGCTCCAATCCCCAAGTCCACCGCAACGCCTAAGCCCACTCCAATTCCCAAGTCAACGGCCACTGCTACATCCACACCGGAACCTCCTGACATGCTCTTCAGGTACATGCAAGGAGTCAACTTGCTCAACGCGGCCCAGTACGACGATGCCATAAGTTCCTTCGACATGGTCATTCGCGTGTTGCCCGAGATGGCCAAGGCCTACCACTATCGTGGTCTCGCCCACTACAATGAGGATCGATTCGAACTAGCCCGTAAGGATTTCGACAAGGCAATTGAACTAAAATCAGAGTTTCCCGAGGCTTTCAGAAATCGCGGATTGCTCCAACTTAACCAGGGCAATGTGCGCCTGGGAATTGCGGATCTAGAGGAAGCAGTGAGACTCTACGAGAAACAGGGCAAGCTTTTCGCCGCCGCCGAGGTCCAGAACATTCTAAGGAGCTCCTTAGGCCCCTAGTCACTGTACGTGCCTTGATCACGACGCAACCGCCGAGCCACGTCTCTGACCTTTCATCGCTCCTTACTAGTAGTAAGACCCTATACTGGGGTTCGATTGTCCATCACAATTATTAATGAGTTTTATTTCCCTCCCGTATTGAGAGGAGTGCCCAAGGCCTATTATCAAGTCTAGGCCCTAGGGCTTCTCTTTGCCCTCTGTTCCTGTCGACGCTCCTCGTTGGCAGGCACGTAGCGCTGATGGAAGGCAGTGCGGAACTCTCCAAAACGCCCATCGACGATGGCGGCGCGAATGTCACTCATGAGCCGAAATATAAACCGCAAGTTATGTATCGTGCCTAAACGCATTGCCAATAATTCCTTCGCCTTAAATAAGTGGTGTAGATAGGCCGCCGAGAAGCAGGAGCAGGTATAGCAGTCACAGTCAGGGTCTATTGGGGCATCCATCGACTTGAACCGGGCCGTGTACACATGGACCCTACCCCCACCGGTGTATAGTGCGCCGTTGCGAGCAATCCGAGTAGGCAGCGCGCAGTCGAACATGTCCACACCCCTAGCCACCGCCTCCACCAGATCCTCTGGAGATCCAACGCCCATCAGGTACCTTGGCGCTTCTATCGGTAACATTCCCGCCGCCAGTCCCGCCATCTCGTACATCTCAGCCTTGGTCTCACCTACGCTCAGTCCGCCAATGGCGTACCCAGGAAATCCCATGGCAACCGTACGTTCCACGGAAAGGGCACGTAGGTCGGCCATGAGGCCTCCCTGTACAATACCGAATACCGATGGCCGATCACCGCCGTGAATCTCCAAGGTACGCTCCGCCCACCTGGCCGTCCTCTCTACCGCAGCTTTGGTCACTTCTCTATCCACTCCAGCAGGCAGGCATACGTCCAGGGGCATCATAATATCCACACCCATGACACTCTGGTGCTCGACCACCTTCTCCGGAGTAAACTGGTGCATACTGCCGTCAAGGTGGGACTTGAAGATAATGCCATCCTCTTCGACCTTGCGCAGATTCTCAAGACTGAAACCCTGGAATCCACCACTGTCGGTCATGATAGGCCGATTCCAGCCCATGAATCGGTGTAATCCTCCCATCTCCCGTACGAGCTCGATACCGGGTCGCAGATAGAGATGGTATGTATTACCGAGAACCATCTCGGCACCCACCGCCTTCACGTCCATACTATCCAGAGCCTTTACTGAGCCCTGTGTAGCCACCGGCATGAATACAGGTGTCTCCACCTCACCATGAGGCGTATGCAGTCGACCCACCCGAGCGCGACCATCGCTCTTTTGAAGCTCAAACAATCTCACAACGTCACCCCCTTAGAGCATCGAGCACAAGCCTTGTGCCCATGATGATCAAGAGCGCGATTAGCATCCGTATTGTCCACTTGTTCTGTGTCTCAGAAGTCAAATGCACACCAGCCTGACTACCAATGAGGAGTCCCAACCCAGCAAAGACGAAGGTGGGGTACCAAACGACGTGACCGAGAAGGGCATGGACACCGGCGCCAGCGGTAGCATACATCGACAGGGCAAAGATCGACGTCGCTACCGCCACCCGTACTGGGAAACCGAATATGCTAACCAGTACAGGCGTCCTGAGAAATCCGCCCCCCGTACCAAAGCACGCAGAGATGAATCCCACAATAAAATTGAACACGGCCGCAAATATCTCGTTGAATTCATAGTTGTAGTTCTGCCCACTGCCGGTGGTGATGTGCCGCTCCCGGACTGACATCCTCATCGGGTGCGACTTGCCGTGAACTTCTTGAGACAACCATAGATTCCTGTAAAGCACGTACCCAGCAAGACCTAAGAGCAGAATGCCAAACAGGGCTCGAAACATATCCCCGGCCACCTCTTTTACCACGAACGGGGCAATCACAGAGCCCGGCAAGGCTGCCGCTGCGAACATCAATCCACTACGCTTATCCACCAGGTGCCGACGAAGGTACGATAGAGAACCAGAGAAGCTGGTTACCGCCACTAACGCCAATGAGGTGCCAACCACGGCGGTCGGTTCCATGTGGAAAAAAAGCAGCAGCACAGGAACCATAATGACACCGCCGCCCGTACCAGTAATAACGCCGAAGGCGCCAGTGCCCATGCCCATGCCCAATAGCAAGAGCCACTCGTAGTCCATTCCCATCTGCAGTTAGTCCTCTGAACCGATCACGGGCAAAGACCAGCCAGTGCCTTATCCACTAACCTTTCTGGCACGTCTGATCGAGTCACCGCTCGGCCGATCCCATCAAGCAACACCCATCTGATGGAACCTCTGACGGTTTTCTTGTCCATGACCATTGCCGCCAATATAGCCCTCTCCAACCCCGGTTGATCGATTCTTACCGGAAGGCCGTATGACTCAAGCACCCTCCGCTGCCTGTCAACATCTGCGTCGGTAAGCATGTTCAGGCCTCGGCACACTGCCGCTGCACCCATCATTCCTATGCTGACCGCCTCGCCGTGCAAATATTTCTCATATCCTGTGGCGACCTCCAAAGCGTGGGCAATGGTGTGCCCATAATTAAGCAGAACACGTAGACCCAGCGTCTCACGTTCGTCTTTTGAAACCACGTCAGCCTTTATTGCCACACTTCGGGCGATCACTTCAGTACTCGCAGCCCCGTCCAGTGAACGAATCGCCTCACCATTCTTTTCGAAGATGCTCAGTAGCCCCTCGTCGGCGATCAGGCCGTGCTTGATGGCCTCCGCCCAGCCAGATATGCGTTGCCGTTCCGGCAGCGTCTGAAGCATTTTTACGTCATCCAGCACGAACTGCGGCTGATGGAACGAACCGACCAGGTTTTTCCCTTCTGGGAGATCCACCCCCGTCTTACCACCTATTGAGGAGTCCACCATAGCCAAAAGCGTCGTCGGCACCTGCACAAAGCGCATCCCACGCAGGAATGTCGCAGCCACGAAGCCGGCTATGTCTCCTACTACCCCCCCACCCAGAGCGATCACCAGATCTCCCCGTTCCGCCCTGTGCAAGGTGAGCCAACTGTATATCCGTCGGACCATCTCTAGCGACTTGCTGACTTCTCCCGAAGGCATCTCGAACACCTGTACACTAATACCCACCGCCTCAAGGGACTCTCGGGCCACCAAGGCGTGGTGTGCGGCACCAACGTCCGTCACAACATAGGCGGCCCCTGTGATCAAAATATCTTGGACCCGTTCACCCAGTTCTGCTAGGTTATCCCAACCTACCCACACAGGATAGTCGCCAGTCACTGTGCTCACAGAAAGAACATGGGAGTGGCTTCCGAAGTCTCCCATTTTGGGGGGCGCATAAAAAGATAGGGATCTCCTGTCGGCTCGCTCAACGAGCATGCGATAGGCTCTCACAACCTCAGCGGCCACATCATCCGGAGTCAGTCTGTCAGTATGAACCGTCCAGTGGGCACGGGCATACGCTCCCTGACGTCTGGTTTTGAGGGCACCGATACGCTGCATTGGGTCCGAGTCCGTCAGCATCGGCCTGGCCACAGAGCTCTCCTCAGTCAACAGGCGACTACAGATGGTCCCTAATTCTGCCTCCAAACAGACGATGACACCGTTGGCCTCCATTAGCTGTCTATTCTGTTCATCGATCACCATCCCACCACCAGTGGAAACGATCTGCTGATCGGTCTCACATACCTGAACGAGCTGTTCATGCTCCAAGCGACGGAACGCAGACTCGTCGTCATTGTCGAAGATAGAGGCGATGGATTTACCGGTAGTCCGGACAATCTGTTCGTCGGTGTCAACGAAGTGCCAGTTAAGTAAACGAGCTGCGGTTCGACCCACAGTTGTTTTACCAGTGCCGGAGAACCCAGTAAGAAAAATATTCTCCTTCAAGATGACCTCGCCGTCGCGAGCAACGCGGACCTACCTACCTGGTACATCAAGTCAACCGGTGCCTCCAGCCCTGTCCAAAGTTCGAAGGACGCCGCTCCCTGGTAAATCAACATCCACAGCCCGGACATTCCTACCGCGCCCACAGACCGCGCACCTTCAACCAGAGGGGTGTCTAGGGGGGTATAGACCATGTCAAATACCACCATACCCGGTCGCAACAATCCAACATCGATGGGTGACTCGCCCACTGATTCTCCCCGACTCATACCTACTGAGGTGGCATTAACTACCAGGTCCACTCCCTCTATAGCGTCGTCGATATCCCTCCGGTTCAAGGAGATAGCGGCTCGCTCCGATACCCCCTCTCCCAACGCCGATACCAAGTCACAGGCCCGTTCGACAGTTCGGTTAGCAACAGTCAACGAAGTTATGCCCTCGCGGCACAGGCCGAAGGCCGCTGCACGCGCAGCTCCTCCAGCCCCAAGGAGTAGTACAGACCTACCTAACGGCTGAAATCCAATCTGTTCTCTCAGTGCCCGTATCAGGCCATAAGCATCCGTATTGTGCCCCACTAAATGGTGCCCCTGCTTAACAATAGTGTTGGCCGCACCGAGAGTCTTCGCCCAAGGATCCAATCCATCAATATGACGGCACACAATCTCCTTGTGAGGAATCGTCACGTTTGCACCTAGGTATCCCTCTCTCCGTAATATATTCACTGTATCACCCAGGGCAGCCGGCGCCGTTGAAACAGTGTGATACCGAGCGTCTAGGCCATGATAGTCCAGGGCAGCCTGCTGAAATACCGAGGAGATGGAATGCCCTGCGGGATAGCCGATCAATATGATCTTCTGAGTCATTGAAGTCAAAGTATATCAGTGGCTAATTGGGCCAACAAGAAAGTGCGGTTGCGAACGAAGATCGATGGCCATCTCAGTCCCTTCCGCCACCTGAGTCAAGATACGCCTGTAACACCACCGCTGCGGCGGCTGCGTCAATGTTCTCACTCACTCTTTTTCGGCGAACACCCGCCTCACGCATTCGCCGGGTCGCTTCGACGGTGGAAAGACGCTCGTCTACCGTCTTGATCAGAACGCTGGTCTGAGATTTCAGATGATGCACGAATCGCACCGTGCGCTTAGCCTGCGGCCCCATCTCCCCAGAGAGAGTGAAGGGCATGCCGACCACAACTTCTCTTGCACCGTGTTCTTCGATCAGCACCAGCACCGCTGCCACGAGTTCGTCCTCGTCGGCAACATGAATGGTGGTAAGAGGTATAGCAATAAGCGCTGTAGAGTCGGAGAGCGCGACACCGGTGTGAATATCACCGACATCCAAAGCCATCACCTTCATTGCACTGCGCCTGCCTCACGCACGAGTCCCTCGACCAGACCCATCGCCTCATCTAGACCAGCGACGTTGCGACCGCCTGCTTGGGCGACCTCTGGCCTTCCACCGCCCCCACCCTGGATAGACTTTGCCGCGCCCCTTGCGATGGCAACGGCGTCTAGTCCACTCTCCACCAGGTCTGCAGTAACCATGACAAGAAGCTGAGGGCGACTGCTAATCACTGTGCCCAGCGCAACCACACCACTCCCGAGCTTGTCCCTCAAAAAGTCGCCCATCTCCCGCAGCACATCTACGTCAGAAACATCCACTCTAGACGCCAGCACACTAATCCCATTGACATCCCGACAAGAGTCCAGTAGATCAGTCGCGGCCTGTAACGACAATCTTGTTTCCAACGCCGCCTTTTCCCGGCGCAGCGAGTCCATTTCGTCCAAAATAGCCTGCACGCGATCCCCTATGTTCAGTTCCGCCGTGCCAAGAAGCGACGCCACTATCTCGCTCGCAGCGAATCGCTCCCGCACCACTAGTTCTGCTCCACGTCCGCTGACCGCCTCTATTCTACGCATACCGGCTCCAATACTCGACTCGCCCAGAACATAGACCATCCCTAGTTCTCCCGTGCGCTCCACATGGGTACCACCACAAACCTCAAAGCTGAATGTCGCGCCATTCTTGATCTCGACTAAACGCACAGTCTCGTCATACTTGTCGCCGAAAAAGGCCAGCGCGCCCCGGCGTATGGCTTCTGTATAACTGTCCTCGCTACGGTGCACTATCACGTTCTGGCGCACTTTCTCGTTTACCAGCAGTTGCACGGCTTGGATTTCCTCGACGGTCATCGCCTCGACATGGCTAAAGTCGAAACGCAGCCGGTCCGCGGCCACAAGGGACCCGGCCTGCCGGACATGCGACCCAAGCACTTGCCGCAGCGCCGCGTGTAGTAAGTGTGTTGCCGTGTGGTTTCTGGCGGCATCTTCCCTCCGCGCCGCGTTAACGTGTGCGTCCACTGCGTCACCTAACGACACCTTGCCCTGGACCACCTTGCCAATATGCATAATCAATCCAGGCATTACAGTTTGAGTGTCATTGACGACAATTTTGCCATCGGCACTAGAAATGTCCCCGGAATCACCTATCTGCCCACCACCCTCCGGGTAGAAAGAAGTCTCCAAGAGAGCAACTTCAACCTCATCACATTCGTTGGCCTCTCCCACCACTTCTCCGTTGACTATCAGCCCGACTACCACGGACGTCGTCGCCAGTTTTTCGTATCCCAAAAAACCGGTTCCACCTACTCCAAGGCTCTCGTACAATCGTATTTTGGCCCGATCCCCCCCACCAAACTGCCCTGCGGCCCGAGCCCGTTGACGTTGCTCCTCCATCTCCTCTTCAAAGGCCTTAAGATCAATCTCAATCCCTCTCTCTTTGGCAATCTCCCGGGTCATCTCGACGGGGAACCCATATGTATCCCAGAGTTTGAAGACGATCCCCCCAGGCAAGGTGCCTCCAGACTTCATCGCATCGGTGAGAACCGCGGATCCGTTCTCGTATGCGCGCTGAAATTTTTCTTCTTCCAGCCGAAGGGCGGTTGTGATGAACTCCTCATGATTGAATAGTTCTGGATACACATCTCCCATCTTCTCGATCACGATTGAGGCGATCTTACCAAGGAAGGCATCTTGCAACCCCAACCGACGACCGTGCAAAATAGCCCGGCGAATGATACGACGTAGCACGTAACCACGCCCCTCGTTTCCGGCAACTACGCCGTCCGCCAGCAGGAACGCCGCGCTCCGGCCGTGCTCAGCGACGACTCGCATCGCATAAGTCGTTTCGGGGCCATCGTCGTATTTCAAGCCCGAGACCCCCTCAATTCTGGCTATGATCGGCCGGAATAGGTCGGTCTCGTAGATAGTCTCGACCCCCTGCAGTACAACGGCCAACCGTTCGAGCCCCATGCCAGTGTCGACACTGGGAACCGGTAGCGGAGTACGTGTGCCGTCCAGGTGTTGGTAGAACTGCATGAACACCAGATTCCACAGCTCAACGTAGCGGTTACACCCGCCGCCGGATTCCGTTTCGTTCTCACAATTGGGTCCGCAATCAGGTCGGCCGCAGCCTCGATAGGCTCCAAAATCATAGTGCAACTCCGAGCAAGGCCCACAAGGCCCCTCGTCACCGGCTGGACCCCACCAGTTATCGTTATCACCGAACTCGAATATGCGCTCTTGGGGTATACCAACTCGCTCCCATAACGCCGAGGCCTCTTCGTCAGTATGATGGATCGTGGCCGCGAACCGTTCCTTCGAAAGACCCATCACCGAGTCAAAGCATTCCAACGCAAACCCTACTGCCCCATCTTTGAAATAATCGCCAATGCTAAAATTGCCCAGCATCTCGAACAAGGTCAGGTGAGTGGCATCACCCACCTCGTCTATGTCGACAACACGAAAGGCCTTTTGGGCTGTCGTCAACCGGCGGTTGGGTGGCTCAATCTCGCCCGAAAAATACGCCTTGAATTGCACCATACCCGCCGTGGTCAATAGAAGTGTCGGGTCCCCCACGGGTATCAACGACGAACTGGCTTGCCGAAGATGGCCCTGCCCCTCGAAGTATCTTAAAAAAGCCTCGCGTATCTCTTTGGTGGTCTTCATTTGTTGCTTCCTCATCTCGAAACCAGCCCCTGGCCTCTAGTAACCGGACGAAAATTGTAGAGGGTTATTTTCATAGGCAGCCTCTAATTCTAGGCAAAGAACCAGGACCTTCGGTACACCCTCTTACTACCAAAACAACTACCAGGGTCTCCGGTTAACATATATTTAGGCGCAGGTGCAATCCAACATCCAACGCCCATGACAAAAGCTCCTCTCCGCCGAACACTGCCTTGTCCACTCCTAAGGGGAAATCCTAGGAGAAAGGATTGAGATGGATGCTGCTGTTACCCCACATCAAAATCTAGACTACAAGGCCGTGATACATACGCGTCCAAGCCGATTTTACAGATTGCGATGCACCGAACCACACCGATCGATTCTATTCGAGGCCAGAAGGGGGTGTCAACGTAATTGAAACGGTCTATAATGGGCGGCCAGTCACTTCAATGTCCCTCCACAACCACGATATCCCCGACGAAACAGGCGCCGTGACGGTGGCCGATCCCCGCGTCACGGCATCAGGCCACGTAGGCAACCAAAGAACGATCCGGGTGGTTGTAATCCTTGGCGCTAGCCTAAGCCTCGGACTCATTTTATATTATGGTTTCTTGGGTAGTAGTTGGGTCGAAGTCATTGCAGTGTGGACCGCCACCATGGCAAGTAAAATAATCAACCTGCTGGGTGGCTCCACAATCGCCTCCGGAACTCTCATCCAATCCAATGACTTCGTGGCAAATATCGTAATAGAGTGTACTGGTATCGGGCCCATCATTATCTACGTCAGCGCCGTGGTCGCCTACCCGGCTACAAAACGTGCCAAGATCGCCGGGGCCGCTGCTGGCGCGGTAGTACTAACTGCAGTCAACCTAGTTCGGATCATGAGCCTGTTCTGGATCGGTGAGGCCTACCCAGAGTATTTGAATGTCGCCCACCTGATGGTCTGGCAGTCTATCATCATACTCCTGGCCATTATGATGTGGTTACTATGGGCAAGAAGGCTGTACAGTGCTGCGAGGCAGTAACCTGCTCTCATTCGCATTTCGGGCCCTCGTACTCGTGATGCTAGTACCCCTCCTGTGGCTCACAGTCGCTGAAAGATACAACTTGGCCCTGGTCGCACTCGCCAAGAATCTGTTGGGTGACAACACACCCCTCTCGGTATTAGGCACCAGGATCCTCATCAAGTACAATCCAGTGGCCCAACCCTTCTCTCTTGACACCTTGACCTTACACTCAGGCCCCGTACTGCTATCCATTATAGTCCTCGCCTCAGTGGGCATAGGTGTCCTGCCCCGCATTTACTGGCTCATCGCGTTCATCGCGGGCGGGTATATTTTGAACATCACCGGTCTGGTGCTTCTCACTCGTGGAATCGTATGGGCTTCAAATGGAGACAATGTCGAGGCATCTACGCGCATTGTGCTCAACCTGTTCGCGATATTCTGGGGCCTGCTGCCCGCACTAGCCAGCGGCGCATGGGCATTCGGATACTGGATACCAAGGATGAATGCACCATCGGCCTCCGAAACCTCCACGACATCTCATGGCAACCACAAGTAAGTAATCGATTGCCATAAAAGTCTCATCCCACAAACCCGCAACAATATCTTCACGGAAACCCTTTCGAGTCAAGAGCAAGAATACTTCCCGCTTTTCATTAGTCCAACATGCTCAAATTACGCGAATTATCCACTGAGAGCATCTCCATCGCACTTATGATATTTCGTCTTGCCGATCAGGGAAAGGGTGTGTAGATGGACGCAATGTCTATACCGAGTCCGCAAGAGCATCCCACACATTGCTATACTTTCCTTTTTCCTCAAGAATTACGGGATATCTACAGACCTGAACTGGTTTCTTGCGGTGCACAAGTGAGGTACGATAAGCGGATACCACCTAATTCATTCATTCAAAGGAGAGACTTTGACCACTGAACATGCCCGAGAGCTTCACTTCTCGTCCATAGTAGTCGATACTCACTCCGACAGCTTGGGCCGAACTGTCGACAATGGCGATGATCTGGGTACGGACACTGGCCGCGGACACATGGACCTGCCCCGTATGCGTACCGGGCACCAGACGGCGCAATTCTTCGCGGCATACGTCCATCCGGACTATCTGGAACAGGGAGTAGCCGTACAGCGCGTGCTCCGGTATACGGACGCACTGAATCGCCTATGCCAAGAATATCCGGACGAGATCGAGTTGGCACGAACCGCCTCGGATATCCGTCGTATCGTCGGAGCAGGCAAACTTGCGGGCATCCTCTGCCTCGAGGGCGGTCACGCTATTCTGGACGACTTGGCTGTGCTGCGGGAATTCCACCGCCTCGGTGTACGCTACATGACCTTGACCCACAACAACACGAATAACTGGGGGGACGGCATCTTGGACGAGCCGCGTAACGGAGGACTAACCAACTTCGGGCGAGACGTCGTTCGAGAGATGAACCGTATCGGTATTTTGGTCGACGTATCCCACGTCTCGGTGAATACCTTCTGGGACGCGATGGAGACGACTACCAAACCGGTAATCGCATCCCACTCCTCCTCATATGTGATCTGCCAGAACCCCAGGAATATGAACGACGACCAGCTTAGGGCGGTGGCAGAGAACGACGGCGTCGTCGGGGTCAACTTCGAAGTTACCTTCTTATCTCAATCGCGAAACGTCGAGGAAAACCGACTCAACAAACAACGTGACCAGGAATTGGCCGCGGCCGCAGACGATGGCAGAATGGAGATTGAGAGCAAGTACAAGGCACTGATCGAAAAGCTAGATCGCCCCGACTGGACCGAGATCGTCGACCATATAGACCACATAGTGAAGGTTGCAGGTATCGACCACGTGGGACTGGGCTCAGATTTCGACGGCTGCCGTCTTCCCAATGGGATGGAAGACTGCACCAAGGTGCCAAAAATCACCGAAGAATTGGTACGGCGCGGCTACTCAGACACCGACGTCGTCAAGATTCTCGGCGAAAACACCCTCCGTGTCATGGAGACCGCCCTCGACTATTAGATGCCACTCTCCAAGTGAACTACCCTCCAATCACATAACATGGTGAGGAGACTCTCGACAAAGCATCTGGGTAAGGACCATCCTGTGTTGGTAGACAAGACATCACGTCTTCAGACCATTTGTGTTCCCTTAGAGTGACGTGACTCGGGCTATCCTGACTTCAACAGATACTACTACTATCGAAGCGGTAGCTTGTCGAGCACCTCTGGGTTAAACAGATTCTTCGGCATGCGGCCTGACAGTACCCGGGCTACCTCTTCTCCGCACCGTTTGGGTAGCTGACTGACGGCGGAATCAGAGTAATAAGCACAGTGGGGTGTTACTATGACGTTATCCATCTTGAGCAGCCGCTCATGCTCACCCGGCGGCTCAATCTCGAACACATCTATACCCGCACCAGCTATCCACCCATCTGACAGTGCTCTTGTCAAGGCTGCTTGATCCACCACTGGTCCTCGAGATGTGTTGATCAAATGGGCGGTAGGTTTCATGACACGCAGCGCAGCTTTGTCGATCATATGGATTGTCTCGCCTCGGGAATTGGACTTCTCGAACTCTTCGCCT